>CAZZKL010000076.1:8159-14536 GCA_964655135.1 uncultured Roseovarius sp. | reverse complement strand
TCGTTCGGGATCGAAGTGTGGAATTGAAATCTGCCAGTCGCGCACTGCGCAGCATTCAGTAATTTGGGCTCGAACCAGCCATCCGACCATTTTGATTTGCTACCCGCCATTCCGCCACTCAGCCCTCAAAAACCAGAGGCCCCAGACAATAATCCGGGGCCTCTGAGTTTTGATCGACCGTAAATTACTCAGCCGCTTCAGCATAGTCCTCCAACGGCGGGCACGAACAAATCAAATGCCGGTCGCCATAAACATTGTCCACGCGGTTAACCGGCGGCCAGTATTTATCAACCCGAAACGCCCCCGGAGGATAGCATCCAAGTTCGCGGCTATAAGGCCGGTCCCAATCGCCCACCAGATCCTCCACCGTATGGGGCGAATTTTTCAGCGGGTTGTTTTCCGCGTCAATCCGGCCCTCTTCAATGTCGCGGATTTCTTCGCGGATCGACAGCATGGCATCGCAAAACCGGTCCAGCTCGGCCTTGGTTTCTGATTCTGTCGGCTCCACCATCAAAGTCCCCGCCACAGGCCAGCTCATGGTCGGCGGGTGAAAGCCATTATCAATCAATCGCTTAGCAATATCATCCACGGTCACCCCGGCGCTTTCCTCAAACGGGCGGGTATCAATGATGCATTCATGCGCCACCCGACCCCCGGGGCCGGTATAGAGAATATCATACGCGCCCTTAAGCCGCGTGGCGATATAATTGCCGTTCAAAATCGCCACCTTGGTGGCCTGCGTTATCCCCGCGCCGCCCATCATCAGGATATAGGCCCACGAAATTGGCAGGATCGAAGCCGAGCCGAAATTCGCCGCCGCGACCGGCCCCGCGCCATGTACATCCATCGGATCCCCCGGCAAATGCGGCTGAAGATGCGCCTTGACGCCAATCGGCCCCACGCCCGGCCCCCCGCCACCATGGGGAATGCAAAAGGTTTTATGCAGGTTAAGGTGGCTCACATCACCGCCTATTTCACCGGGCTGCGCCAGCCCGATCATCGCATTGAGGTTGGCCCCGTCCATATAGACCTGCCCGCCGTGCTGATGGGTGATCTCACAAATCTCGCGCACGGTTTCCTCAAACACGCCGTGGGTTGAGGGATAGGTGATCATGCAGGCCGCCAGCGTATCGCCCGCCGCCTCAGCCTTGGCGCGGAAATCATCCACGTCAATATCGCCGTTTTCGCGGGATTTGACCACCACAACCTTCATCCCCGCCATATGCGCCGAGGCCGGGTTGGTGCCGTGGGCCGAGGTCGGGATCAGGCAAACCTCGCGCTGATCATCGCCATTGGCACGGTGATAACCGGCAATCGCCAACAGCCCGGCATATTCGCCCTGCGCGCCGGAATTGGGCTGCATCGACATCGCGTCATAGCCGGTGATCTGACACAGCTTATCGCATAAATCCTCGATCAACTGCGCATATCCCAGCATCTGCTCTTTGGGTGCATGCGGATGTGGTTGGGCAAATTCCGGCCAGGTGATTGGCATCATCTCAGCGGCGGCATTCAGTTTCATGGTGCAGCTACCCAGCGGGATCATCGCCCGGTCCAGCGCCAGATCACGATCCGACAGGCGGCGCATATAGCGCATCATCTCGGTCTCGGCCCGGTTCATGTGGAAGACCGGATGGGTCAGGTAGTCGCTTTCGCGGGTCATGCCGTCGCCCAGCCGGTATTCTGAGCGGTTAACCTCAACCCCCGTGGTGATGCCAAAGGCGCGCCACAAACGATAAAGCGTGTCGGTGCGGGTGGTTTCATCCAATGAGATCCCCAGCTTACTATCGCCGATTTTACGCAGGTTAATACGCTCATTGCGGGCGGCCTTGAGGATCACCCCCTGCATCGGGCCGACATCAACGGTGATGGTATCAAAGTAATTCTCCGGCTCTATCTTATAGCCCGCATTTTCCAGCCCCCGCGCCGCGCGCACGGTCTTGCGGTGCACCCTCTGAGCAATCGCCTTAAGGCCCTCAGGCCCGTGGAAAACCGCATAAAACCCGGCCATGACCGCCAGCAACGCCTGTGCAGTACACACATTCGAGGTGGCTTTTTCCCGGCGAATATGCTGCTCGCGGGTCTGCAAGGAAAGCCGGTAGGCCCGATTGCCCCGGGCATCGATCGACACGCCCACAATCCGCCCCGGCATGTTGCGCTTATACTGATCGCGGCACGCCAGATACGCCGCGTGCGGGCCGCCGTATCCCATCGGCACGCCAAAACGCTGGGTCGAGCCCACGGCAATATCTGCGCCCATGGCCCCCGGTTCTTTGAGAATAGTCAGCGCCAGCGGGTCGGCAATCACGATACCAATGGCCTTGGCCGCGTGCAGGGCGTCAATTGGACTGGTGAAATCGCGGATATGGCCGTTGGTGCCGGGATACTGAAACACCGCGCCAAACACCTCATCGGGGTTCAGGTCACTTTCCGGGTCGCCCACCACCACATTAATATCCAGCGGCTTACACCGGGTGCGGATCACGGCAATATTCTGTGGATGGCAATTTTCATCAACAAACACGGTTTTTGATTTCGATTTTGAGATGCGCTCGGCCATGGTCACCGCTTCGGCGGCCGCCGTAGCCTCATCCAGCAAGGACGCATTGGCAATCTCAAGCCCGGTCAGATCACAAACCATGGTCTGGAAATTCAACAACGCCTCAAGGCGGCCCTGACTGATTTCAGGCTGATAGGGCGTGTAAGAGGTGTACCACGCCGGATTTTCCAAAATATTGCGCTGAATCGCCGGGGGTGTCACGGTGCCGTAATAACCCTGCCCGATCATCGAGGTGAACACCTTGTTCTTCTTGGCCACCTGCCGCATGTACCAAAGCAATTCACGTTCAGACATCGGCGCGCCCCAGTCCAGCGGCTGTTTTTGCCGGATGGCATCTGGCACTGTCTGATCAATCAACTGATCAAGAGTGCTGACCCCCAGCACCTCAAACATCTTATCCATTTCCTCGGACGAGGGGCCAATATGGCGGCGATTGGCAAAATCATAAGGTAAATAGTCGGTTGGCGTGAAAGGCATCACATTCTCCATCTGATCCGATGCAGGGCCGACACCACATTGCCGCGCCCCACTTTCATTTTTTCCACAAAGCGTTTCGCGTTCAAGTGAGGCTAGACTTGAACTCAAAACGCGCGAAACATTAATTTGTCGCGGGCGTTTCAACATATTGTAGAGACAAAACAATATGCCGAAACGCTTTAAATACTCCCGCCGGAGGCCAAAAAATCTTATAAAGATTTTTGCCAAAACTTTTTTAAAAAGTTTTGCGCCCGGCGATTAACCGATAAACTTGTTATAAGCCGCCTCGTCCATGTAATCGTCCATCTGAGACAGATCACTGGCCTTGAGCTTGAAGAACCATGCATCCCCTTGCGGATCTTCATTCACCTTACCCGGCTCATCATTCAAAATCTCGTTGATTTCAACAACTTCACCGTCAATAGGCGCCAGAATATCACTGGCGGCTTTGACGCTTTCGATCACCACGATGTCATCATCCTTGGTCACCTCATCGCCCACTTCCGGCAGTTCAACAAACACCACATCCCCCAGCTGTTCGCTGGCATGGGCGGTAATCCCGACCACCACAACATCACCTTCAACGCGCAGCCATTCATGCTCTTCTGTAAACTTCATCAGGTCTCTCCCTTACTATGTTATCGTTTGAAATTCGCCGGTGTGAACGGCATTTTAGCAACCGTTACCGGCTGCCTTTTACCGCGGACCTCACCAAACAGTTCCGTCCCCACCTGCGCATGATCTGCGGCCACATATCCCATCGACATCGGCCCCTCGATCGTTGGGCCAAACGCGCCTGAAGTGACATGGCCAATCGCCTCGCCCCCTTCAGCATCAGCAAAAAGCTCGGTGCCATCACGCATCGGCGCGCGGCTGCCGGGCCGCAGGCCAACCCGTGTTTTGGCGGCCCCGTTGATCAGCTCGCCCAGAATGCGCTTAGCCCCCGGAAAGCCGCCTTCGCGGTCGCCGCCCGAGCGGCGTATTTTCTGAATCGCCCATGTAAGTGATGCCTCAACCGGCGACGTGCCCGCATCAATGTCATTGCCGTAAAGGCAAAGCCCCGCTTCCAGCCGCAGGCTGTCACGCGCGCCAAGGCCGATGGGTTCGACAGCGTCATGCGCCAACAGCGCCCGCGCCAAAGCCTCGGCCTGATCATTGGCCACGGATATTTCATAGCCATCCTCGCCGGTATAGCCCGAGCGCGAAATCCACAGCTCGCCAAAATCCGACGCCAAAATCCCCACATCCATGAACCGCATCGCGGCAACACCGGGCACCAGCGCCTCAAGCGCCGCCTCGGCTGCCGGGCCTTGCAGGGCCAGCAATCCACGGTCGGTTATTTCCTCAACGCGGCATCCCGTAAGCCCGGCTTTCATATGGGCGATATCGCCCTCTTTGCAGGCGGCATTGACCACCACAAACATATGATCGCCGCGATTGGCCAGCATCAGATCATCCATGATGCCGCCCGCCTCATTGGTGAAAAACCCATACCGCTGACGGTTCTCGTGCAGGCCCAGCAGGTTAACCGGCACCAGCGCCTCCATCGCAAGCGCTGCCGCCTGATAGCCACCCTCGGCGCGCACAATCACCTGCCCCATGTGGCTGACATCAAACAACCCGGCGCGGGCGCGGGTATGCAGATGCTCTTTCATCACCCCCAAAGGATATTGCACCGGCATTTCATAGCCCGCAAACGGGACCATCTTGCCGCCCAACTCTTTGTGCAGGGCATTCAGTGGTGTCACATGTAAATCACTCATCTCAATTCTCCCAAATCAAAGACCGGTTGAATCAGATGATCATCCCGGCACCAAACAAGCAAGCGCCATAAGCGCAGCCTATGATGCCCCCTCTGTCAGTTTGCCTGAGATCGCTATCCCTTCGGCGCCCCGGGTCAGGCCCGGGAACTCTCCAGAGTTGTCGTCACCCAGATCGGTCCTTGTTGCCTGAGAGTTTCCGGGGCGGTTGCTCCTTCGGCACCGAACAAAGCCGGTTCTCCCGATCAGGGGTTAGTGTGCGATAGTATACGGCGCGATTCGGTTCAAGCCTGTTTTGCGCATTGAACCGGTAAAAATGCCGCGATCAGCGCCGCATTGTCACACATCAACGCCTCCAGCGTGAGCTTGTCCAGATGGGCATAAAACGCCTCGGCCGCATCGGCGAGCGCCAGTTTCAGGTTGCACACATCCACCAATGAGCACGAATTATCCATATCCGCAAAACATTGCGTCACCGGCGAGTTAACCTCAATCAGCCGGATCACCCTGCCTACGGATATATCCCGCGCTGCCCGCGACAGCATAATGCCGCCATTACGGCCCCGTTGGGTTTTCAGATACTCAAGCTGCGCCAGTTGATTGATCACCTGCGCCAGATGGCTTTCGGAAATATCGCAGCGTTTTGCAATCTCGGCCTTTGTCACCAGCCGCCCGTCATTGGCGTTGCAAAACATCAGCACCCGAATGGCAATACTGGTCCGTTTTGTAATCCGCAAAGGCCTGCCCCCCCTAGGGTTGCTTGAATTTCCCCCATCCTGCCTGCAAAAAGGAGTGCGGCATTGATTCAGATCAAGGAGCAGGGCGATAACATATAATTCTCATGCATATTTCTTTGGCTATGGCAGTCTGGTCAACCGAGACACCCATGAATTTGAGGGCGCACGAGCCGCCACGCTCAAAGGCTGGCGGCGGATTTGGCGGCATACCAGCCTGCGCAAACTGGCCTATCTGACGGTGGTGCCCGATGCCAGCGGCTCAATCGACGGGCTGATTGCCGCCGTGCCCGGTGCGGGATGGGAGGCCCTGGACCTGCGTGAAGCCGCCTATGACAGGCTGCCCGCCACGCACCAGATCAGCCATGATCTGAATCATCAACCCGAGATTGCCGTCTATGCCATCCCAAGTAACAGACATAGGGCCCCCAGCGCCGATCACCCGGTCTTGCTCAGCTATATAGATGTGGTCACTCAGGGCTATCTGCGCGAGTTTGGCGCGGGCGGCGCCACGCGGTTTTTCACCACCACCGACGGCTGGGATATGCCGGTTCTGGATGATCGCGCCGCGCCGGTCTATCCCCGGCATCAGCGCCTGAGCCGCTCGGAAACCAGCTTTGTCGATGATCAGCTCAGCGCGCTGTCGGTGCGCATCATGCATCCACCCCGGGGCAGCGTCTGGACATAGCCCGCCTGTTGACAATCCCCGTCAGGAGCGCCGCTTTATATCAAGGCCCGCCGCCTATATTGTCCGGCAATCTCCGCCCCCGGAAATGAGCCTGAAATGAGCCACAAATGCCCCATGCCGCCGCCCAATCAGCCAGCCAAAACTCTGCCAGCCAAAAC
>CAZZKL010000076.1:4317-8059 GCA_964655135.1 uncultured Roseovarius sp. | reverse complement strand
GCCAGCCAAAACTCTGCCAGCCAAAACATCGCCCTTTACCCGTGGTTTAAGTTCCTCCGAAGCCTCACCTTCTGGCAGGCGATCTGGTTTTTATTCTTTCAAGACAGGCTTTCCGCCGCCGATGCGATCATGCTTTATGCGATCTATGACATCGGCACCATCGTGCTTGAGGTCCCTTCGGGCTATATGTCTGACCGGTTGGGCCGCCGCATCACCCTGATCCTGTCGGCCTTTGCCGGGCTGGCGGGGGCGGCATTTTTGACCCTCGGGGATGGGTTTCAGGCCTTTGCTCTGGCGCAGATTTGCCTTGGAGCCAGCACCGCCTTTGCCTCGGGCACCGACAGCGCGCTTTTATACGAATCCCTTGCCGCAACCGGGCGCGCGGATGAGATCGAAGCGCAGGAGCTGAAAGCCTGGCGGATGACCTTCACCGCGTCGGCGGTTTCGGCGGTCATCGGCGGGGCGCTGTTTTTGCAACATGCGATGTTGCCGTTTTTGGCGTCTTTGGTGACATTCGCCTTAGCTTTGGCTGTCACATTCCGCTTCCGGAGCCTGCCGCGCAGGACAGTTGTGATTGCCGAGGGCGCGGAAATCCTACATCTCGCGCCCTTAAAAACCGCCTTCAAAATGCCGGTTCTGAACTGGCTCTTTGGCCTCAGTATCCTGATGTATGTGTTCAGCCATATCCCCTATGTATTTGGTCAGCCCTTCATACTTCAGGCCCTCTCGGGCACCGGCCTGCAAGGCGACGCGCCTTTGATCAGCGGGATTGTCACCGCCACCATGATGGCAGTCTCGGTGATTGTCTCGCTCTATGCCCAAACCCTGCGGCAGCGGCTTGGCCTTGCCCTGATCCTGCTGATGGCCTTCGCCCTGCAAATCGGCCTGAGCGCGGTGCTGGCCCTTTCGGGTCAGGCGATTGCGATTGCGATATTGCTTTTGCGCATGGTCCCTGACGCCCTGTCAAAACCATTCATTATTGCCCGGATACAGCCGCTTTTGAGCGATGAAAGCCGCGCCACATATATCTCATTGCAAAGCTTCTGCGGGCGTCTCATCTTCGCCGCTGCGCTATTTATGACGTCGTTCTTTGCCTCAGACACCGGTCCCATGCCCGCCGCCGAAATTCAACAAATCCTCGGCTGGTATGCCCTTGCCGGTCTGGCCTGTTTTCTGGGCCTCGCGCTGGCCGCCACCCGCATCAACATTGGCGGCAAGCCTAGCCCCGCGCCTTAATCACCTGCAACATCGGCAGCACCCGGCTCATATCCGGGCCGTGTTGCTGCCCAGTCAGGGCCTTCCTCAGCGGCATAAAAAGCCCCCGCCCCTTGCGCCCGGTGGCCTGTTTGACGGCTGCGGTCCAAGTGCCCCAACTATCGCCATCCAGCGGCCCCTCGGGCAACAGCGCCATGGCCTGCGCCACAAACTCAGCGTCTTCATCATCAATCACCGGCTCGGCCCCATCGCGGAACATCTTCCACCAGCCTTCCAGATCGCCAAGCGTGGTAATATTGCTGCGCGTGACCTCCCAAAACTCAGCCGCCAAATCCTCTGGCACGCCAAGGTCCGCAATCCTGCCCGCAACTGCCTCAAGCGGCAACGCTTGCAGATAATGCGCCGTAAGCGGGAACAAATCCTGCACATCAAATTTGGTTGGTGCCGCGCCGAAATGGCCAATCTCAAAGCCTTCGATCAGCTCGGCCATATCCGTGCGCAGCTCCACCGGATCAGACGACCCCAGCCGCGCCATCAGGCTCAGAAGGGCCATCGGCTCAACCCCTTGCTCGCGCAGATCACGCAGCGCCAGCGTGCCAAGGCGTTTTGACAGGCTTTCGCCCTGCGGCCCGGTCAGCAATGAGTGATGGGCAAATTCCGGCACATTGCCGCCCAGCGCCTTGATGATCTGAATTTGCGTCGCCGTATTGGTCACATGGTCCGCGCCGCGCACCACATGGGTCACCCCCATATCGGTATCATCCACCACCGAGGCCAAAGTATACAGCACCTGCCCATCGCCCCGGATCAGCACCGGATCAGACACACTGGCGGTGTCAATCGAGACATCGCCGTGAATGCCATCATGCCATTCCGTGCGCGTCTGATCCAGCATATAGCGCCACACGCCAGTGCCGCGCTCAGCGCGTAAGGCATCCTTTTCAGCCTCAGTTAGCGCCAGCGCCGCCCGGTCATAAACCGGCGGATTGCCCATATTAAGCTGCTTCTTGCGCTTGAGGTCCAGCTCAACCGGGGTCTCAAACGCCTCATATAACCGGTCAATCTTGCGCAGTTGATTCGCCGCATCCGCGTAACGCTCCAACCGCTCAGATTGGCGCTCAACCCGGTCCCAATGCAGGCCCAGCCATTCAAGGTCTTGCTTGATGGCGTCAACATATTCTTCTTTTGAGCGCTCCGGGTCGGTGTCATCAATCCGCAAGATAAACGTGCCGCCAGACTTTGCGGCGATCAGGTAATTCATCAAAGCGGTGCGCAGGTTACCCACATGGATATAACCGGTGGGGGATGGGGCAAATCGGGTGGTGGTCATGGCTGTCTCCTTGGTCACAGGCGGCTTTGTCACAGCCACGCCCGATTGTCCAGAAATTGACACGGGCCCCACGCTCCCCACGCTCCCCACGCCCCGGCCGCTTCTCTTATTCCGGTGCCGGGGCCTCTCGCCTCCCCCGGTCACTTTCGCGTGAAACCCTCGCCGCCGCGCGCGGCGCGCGTTACCATAAGCCATCAACCACCCGGAGAACGCCATGCCCACCCCCCGTTTCACTCGCCGAACCCTGTTACAAACCGCCGCCGCCCTGCCTATTGCCGTGGCCACGCCCACCCTCGCCAAGGCACCAATGCTGGGGGTGTCAAACCCCACCTACAGCCGCTTCATGCTGGGCGCGTTCGAGGTCACAACCCTTCTCGCCGCCACCCGCCTGCTGAATGAGCCGCATAAAATCTTTGGCACCAACGTCAGCAATGAAGAATTTTCTGAGGCCTCACAGCAGGCAAATATACCGGCGGATAAAGTAAAATTCTTCTTCACCCCCACGCTAGTCAACACCGGCACGCATTTGGTGCTGTTTGATACCGGGTGGGACGCAAAAGGCATCACCCACGCGCTCACCAGTGCCGGATATACCCCCGAGCAGGTGGATGTGGTGGTGCTCAGCCATATGCACCCCGATCACATCGGCGGGCTGATCAATGGCAAAGTGCCGACCTTCCCCAAGGCCCGCTATATCACCGGCAGCGTGGAATTTGACGCTTGGTCAAAGCTCAGTAACAAAACTTTCGAGAGCAGAATGCGCCCACTGGCGGAACAAACCACGATGATAACCGCCACCGACAGCGTTTTGCCGGGCATCACCCCCTTCAGCGCCCCCGGCCACACCCCCGGGCACATGGCCTATATGCTGGAAAGCAACGGGCAACAGTTGTTGCTCGCCGTGGATTTCGCCAATCATTATATCTGGTCGCTGGCGTATCCCACCTGGGAGGTGCGCTTTGACATGGATAAAAAGCTGGCCGCGCTCACCCGCCGCAAGATGCTGGATATGCTGGCGGCGGATAAAATCCCATTCATTGGCTATCACATGCCCTGGCCCGCGCTGGGCTATGTGGAAACCCGTGGCGATGGCTTCACCTATGTGCCCGAAAGCTATCAGATGCACCTGTGACCCAAGGCCGGGCGGTTAAAGGCCGGGCGGTTAAAGGCCGGGCGGTTAAAGGCCGGGCGGTTAAA
>CAZZKL010000076.1:0-4217 GCA_964655135.1 uncultured Roseovarius sp. | reverse complement strand
GGCGGTTAAAGGCCGGGCGGTTAAAGGCCGGGCGGTTAAAGGCCGGGCGGTTAAAGGCCGGGCGGTTAAACTTTGCCCGCTTTTGCCAGTGTCTCCCATGCGTAGCGGACAAATTCGGTACGAAAAGAATGCCCGCCGCTGAACAGACAAAAATCAAGGATTTCGCCCTCGGGATTTTTGCTGTTGGTGCAGCTAAGCCTGCCTTGGCTGGATTTCTTCTGCGCCCCGAAGCGGCCAAATTTCCGGTACATATCAAGCACCTTAAACACATTCCCCTGGCGCGTGGCGGCAATTTCACGGCCCTGCAACGGCACGGTTTTATCTGCGTCGCCATGGATATACACCACATTGGCCACCGGCTTGGAACAGGTTTTCGGCGGCCCTTTCCAGAACGTGCCCGACATCGGCGCAAACCCGGCAAACCGGCCCGGCATGGCGCAGGCAAGGTTCCACACCAACATGCCGCCAGCAGAAAATCCGGTGACCATGATCCGCGCATCATCCACCTTAAACCGCTCGGATACATCCCTCAGGACCGCATCGACATAATTAAACTCAACCGACCCGTCCTGCTGCCCGTCATGCGGCGAGTTTGGCAATGACCAATCGCCTTGGCCCGCATTCAAAGCAATCAAAGCCAGCCCCATATCCGAGGCCATCCGCCGCAGGGATTTGTTGCGCATCACCCCTTGGGCCGATCCGCGATAGCCATGGGCAAACATGATCGCCCCCACCGGCGTGCTGCCATCAAAGCCCTCAGGCATGGCAATCCGGTAATCGCGGTTGCCCACCGTGCAATCACTATCCGCGCCACACGCCAGCGCCGGGGTGGCAAAGAAAAGGGTTGTAGCGGCAATTAAAACGGCAAATCGCATGAGGGTTTCCTGACCTGTTGATGTGGCGCACAGTCTGCACCGTTTTACGCCCGGCTCAAATCACATCCCCGTGCGGTGGTGGAAATATGCATATTTAATTCATCATTCAGCTTTTTCCGCTGTCATCACGCCACCGGTTCACAATCGGATACCGCCGGTCAAGCCAGAACGCGCGCTTGCTCAGGCGCGTGCCGGGCGCTGACTGAAACCGCTTGTATTCACTGATATAAAGCAGATGCTCAACCTGTTTGGCGTCTTTGAGGTCAAACCCCGCCGCCACGCAATCGGCAATCGAACCGTCAAGATCGACCAAAATATTCAAAATCCCGTCCAGCACCGGATAATCCGGCAATGAATCGCTGTCTTTTTGATCGGCGCGCAGCTCGGCCGTGGGCGGCTTCGAGATGACATTCTCAGGAATCACCGCGCCCTTTGGCCCCTTCATCCATGGCCGGTGATGGCCATTGCGCCAGCGGCAAATCTCAAAAACCCGGGTCTTATACATGTCCTTGATCGGGTTATAGCCGCCCGCCATATCGCCATAGATGGTGGCATATCCCACCGCCACTTCGGATTTATTGCCGGTGGTCAGCAACATTTCGCCAAATTTATTCGACAGCGCCATCAGCAAAAGCCCCCTGAGACGGGACTGAATATTTTCCTCGGCCACGCCCGCATCTGTGCCCTCAAACAGCGGCGCCAGCGTGTTTGTAATCGCCGCGCGCCCCTCGGCGATTGAAATAAAATCATACCGGCAGCCAAGGTTCTCCGCCACCGCCTTGGCATCCTCCAATGACTCCTGCGAGGTATATTCAGACGGCAGCATCACCGAGCGCACATTTTCCGGCCCCAAAGCATCCACCGCAATGGTGGCAACAATCGCCGAATCAATCCCACCGGACAGGCCCAAAAGCACCTTTGTAAACCCGGTTTTGGCGATGTAATCGCGCAGGCTTACAACCATCGCGCGATAATCCTGCTCATAGGCATCGGGCAACGAGGCCAAAACCCCCGGTTCAGCCCGCCAACCCTCGGGGCCGCGCACCAGATCAAGATGCGCAATCGCCTCTTCAAACACCGGCATCTGCAACGCCAGCGCGCCGCCGGGATTAAGCACAAAACTGCCGCCGTCAAACACCTGATCATCCTGCCCGCCGACCAGATTGAGGTAAATCAGCGGCAGGCCGGTCTCAACCACCCGCGCCACCATCAGGTTTTGCCGTACCTCCATCTTGTCGCGGTAATAAGGGGATCCATTGGGCACCAGCAGAAATTCCGCGCCAGTCTCAGACAGGGTCTCGGTGACATCGCCGTGCCAGGCATCTTCGCAAATCGGGCTGCCGATGCGCACGTCGTCCACCACATAAGGCCCGCCGACATCGGCCGCCTCATAGAGCCGCACCTCATCAAACACGGTTTCATTGGGCAAATGGTGCTTCAATACCTTTGAGCGCACTTTCCCGCCCTTGAGAATATAATAGGCATTATACAGCCCCGCCCCCTGCAAGGCCGGACCGCCAATCGCCAATGCGGGCCCATCCGCGCAGTTAACCGCCAGCTTTTCCAGCGTTGCAATCGCTTCCCTGTGGAAGGCGGGCTTCATCACCAGATCTTGGGTGTTGTAGCCGGTGATGAACATCTCAGGCAGAGCCACCATATTGGCCCCCGCCGCGCGGCCCTCATCCCAGGCTTTGCGCGCCATTGCGGCATTGCCTTCCAGATCCCCCACAATCGGGTTGAGCTGTGCTAGTGTCAGGCGAAACCTGTCGGTCATATTTTGCGTGCCCCATGATTGATTTCCCGACAGATTTAACAGATCATGGGCCAAGGGAAAGACGATTTGAACAAAACACGTTGTCACGCGGCTCTGTGTCTACTAAATTCCCCCTCACAGGCGAGGAAGCCAAGGGGTTATGAGGCTAATATGTTAAATAATTTAAAAAAATCCATTATCCTGAGCGCGGCACTGGTGGCGGCATCTGCTGCGCTGGCGCAGGAAGCTACGGTTGAGACCAAGCAATATGATGATGGCGGCGTTTATGAGGGCACGTTCAAGAACGGCCTGCAGGATGGCACCGGCAAATATACCCTGCCCAATGGCTATGAATATGTCGGCGAATGGGTCAAGGGCGAGATCAAAGGCAAAGGCGTGGCCCGCTTCCCCAACGGATCGGTCTATGAAGGCGAATTTGCCAAGGGCAAGCCCAATGGCGTCGGCAAGATCGTGTTCGCCGATGGCGGCACCTATGAGGGCGATTGGGCAGACGGTAAAATCACCGGCAGCGGCGTGGCGATCTATGCCAATGGCGTGCGCTATGAGGGTGATTTTCTTAATGCGATGCATAATGGCCACGGCACCATGACCAGCCCGGGCGGCTATGTCTATGAGGGCGATTGGGTCAACGGGGTGAAAGACGGCACCGCCAAGATCACCTATCCCGATGACGGCATCTATGAGGGCACCGTCAAAAACGGCGCGCGCGAGGGTGAAGGCACCCTGACAATGCCCGACGGTCTGATCTATACCGGCCTGTGGAAAGACGGGCAGATCAATGGCACCGGCAAACTCACCCAACCCAATGGCGATGTTTATGAAGGCGCATTGGTCAATGGTCGCCGCGAGGGCAAAGGCAAAGTCACCTATAAAAATGGCGATGTCTATGAGGGCGATTTTTCCGATGACCGCCGCCACGGGCAAGGCATATTCACCGGCGCTGACGGCTATCGCTATGAAGGGTCATGGGTGGCTGGTAAGATTTCCGGCGAGGGCACCGTAACCTATCCCGACGGCTCGGTTTATGTCGGCGAATTTCGCGATGATCTGGCCAATGGTCAGGGTAAAATCACCTATCCCGATGGCTCAACCTATGAAGGCGAATGGGTCGGCGGTGTGATCGACGGGGAAGGCAAAGCCTCCTACCCCAACGGTCTGGTTTATGAGGGCGGGTTTAAAAACGCCAAAAATCACGGCAAGGGCGTGATGACCTATGCCGATGGCTACCGCTATGAGGGCGATTGGAAAAATGGCCAGCGCGATGGCAAAGGCACCGCCACCTACCCCGATGGCACGGTTTATTCCGGCCTGTTCAAGGATGGCCAGCGCCACGGGTTGGGCAAAATCACCATGCCCGACGGGTTCAGATATACCGGTGAGTGGCAAAACGGCGAGATCAGCGGCTATGGCAAAGCGACCTATATGAATGGCGACGTCTATGAGGGCGAATTCAGCAAAGGCAAACGTCAAGGTCAGGGCATCATGCGCTACGCCACCGGTCAGGAGATCAGCGGCGAATGGAAAGATGGCGCATTGGCACAGCAAGATGACACCTCAGGAACCAGCGA
>CAZZKL010000075.1:0-14563 GCA_964655135.1 uncultured Roseovarius sp. | reverse complement strand
CGGATTACCTGCTGGGCACGCCGCATTTGTCGGACCATCTTGAAAACGGCCTTGAGGAACTGGGGCTTTCGGCCTCGGGTGATGAGGATGATCTGGTGCGCGGGGGATGAGGGATTTGTAGGGTGGGTGAAACCCACCCATATGGAGGATATTGATCTTCCGGCGGCGGGTGGGTTTCACCCACCCTACATTACATCTTCATGTGGTCCACCACTTGCAGATATTGCGCCAGTTTGTCGATCTCACTGAGAAAGCGCGCGACCAGTTTCGGATCATGTGGTGCGGCGGTGACACCTGCGGGGATCTCGCGATTTAGAACGGCCTCAACGGTGAGCGACACCGGGACCGACACAAGCCGCGCCATCGCCGTGCCGCGTATGTCGCCTTGGGCGTCCATGGCGTAGGTTTTATGCCATATCGTCTGGCCGTTTTTCTCGGCCTTGAGAGAGACAAAAAGCACCACCCGGTCGGGTTCATTTTCGCCGTAAGCATTCTCGGCCCAGAACTGATCGGACATCTCGATGAGCCGGGCCTCGCCCGACGGGCCTTCAAGGGTCTCAATCTCGGCAAACACATCTTTCCACGCCTCGGCCCAGCCATTGAGGCGCAGGGTGCCGCGGACAAACTCTTTGATTTTCCACGCCGGATCAAACTGGTAATCGGCCATGAAGGGCAGGCTGTCACGGTTGGGGTAGACCTCAAAACTTTCCGGTGCGGGCAGCGGCGCTATATAACTGCTGATCGCGTCCCAGGGGCGGGCGACGTTCAATTCGGTATAATGCCGGATCGAGCGTGAGGGCGAGCGTAAGGCCTTGAGCACCCCCAAAGGGGACCAACTGAATTTATAGCGGAAGGCGTTGGGTTTGGCGGGGATGCCGCCGCAATAGGAGATGAATGAGAGGTCATTTTGCGCGTTATAAGCATGGGAAGCACGGTAATCCGCCACCAGATAATGTGCCATCAGATGATCAATGCCGGGATCAAGGCCCACCTCATTCACCAGTGCCACGCCGCGCTCTAATGCCTGTTCATTCAGGGCGCGCATTTCCGGCGAAATATAGGATGAGCTAACAAAATTCGCGCCCTTCTCAATGCACATCTCAGCCAGCGGCACATGCCACTCGCCGGGCAGCATGGAAACCACAACATCGCCGGGCTGCACTTTGCCCGCAAGAGTGCCTGCGTCAAACGCCTGTATGTTTTTGGTCAGATCGCCCACCGCCGCTTGGGCCTTGTCTACGCTGCGGTTCCAGACGGCCACATTGTGCCCCGCCTCGATCAGGCGGCGCAGGCCGGGGATGGCCGACAGGCCGGTGCCACACCAATGGATTGTCATGCTCATATGCCTTTCATATGGTCGTCAAACGTGGCTTTTGCCCGGTCCCAGACGCCGGTGCCCAGCTTGCCAAGCGTGGTGAGCGAGGGCAAGAGCTGTGCTGCGAAATCCTCGGACGCCTCGACCGGCAAAAGCGAGGGCAGGTTATCTATCGCCATCACATCAAGCGGTGGATTGTCGTGTACGCGGGTGGCAGGCGCGGCCCAATTGGTGGCGGCATCATAGACCGGCACCGGGTTGTAATCACTGTCAGGGTCACAGGCAACATCGCCGATGATTGAGAGTTGCCGCTGGGCTGTCAGGGCCGATTTGGGCACAAAGACCGGCGTGCCGGGGCGGGCGAGGATGCAGTTGATGAAAAGATCATGGGCAAGAATTTCAGGGAACGGCCCGCCGCTGGCGGTCTCATTCATGTCCCATTTGGTGACGGAGACGCCAAGCGCCTCACAGAGGTCAGACGCGCCATTGCCCACCCGGCCCAACGCGCCGATGACAAGGACGGTGGGGCGGGGGCCATCAAGATCGGCTTTTAAATCCGCCAGCAAGGCGTCTTTGCCTGTGTAAGTTGAGACCGCGCCGCAGATTTGCCCGCGCTGTTGCGCGGCCCAGCATTTCAGCGAGACCGCCGCCCCGGCATAGCCTGCCCAATAGCCAAATGCGGCGACGCGGCGGGCGGTCTCATCCACCAGATATTCCAGATCATAGAGTGTGCCGCCGCCAGCCTTGAAGCGTTCAAGCAGGGCGCGCCCGGAATGCTGGCCCTTGAAGGCATGGCCAAACATGATGTGGCGATGCGGCAGGGGGGGGCCGTCTTCGGGCAGTTCCTTGAGGCCAAAGATGATGGCATCACGCGGCGCGTCGGGCCAGCTATATTCGGGCGCGATGGTGCACCCGGCGTCGCGGTAGCCGTCAATGGCAATGGCGCGCGTGTGGCTTTCTTCAACGGTCACGGTGAGGCCTGCTTTGATCAATGCAGCGGCCCCTTCTGGCGTCAGCCCCACGCGCTCTTCATTTGGGCGCTGCTCGGCCCGGACCCAAAGATGTGTCATGAAATTATCCTTTATAACATGCCTATATCGCGCGCGGCGATGACCGAGGCGCGGGTGTTCATCAGGTCGCGAAAGGCGGTGATTTTGGGGAAATCGCTGACAGTCACGCCGTCACCCTCAAGCCATGTGCTGACAATAAACAGATAGCAATCCGCCAAGGTTATGTCACCGCCCATCACATAGGGGCCTTGCAAGGCATGATCCTCAATGAAGTGGCAGCTTTCGGTCATGGTAAGCGGCGCTTTTTGTGCCATGTCGTCAAATGAGCTTTGCTGATCCGCCCAGCGTTGGCCGCGTACCCTATGGGCGTGGTTCACATGCATGGTGCTGGCCAGATAATACATCACGCTGCGCATTTGCGCGGCTTTGAACGGGTCATCCGGCACCAGATTGGCCTTGGGGGCAAGGGCTGCGACATAATCCAGCAACGCGCCGGTTTCGGTGACAATGCCCTGTTGGGTGACAATCGCGGGCACCCGGCCTTTGGGATTGATCGCCAGATACGCCGGTTTGGCCTGTTCGCCGGTGGGAAAGTTGAGCATGACCGGGGTATACTCAACCCCGGCCTCATTGAGGGCGATGGCCACGGCGATTGAGATGGTTTGCGGCGCGTAATAAAGCTTCATCAGGGCGGGTCCTTATAAAGTATCAGACATGGGTTTTTGCATAAATGCGGTCGGGGCTGTCAAGGTGGGGCGTGGCGTTGAACCCGGCGACCATCAACTGATCATGCACGTATTCCAGCCGGTGCAAAGAGCTGTTCATGATCTGCAGCATCATTTTTGAGGTGGCGCCGTTGTGGAGACCCAGAGCATGGCGCATGATCATGCCGATGACGCCGCCGGAGGTGACCAGAAGGATGCGGCCTGAGTGGCTGCAAAGCTGATCAATCAGGTTGGTGACGCGGGCTGTGAAAGCTTCAAACGTTTCCGGCACGCCGGTGAGTTTGCCTTGCGCCCAATGGTCGATGACCGCAGGCAGGTGGGTGGCAAAATCCCTTGCGTCTTGCGGCGCGGGCACGTTGAATTGCGCCTCTAAAGCTTGAGCAAGGGCGAAATATGGCAATTCATTCAGGGCGGTATCCTGCTCGGCCGTGTCATAGCCCATGGCGCGGGCGGTGTTGATCTGGCGGGTCAATGTGCCGGTGATCACCCGGTCAAAATGCGGGTTGGTGGTGGTCAGGTGCTGGCCCAACCAGCGGGCCTGTTGCTGGCCCAGCTCTGAGAGCCTGTCATAATCGGCCTCGGAATTGGCGGTGTAATTGGCCTGTCCGTGGCGCACGAGGATAATTTCTGCCAATTGCCGCGCCTTTTTTGTGGTCGGTTTCAGGCGCAGGTTAACGCTCAAGATCGGCAGGGGGAAGATGGGTTGAGAATATATTTACCCACCCCCCGTGGCAGGACGCCCACCCACCCTCCCCGTCCCGCCACGGGGGGTGGGGGTGGGCCGCAAAACGCGGTTTCAGGTATTACCCTGCGCCAGAAGGGCAAAGAATTCTTCGCGTGAATTTGTCCGTGGGTATGGCGCATCGGGCACCGGCCTGCCAAGGAATTCACAAAGCGGCCCCCAGCCATCTTTGGCCTGAAACACCAGAAGGTTGTTTGCCGGGATAGCGTCTTTGATTGCCGCTTCATGGGTGTTGAAGGCTTTGATGATGCTGTCACGATCGGTTTTGCCGCTAAAAGATTTATCAATCACCACATGGCAGGCCATTTCAAGCCATTCCCGTTGCTCATCGGGCCATTTATCGGGGCTGAGCAAAACTGCAAGGATGGTTTCTGAGATGCTTTTATACCAGCCTTCAACATCGCGGGTTGAATGAATGATCCGGGCATCAGGGTATTCAATAATCAGGTCTTGCCAGAAGGCGGCGGTGGGCCAGTCGACGGCGGATTGATAGCCGGAAAAGGTTTTTTGCCAATCTGCGTTGCCAGCCAGTGCGGCATTCCAGTGCGGTACTTTTGCGGCCATGTCTTCAAGAACGGATTCCATGTGATAACAGGGGCCAAGGCCTAACTGTTCAAGTGCCAGACGCAAAGACATGGTTGCGGTCCGGCCGAAGCCTGTGCTGATGACTTGCATTAAAGCGTTTCGACTTATTGTTGAATCGCTACAATAAGTCGAAACGCATGTAATCTATTGATGTTGTCGGCGTTTCAAGATCAAGTTGTGGGCAACTTAATCTCGAAACGCTTTAATATATCCCCTGTTTGCGATTGAATTGCGACGCAGGGTACTCTGATTGTCCAATATCACATAATGATAACCAGACAGGGCAGGCGGAACCTTCATTAGCCCCAACTGACATCCCCCAAAAAGATATAGCCCGCGCCGTAAATGGTTTTGATCAGGCGCGGATTTTTAGGGTCTTCGCGCAGTTTGGTGCGCAGCCGGGAAATGCGCACATCCATGGCGCGGTCAAAGCTTTCTACGGCAGCGCCGCCCAATGCCTCTTGCATCGCCTCGCGTGAGATCAGCCGTTTTGGGCGGTCGAGAAACAGCCGCAGCACCTCACCTTCCGCATGGGAAAAGGCGGTTTCCGCGCCGGTTTCATCCTCAAGCATGTAGCGGTCAAAATGCGCGGTCCAGCCGTTGAAATGCGCGGTTTCATGGGCGTGGATAACAGGCGCATTACGGCGCAGGCGGGCGCGCACGCGGGCCACGACTTCGCTGGGATCAAACGGTTTGATGATGTAATCATCCGCCCCCAGTTCAAGCCCTGTTATCTTGTCCTGCACCTGAGCGCGGCCCGAGATGATGATCACCGTAGCGCCTTGCTCAAGCGCTAAACGGTGCACCAATGTCAGCCCGTCGCGATCCGGCAATGACAGATCCACCAGACAAACATCCGGCGTGATGGATTTCAACGACGCCTCAAATTCGGTGGCGCGGGCGAATGTCAGGGTGCGAAACCCGGCCTCTTCCAGCGCATCGGCCAGCATGGTGCGAATGGCGGGTTCATCATCGAGAATGGTCACTAATGGCGCGGTCATGGGGTTGGTCCATTATGCAAGAAAGCGTGTAGTTCAGCCGCCGAAAACGGCTTGCGCAAAACCGGTGCCAAATGGCCTGCGGCCTGATGCAACGGATTGTCGGGCGGCAGCGATGTCATCAGATAGGCCGGATAGTGATCTTTGGGCAAGGCCCTGAGCAGATCAAGCCCGGATTTGTCGCCCTCAAGGGTGATGTCCGATAGCAGCATGGAAATTTCAGGCAGTTGCGGCAACAGCGCCAGGGCCTCGTCGACGCTGGCGGCTTCCACCACCATATGGCCCGCGCCACGCAGCATATCGCGGATGGTGCTGCGCAAATCTGGGCTGTCTTCGACCAGCAGGATCAGGCCCGGCTCGGTGGCCGCATCCGCCGCGCGCAGCGGCAGGCGCAAAGCCACGCGCGCGCCGGTCCGGGTGTTGGCCAGCGTCATGCGTCCGCCCGCCAAAGTGGTCATATTATACGCCATGCTCAGGCCCAGCCCCGAGCCTTCACCGCCCTTGGTGGTGAAAAACGGATCAAACCCGTGGCTTAGGGCGGGGGCACTAAACCCGGTGCCGGTATCGGTGACGGCAAACTCAATCCAGGTATTTTGCACGGCTTGCACCGTCAGGGTGATCCGCCCCGCCGCGCCACAAGCATCGCGCGCGTTCAGCACCAGATTGAGCAGCGAATCCTGTAACATTCCGGCATCCAGCATCAAACTTGTCTGCGTCGCAAGGTTATTGATATTGAACACCGTGCGCTCGGTCAGGGTGGCGCGCACCAAAGTGGCAAATTCCGACAGGAAATCCACCAGCACTACCGGCGCGGGGCGGTGCGCACGCGGGCCGGTCATATCGGCGATGCGGTTGAGCATCCCGCCGCCCCTGCGCGCCGCCGCCAAGGTGGCGGTGATCAATTCGCCCGCGTCCTCGGGCAGTTTCATGCGTTGCAGCTTGGACTGCATTCCAAGGATGATCGTCAAAAGATTGGAGAAATCATGCGCCAGACCGCTGGTCAGTTGCGCCGCCAATTCGCGCCGTTTGGTTTGTTGCAGGGCGGCGCGGGTCTGGGCCTCTTCGGTGATGTCCATCGACAGGATATAAACGCCCCCCCGGTTTCCATCATGCGTGCCGTCAGGCGTAAACGCCGCCCGGATGCGGCGCGAGCTGGCCTCGTGAGTAAATTCAAACACCGAAGGCTTGCCGTCAAACGCCTGATCAAGCCGGGATTTGATGGCGGCGTAGGCTTGCGGCTCAAGCACATCGCTGATCGGGGTGCCGATGATTTCGGGCGCGCTGCCGGGGATTATCGCGCTCAGCCGCCGGTTGGAATAGGTATAGCAACGGTCGGGGCCGACATGGGCGATATGGGCCGGCATCATTTCCGTGGTCAGCCGGGTGCGGGCCTCGGACGCGGTTAGCTGGCGCTTGGCTTCTTCCAGAGCGGTGATCGTGGCCTCAAGGGCGCGGTTGGTGGCGGAGAGTTCTTCGGAATAGGTTTGCAACTGATCGGCAAGCCCCTCTGAGCGCGCCTGCAACAGGCTTTCCTGGCGTTTGGTGCGGGTGATGTCGGTATAGACCGTAACCCAGCCGCCTTCGGGCAGGGGCGAGCCTTCGACGCTGATCATCCGGCCATTGGCGCGGGGGCGCTCCATGTAATGCGGCTCAAACGCGCGGGCCTGCTCAACACGGGTGCGGACAAAACTTTCAAGGTCATCGACCTCGCCGTAATCGCCGCGCTCGGCGAGATATCGGATGGTATCGGCAAAATCCGCGCCCGGAGTGATCAGCCACTCGGGCAGGTCGAACATTTCCTGAAAGCGCTGGTTGCAGACGGCAAGCCTTAGATCACGATCATAAATCGTCAGGGCCTGCTGGATCAGGTTCAGACCGGCCATTGTCATGGCGCTTTTGTCGGATTTGGTTGGGCACATTTGACTGTCCTTTGCCTATGGCTAGCACCTGTATGGCGGCGGCGCAAAGGTGATTCATGCCGCTGTTACAATTCGTAAGGTTTGGGAAATGTTCAGGAAAAAGTTGACCTTCAGCATGAAAAGCGCACCTTTGGGGGATCAGGGAATCGTCAGAGAACCGTCTGGGGCGTGTGCTGTTGTCCGCAAGCGGGCATTACGGGAGGATAATATTTTGGGTAAGCCGGTACAGGCGGCGGAGGGGCTTGGCTCCATTCCGGCGCTTTTGCAGCGAAATGCCAACCGGTTCGGGGATAAGCCCGCTTACCGGGAAAAGGAATATGGCATCTGGCAAAGCTGGACCTGGGCCGAGACAGCCGTGGAGGTTGAGGCGCTGGCGCTGGGGCTGATCAATCTGGGTGTGAATGACGGCGATTTCATTGCCATTATCGGCCGCAACCGGCCGTATTTTTATTGGGCCATCGTTGCCGCGCAATCGGTTGGGGCCATTCCAGTGCCTTTGTATCCGGATGCCTCGGCCGATGAGATGGCTTATGTGATGGAGCATTGCGGCGCGCGGTTTGCCATTGTGCAGGATCAGGAACAGGTTGATAAGATTATCGAAATTCAGGATGGCCTGCATCTGTTTGAGCATATGATCTATATCGACCCGCGCGGGATGCGCAAATATGACCACCATAAATTACATGAGTTCAGCCATATTCAGCAGCAGGGCCGCGCGGCGCATGACGAGCTAATCAGCGATCTTCAGGCCCGCCGCGACAAGCTGACTTATGACAGTATCTGCGTGATGCTTTACACCTCAGGCACCACCGGCAAACCCAAGGGTGTGGTGCTGTCGAACCGCAATATTATTGAGGCGTCGAAATCCTCGTCCGGGTTTGACACTCTGGGTCCGGGTGAAGAGGTGCTGGCCTATTTGCCGATGGCCTGGGTTGGGGATTTTATATTTTCCATCGGTCAGGCCTATTGGACCGGGTTTTGCGTCAACTGCCCCGAAAGCCCCGAGACGATGATGACCGACCTGCGCGAGATTGGCCCGACCTATTATTTTGCGCCGCCGAGGGTGTTTGAGACGCAGCTTACCAATGTGATGATCCGGATGGAAGATGCCGGGCGGTTCAAGAAATGGCTGTTTAAGGTCTTCATGGCCCATGCCCGCAAGGTTGGTCCGGCTATTTTAGATGGCAAGCCTGTCGGCCTGTGGGACCGATTGAAATACATGATCGGCAATCTGACGATTTATGGCCCGTTGAAAAATACTCTGGGTTTAAGCCGGGTGCGGGTGGGCTATACTGCGGGGGAGGCGATTGGCCCGGAATTGTTTGAGTTTTACCGCTCATTGGGGATCAACCTTAAGCAGCTTTACGGCCAGACCGAGGCCAGCGTGTTCATCACCCTGCACCCCGATGGTGAGGTGCGCAATGACACCGTGGGCGTGCCTGCGCCGGGGGTTGAAATCCGGATTGCTGATAACGGCGAGGTGTTTTATCGCGGCCCCGGCACGTTTGAATATTACTATAAAAATGAGGCCAGCACCAAGGACACCAAAGATTCCGAGGGCTGGGTGGCCACCGGAGACGCGGGCTTTATTGATGAGGGCACCGGGCATTTGCGGATCATTGACCGGGCCAAGGATGTGGGCAAAATGGCGTCAGGCGCGCTGTTTGCGCCGAAATATGTTGAGAATAAGTTGAAGTTTTTTCCCAATATTCTGGAGGCCGTGGTGTTTGGCAATGGCCGCGAGGAATGCACGGCGTTTATCAATATTGACCTGACGGCGGTGGGCAACTGGGCCGAGCGTAACAATATTGGCTATGCGTCTTATCAGGAGCTGGCGGGGCACCCACAGGTGCTGGAAACCATTCGCGAACATGTGGAAGAGACAAACCTCTCGATTGCGGAAGACCCGATGCTATCGGGCTGTCAGGTGCATCGGTTTTTGGTGCTGCATAAGGAATTGGATGCCGATGACGGTGAGATGACCCGCACCCGCAAGGTGCGGCGGCGGATTGTGGAAGAGAAGTTTTCCGACCTGCTGACGGCGCTTTATGATGGCTCGGACGAGATTTATACCACCACGGAGGTGACCTATGAAGATGGGCGCAAGGGGTCAATCTCGGCCACGCTGAAAATTGTGGAAGCGGCGGTGGTGGCTTTGCCTGAGCACAAGGTTGCAGCGCAATGAGCGGGCCGGACGCACGGCGCTCGTTGTCGCAAGCGACAACCACGCCCCGCCCGCCGTCCCATTGGCGCGGTAAGAGAGGAATGCGTTATGCTTGATGCCGCTGAGGGATATGTCACCGAAGATGGCCGCAAAATTGGCGCGGTGGTGATGGAGATGAAAAACATCACCTTGCGATTTGGCGGGGTGGTGGCGATTCAAGACATCAGTTTTGACATCCGGCAGGGTGAAATCCGGGCTATTATTGGCCCGAATGGGGCTGGTAAATCCTCGATGTTGAATGTGATCAGCGGGTTTTATCATCCGCAAGAGGGCGAGGTTTGGTATCAGGGCACCCGCCGACCGATGATGAAGCCCTATCAGGTGGCGCAGCAGGGCATTGCCCGGACGTTCCAAAATATCGCGCTGTTTGAGGGCATGAGCGTGCTGGATAACGTCATGACCGGGCGGATCAGGCAGATGAGCGCCGGGTTGCTGTCGCAGGCGATCTGGAAGGGTAAGGCCGAGCGCGAAGAGATCGAAAACAGGGAAGCTGTTGAAAAGGTTATTGATTTTCTGGAGATTCAAAGCATTCGCAAGACCCCGGTGGGGCGGTTGCCTTATGGGTTGAAGAAGCGGGTTGAGCTGGCGCGCGCACTTGCGGCGGAGCCGTCGATCCTGCTGCTGGACGAGCCGATGGCGGGGATGAATGTGGAAGAAAAAGAGGATATGAGCCGATTTATTCTGGATGTGAATGACGAATTTGGCACCACCATAGCCCTGATTGAGCATGATATGGGCGTGGTGATGGACCTATCAGATCGGGTTGTGGTGATGGATTATGGCCGCAAGATCGGCGATGGCTCGCCCGATGAGGTGCGCGGCAATCAGGCGGTGATTGATGCTTATCTGGGGGTGGCCCATGATTAAAATTCTAGCAATTTTAACCTTGATGCCAATGGCGGCGCAGGCTGGGGCGTGGGAGGAATTTCAGGCCCGCTGCCTGACGCCATACGAATCCATGTTCCCGCCGATATTTGACGGGCTTAAAGAGGTTGAGGCGGATGCGAACAGCTCTACTTATTTGCTGCCGAGCGGGGCCAAATTGGTGATTGATCTGGTGCCGGATGGGGGGTTTTCGGCCTGTTATCTCAGTGATCCCAGCGGGCAATCCGAACCGGCGTTTGACCAATGGATCAAAGAGGCGGTGAGCACGCAAAGCTATGTCGAGATGGGCGAAAACCTCTGGTACAGCTATCAATGGATCGAGCCGGTACTGGCGGTGTCAAAGCGCCGTGAGGGCGATGCGGTGATCCTGCAAATATTGGAGACTGATCTTGAATCGTGATATGAACATGAGGAGGCGCGCGCCATGCCTGATCAGGTAATCTTTGGCATCGAAGTATTCCTTAACGGCCTGATGGCCGGGGTGCTTTATGCGCTGGTGGCCTTGGGTTTCGTGCTGATATTCAAGGCCAGTGGCATATTCAATTTTGCCCAGGGGGTGATGGCGCTTTTTGCCGCCCTCACGCTGGTGGGGATCATGGAAGGCGAGGTGCCGTTTTCGAATTTGATCAATGCGGTGTTTGGCACCGATGTGCATAATTTTGGCTGGACGGTGCCGGCGGTGCTGGCGATTTTGCTGACCATGGCGGTGATGGTGCTGATGGCGTGGCTGGTGAATATGCTGATCTTCCGGCATCTGGTTAATCAAGAGCCGATTATCCTTTTTATGGCCACCATTGGGCTGGCGTATTTCCTTGAGGGATTTGGCGATATGATGTGGGGCTCTAATATTAAGAAGATGGATGTGGGCCTGCCGCAGGGGATCAATGATTGGATCGACGCAGCCACGTTTGAGATTTTCGGCTATGGGTTTTTCATCGACAATCTGGATATTGTGGCCACGGTGGTGGCGGCGCTTTTGGTGATCACGCTGGTGGTTTTCGCGCAATACACCAAGCAGGGACGCGCCATGCGGGCGGTGGCGGATGACCATCAGGCGGCGCTGAGCGTGGGTATCTCGCTCAGCTTTATCTGGGTGATGGTGTGGTCTTTGGCCGGATTCGTGGCGCTGGTCGCGGGCATCATGTGGGGCACCAAATCGGGGGTGCAGTTTTCGCTTTCGCTGATTGCCTTGAAGGCGCTGCCGGTGCTGATGCTGGGCGGGTTTACCTCGATCCCCGGGGCTATCGTGGGCGGGCTGATCATCGGCGTAGGTGAGAAGATGTTTGAGTTTATCATCGGGCCAATGGTGGGCGGGGCGACCGAAAACTGGTTTGCCTATGTGCTGGCGCTTTTGTTTTTGGTCTTCCGGCCGCAGGGATTGTTTGGGGAGAAGATCATTGAGAGGGTGTGATCAGGTGGCGCGTGGGTTTCACCCACCCTACAATTTGCCCGTAGGGTGGGTGAAACCCACGCGCGGCGGAAAGGGATTTAAAAATGTTTTATCGTGAAGCAGGTGATTTCAAGACCACTTACGCCGAGGACAGCCAGACCTTTCCGATCAAATTTGATCGCTACCGTTATTATGCGGTGTTGCTGGTGGCCTTCGCCGTGGTGCCGTTTGTCATCAATGATTACTGGGTTAACGCGGTGTTCCTGCCGTTTTTGATTTATTCGATTGCCGCCATTGGCCTGAATATTCTGGTCGGCTATTGCGGGCAGGTCAGCCTTGGATCAGGCGGGTTTATGGCCGTGGGGGCCTATGCTGTTTATAAGCTGATGACCAGCTTTCCCGACGTGAGTATTGCCATTCATGTGGTGCTTGCGGGGGTGATTACCGCAGGTGTGGGCGTGCTGTTTGGCCTGCCAAGCTTGCGCATCAAAGGGTTTTATCTGGCGGTGGCGACACTGGCGGCGCAGTTCTTTTTGGTCTGGCTGTTCAACCGCGTGCCGTGGTTTTACAACTATTCCGCCTCGGGGCAGATTTCCGCGCCCGAGCGCACGGTGTTTGGCATCCCCGTGACCGGCGCGCAAACCGCGCCCTGGGCGGCGTATCTTTTCTGTCTGGTGTTTGTGGTGGCCAGCGCAATCATTGCCCGCAACCTGACGCGCGGCATGTCGGGCCGCAAATGGATGGCAATCCGGGATATGGATATTGCCGCCGAGATTATCGGGGTTAATCCGCTTAAGGCCAAGCTCACTGCCTTTGCCGTCAGCTCGTTTTTCATCGGCATCGCGGGCGCGTTGTTTTTCGCCATCTATCTGGGGGCGATTGAGGTGGGTGAGGCGTTTGGCATCAACAAATCCTTCCTGCTGCTCTTCATGGTGATTATCGGCGGGCTGGGATCCATTTTTGGCTCATTCGCCGGGGCGGCGTTTTTGGTGCTGCTGCCGGTATTGCTGAAAAACCTGCTGGTGGGGGCGCTGGGATGGCCCACTGATCTGGCAACAAATCTGGAATTTATTATCGTCGGCGGCATGATCATCTTGTTTTTGGTGGCCGAGCCGCACGGGATTGCGCAATTATGGCGCGTGGCAAAGGAAAAACTAAGGCTTTGGCCCTTTCCGCATTAGCGGGCGGGCCTGAGAAAAAGTAAGCCGGGCGTGAAATCCGGCCTACGCGAAGACGTCGGACTATAAACCAAGGGAGGTACTAAACCGATGAAACTTAAATATGTAACCGCCGCGATTGCGGCACTGATGATGGCGGGTCCGGCGATGGCCGAGCTGACATTTGCGTCACTCAGTTATCGCACCGGGCCTTATGCCGCGAATGGCATTCCGTTTGCCGATGGCTATGCCGATTATTTCACGCTGCTCAATGAGCGTGATGGCGGCATCAACGGCGAGCCGATCAAGCTTGAGGAATGTGAGACCGGCTATAACACCGAAAAAGGGGTGGAATGCTATGAGGCGACCAAAGGCGACGGTGTGCTTGTTTATCAACCGCTTTCAACCGGCATCACCTATCAGCTAATCCCAAAAGTGACGGCAGATGGCATTCCACTGCATTCGATGGGTTACGGGCGCACATCGGCCAAAAACGGCAAGGTGTTCAGCAATATCTTCAACTATCCCGCCAACTATTGGGATGGGGCAAGCCTTGCGGTTCTGCATATTCTGGACCTCAACGGTGGCGACATCAAAGGCAAGAAAATCGCGCTGGTCTATCATAACTCAGCCTACGGCAAAGAACCGATCCGCACTTTGGAAGAGTTGAGTGCCAAGCATGGGTTTGAGCTTACATTGCTGCCGGTTGACCATCCCGGTCAGGAGCAGAAATCACAGTGGCTGCAAATCCGCCGTGAAAAGCCTGATTATGTGCTGATGTGGGGCTGGGGCGTGATGAATCAGGTGGCGATTCAGGAAGCCGCCAACATCCGTTTCCCGATGGAAAATTTCATCGGTATCTGGTGGTCGGCCTCTGAGAATGACGTGCTGCCTGCGGGCGATGCGGCTGATGGCTATAAGGCGCTGGCGTTCCACAATGTCGGCAGTGATTATCCGCTTTTTGATGACTTGCAGAAATATGTGGTTGATGCGGGCAAAGCTGCCGGTGCCGGTGATCAGATTGGCACCGTGCTGTATGACCGGGGCATATATGCCGCGATGCTGGCTGCTGAAGCTGTGAAAACAGCGCAGGCGATGTATGACACAAAGGCGATCACGCCGGCGATGATGCGCGATGGCATGGAAAACCTTGAAATGACCGAAGCAAAGATGGCCGCACTTGGCCTTCCCGGCTTTGGTCCGGAATTCAAGGTGAGCTGTGAAAACCACGGTGGCAACGGATATGGTGCCGTGGCGCAGTGGGATGCATCGGCGAAATCCTGGAGCCTGATCACCGATTATGTGCAATCGGATCAGGATGTGATTGGGCCGCTTGTGGCCGAAGATTCCGCGGCTTATGCGGCGGAAAACAATATCACTCCGGGCTGTAATTGATCGCGCAAGCGATCACCCCGGACCTGATCCGGGATCCCTAAGACAACCGGCGCGGCGGCCATCCCCGCCGCGCCGCCAAAACCCAAGAGGCCCCGGAGCAAGTCCGGGGCATGATGGAGCTAAACCGATGCTGGACGCCGCAAAAACCGAAGCTGCCTTGCTTGAGGTCAACAATATCGAGGTGATCTACAACCATGTGATCCTTGTGTTGAAAGGCG
>CAZZKL010000074.1:0-14594 GCA_964655135.1 uncultured Roseovarius sp. | reverse complement strand
GGCAATCTTGTTTGAAATGCTTGCGGGGTGATGCCTCAAAGCGGATAAAGCCCGCACAACCCACAGCGAGGCAACCACGCAACAGCCAGCTAGGGCCTTTACTTTAGTCCCTTACATATCATCATGCGGCACATCGTCAGGATATTCTTCAGGCAGGATTTTATCCGCTTTGATCTTTGGCGCGGGCTTTCTCCATTCTGAAAGGTTCTGCCCAATTTCGTGGTAAAACAACGGCACCAAATCTTCCAAATCTTTGATGAAATTACTTTGCTGGGTGAACCTTGCCCCAATCCGCCGGGAAATGAATATATGAAAGCTATGCACTTGCAGGCCATCTTTACCCTGTTCACAAATTTCCGGGGCCTCGCGCAGATCATCTAACGGGAACTGGGTAGCGCCGCTCCGGCCAGGCCAGTTAAGCCTGATGGTGACCCCTTCCAGACGCTCGGCTTTCACCTGTCTGAGCAACCAATTCAGCCGCGCTTTTGAGGATTTCTTATCCTCTGGTGCTCTTATGGTCATGCCCACATCAATCGTGCGACGCGCCAAATCCGCAATCACTTCCAAGGGCGAGGCCGCATCAGGTATCTGCAATACAGATTTCAACTGATTTAGCTCACTCAAAACCGAAATCTCATCCTTTTGGCGACCAGCCTGATCGTGAATGTGTTTTCTGGGAAGCTTTTCATGAACGGCAGTTTCGGTTTGTCGGCTTAGAATGAGGGATAAATCCTTGGTTTCCTGATGCCACGCTTCTATAACCACAGCCGCCTCTGCTGACTTGACGGGTATCTTACCACCCGCCGATACCAGCCTGTTAAGCTCCCCCCATTCAGGGGGCATACGGTCAAACCCTTTGATCCCGGCGCTTTCATGAGTGAGAAACCTTCGCAATTCATCCAGCAGCAGCTTTTGATCTTCATCTGCGACCTCATCATTGTTCAATAGCAGGTCGACCGTGGTCAGAATGAACATCCATGACCAGTGAAAAACCGGCACCTTCGAGCGGCTTTTCCGCACCGCATCAAGCGGATGGCTTGAGGTGGTTGTAGCAAACTGGTTCGACATGGTGATGATACAGTCAACACCCTGATTTTTTGCAATAATCCGGTACTTTTCAATCTGCTCCGCTGTTAAATCTGCATTGCCCACCTTGGCCTCAACAAGTGCGCGCCATTCGTTTGAGCCATTTTTGACAACGATCAACCCGTCAGGGCGGTCCTGAGTGTCGGTTTTTTCGCCTTTGAAAACTACCTCTGTAAATGCTCCCAGCTTGCTGCGTTTGCCAATACGTTGGCCGACCGATAACATCAACTCAGAGGCCAGTTCATCAATTTTTGATAAACATGCCAAAATAATTGACGTCGTCCGGCCTTCTTTTGATGTTGTCGACAGGACCGGAAATAGTCTGGCGACCTCCCCTTGCATCAGATAATCTGGGCGGTCCATTTCATTCCCCTATTGTTCACCGCCTTACATTACGCGAACACCACGTTAGCATTCAACTTAAAATAGTAGGGTGTAAGAAGGCATCAACACCACCTGAAAACCCAGCCAACACCCACAGCGAGGCAGCCACGAGAAGGGGCTGACGCGCGGGCCGCTCATTCCGACGGTAAATCAAACCGCAACAGCCACTCATTGCAAATGTTCAGGTCCGACAACATAGCATCAGATAAGCTCTGGCCCCTTGCCCGTGTCCACTTGGAGACCCGGCGCTTTACCGCCCGTAAGTTGCCGTAAAGCTGGCCTTGCCAAGCAAGCCATCGCCGATGCCTTTGTTGAGAACAAAGGAATAGAGCGCGGCGGTGCCGGTTTTGGGGATGCCGGCCGCTTGTTGCACGTCTTCCACCCCAAGGGCATAAAGCGTGAAAATATAGCGGTGGGGCTTGTCACCGGCTGGCGGGCAGGGACCGCCATAATTGCCGTTCACACCAGTGGCCCCGGTATCAAGAAAATCAGTGGTGCCGCCAAACGCAGGCGCAGGCAGGCCCTCTGGTGAATTTCCCGCCCCTTGCGCAAGGCTGGTGGCGCTAGCCGGAATGTTGTAAATACCCCAATGCCAAAACCCGCTGCCGGTTGGCGCATCAGGGTCGTGCACCTGCAAGGCAAGTGATTTTGTGCCCTCAGGAACGTTTTCCCAAACAAGCGCTGGTGAGACATTGCCGCCTTTACAGCCAAAACCGTTTAGGACAAATTTATTGTCAAAAACACCCGATGCCAGATCGGGGCTGGAAAGCGTAAAATCATCTCCTGCCAGGGCCGAGCCAACACCGATGGCGGATAACATTGCGCCAAATGCTGCAAACCGGGCGGATTTCATAACCATATTTTTCATCTCGTGCCCTCCCAAAGGCCATTATATTTTATAACTATTATGACCGTATTCCGCGCCCCCATCAAGGTTTTAACAACACCAAGGTGAAACCCCCCGCGCGCCCTGATATGAGGGGGATCAAAACGCAACCCCCCCGGTGGCCACATCAAAAATCAGCTTCAGGTTCAGCGCAATCAGCACCAGCGCAATCCCCCAGCAAACCGATGTCAGCCAGCGCGGTGCCGGCAGCCCGCCCATCTTTTTGCAGTCAGCGGTGAACCAGATCAGGGGCACAATCGCAAACGGCAGTTGCAGGCTCAGCACCACCTGCGACGCGATCAGCAATTTTGCGGTGCCGCTCTCGCCATAATAAATGGTGACAAAAACTGCCGGGATAATCGCAATCCCCCGGGTGATCAAACGCCGCTTTACCGGCGCGATCCGCAGATGAATAAACCCCTCCATCACAATCTGCCCTGAAAGCGTAGCCGTCACCGTGGAATTCAGCCCCGAGGCCAGCAGCGCCACCGCAAACAATGTCCCCGCAATGGTGGTGCCAAGCGTCGGATCAAGCAGGTGATAGGCGTCCTGAATTTCAGCCACCTCAAACTGCCCGGTGGTATAAAACGCCGCCGAGGCAAGGATCAGGATCGAGGCGTTGATAAACAGTGCAAACATCAGGGCGATGGTGGAATCAATTGTACCAAACCGGATCGCCTGCCGTTTATCCTCTAATGTCGGGCCGATATTGCGGGTCTGAATGATCGACGAATGCAGATACAGGTTATGCGGCATCACCGTGGCCCCGATAATGCCCAGCGACAAAAATAACATCACCGGCGAGCGCACCAGATCAACCTGCGGAATGAACCCCGCCAGCACATCCCCGATCACCGGATCAGCATAGGCCATCTGCACCGCAAAACACAGGGCAATCACCCCGGTCAGGGCAATCACCACCGCCTCGACATAACGAAAGCCTTTGTTTTGCAGCCAGAGTATCAAAAACACATCCAGCGCCGTCAGGATCACGCCAATCTCCAACGGAATCCCAAACAACAGGTTCAGCGCAATCGCGGTGCCAATCACCTCGGCCAGATCGGTGGCAATAATCGCCAGCTCTGCCAGAACCCACAGCACATTGCTGGCCCAACGGGGATAAGCATCATGACAGGCCTGCGCCAGATCACGACCACTGGCAATGCCCAACCGCAGCGCCAGCGCCTGAAGCAAAATAGCCATGAAATTCGACAGCAAAATGACCGACAACAAGGTATAGCCAAACGCCGAGCCACCCGCCAAAGACGTGGCCCAGTTGCCCGGGTCCATATAGCCCACGGCGACAAGATACCCCGGGCCAAAAAACGATAAAAACCGCCGCCAGAAAGGCCCCGAGTGCACCGCAACCGAATGATAGGACACCGGCAATGACGGCTCCCGACGGGCCTTGCTCCAGCCGCCTTTCGCGGCCTCAACCGCCGAGCCTTTCGCCTTTTCAGGCATAAATCGATCCTCTAGTTGCAAATAATTCTCAATATCATTAGTGGCTCCAATCTGCGCCGTCAAGACCGCTTTAAGTGCCGCCATGGCTGCAAATCAGGATAAGCCAATTATAAGCACAAGCCGTTGCCGCTCCGCCTGCGGCATATTTCCCCACCGTTATCAATATTTTGACAATATTTGACTAGCCTCTCCTTAGGATTGCCCCCATCTATGCCTTAAAGGAGGCCGAACAGATGCCCTATCCCTGCTATACCCGCGCCGAGCGTATTGCCGATGGCATGGTGCATGTGCTGGGGGTCAGCGCGGCCATTATCGGCGTCACGGCGTTGTTGTATTACTCGGCGCATCAGATGGGCTGGGGCATGTTCACCGCCACGGTGATCTATGCGGTCGGGCTGATTGCGATGCTCTCGGCGTCAATGATTTATCATCTGGCCGCCCACACCCCGGCGCGCCCGGTCTTGCGACGGCTGGATCATGCGGCGATTTATATTAAAATCGCCGCCACATTCACCCCGCTCAGCGTGATCCTGAACACCTCTTACGGTTATCTCATACTGGCTTGCGTCTGGGCACTGGCGCTTTTTGGCGTGGTGGGCAAGCTCACCGCAAAACGCGGCGCGATGACAACCGGTTGGTGGCCCTATCTGGCGCTGGGTTGGGTCGGGGTGGCTTTGTTCATCCCATTGATGGGCGTGCTGCCTGATTACAGCCTGATTTTACTGCTCTCAGGCGGGCTGCTTTATTCTACGGGGGTGGTGTTTTACCGCTGGGAGGGGCTTAAATACGCCAATGCGATCTGGCACGGGTTTATCGTCATCGCCTCGGGCTGTTTCTTCTTAGGCATTTCATCGGCGCTGGCCTCAGGGGTCTAAGCTTAATCGGCGCCACTTTCCAAATAAACCCGCACGCATTCCTGAACATGGCGAAACCGGTCTCCGCCCAATTTCTTTCCGCCATACCAGCGGGTTACAACGATGATATGATCATAAAGTTCGGCACGCTCCAACATGCGAAGGATGACCATCCCAGCGCCAGATTCACCGTCATCGCCTTTTATACCAGCGCCATCAGACAGCAGTACAGCCCAGGTATTATGCGTGGCGCGGGCAAACTTCTTATTCTTCTTCAAAGCCTTGAGAAAGCGCTCAACACCTTCCCGATCCCGAACCGGACCGCCGGACACCGCATATTTTGATCCCCGGTCGCTGATCACCCCCGTCAACTGCCGCATTAGGCGGTATCTCCATATGCAGCACCACACTGGCGCTTGCCAAAAGACACTGCCTAAAGCCCGGCATTCACGCGCTTGACCGTTTCCAGCCGCTGCGCATTGGGCGGGTGGGTGCCCAAAAACCGGTTGCCGGGATCGGGGATTTGGGTGAAAAATTGCGCCCCGTGCACCGGATCAAACCCGGCCCGTTTGGTGATGACCGTGCCCAGCGCATCGGCCTCAAGCTCAAAATCCTTGGAATAGCTGCGCGCGCCAACGCTGCCGCCCAGATTTACCGCCTCCTGAATGGCCCCGGATCCGGCCCCGGCCAGCGCCGCAAGCCCGCCCAGAATAATCGCCCCGGTTTGTGCATTTTGCTGCGTCCGCTGCGCATGGCCCCTGATGTGATGCGCCGCCTCATGGCTCATCACAAAGGCCATCTCATCGCGGTTACGCACTTCGGCGATTAACGCCAGCGTGAAGGCCAGCACCGGACGGCCCGATTTATCAAAGGTCTGATAGGCATTCGGGGGCTGATTGGGGCGGGCATCCACGACAATGCGGAAATCACAATTATTGCCGCGTGTGCGCTCCCGGCACATCCGCTCGGCCACCGGCTCAACCCGGCGCACGACATACTCAAAGCGCTGCTTATCGGCCGCCGTTGGTACTGAGATTGCTTTAGGCCGCGCGGCAGACGGCAAGGGCCGCCCCGGTGCCGGTGGCTCAGATGTCACAACACAGCCCGAAAGAACGGCGACAAAAACCAAAGGTATCCAGCGCATTTTTCACCCTATAATCAACAAAACCAACGGCATTGTAGCAGGGTTTCCCAGCGCTGCCAGCCCCCTTGCCACCCTCAGCGCAGACTTGCAAAGACCTGCCAATCGCTTACATTACCCCTCATGTTTTCGATTGAACACGAATTTGACGCCACGGTTGTCACCCTGGTGGATGAGGGCACCGCCCCTTTGGGTGAGGATGTGGTGATCAACGCCTTTGAAGAATGCATCACCCTCAGCCAATATGACCCACGCAAAGACCAGATGCAGACCCTCACGCTCACAATGTCGCAACTGCGCGATCTGAGCGCCGCTTTGAACCTGCCCGAGGGGGTTTATTCCCTGACGGAAAGCACCGAGTAATCCCCCCTGCCCGGCGAAAGTAGAGGTCCCGGCGTTCATTCCACCCGGAATACTTTCTCGCGCGAGGTCTGCCCCCGGATCAGGCGCAGCCGTGATTTGGCCACGCCCAGCGCCTTGGCCAACAGCTTTTGCACCGCCGCGTTGGCCTTGCCATCCTCCGGCACAACCGTGACATAGACACGCACCTGCCCGTCGCTCACAGTGATCCGGTTACGCGAGGCCTTAGGCGTCACCCGCACGGCAATTTCGGCCCCGTCAACCGCCATATGTCTCAGATCAATGCCCTTCATGGCCATGGCATACACGCTGTAACGCCATGTCGCCAAGCCCCGCCCGATAAACCGCTTGACCACACCCTGCGCAACCCCGACATGTTGCATGATCCGTCACCAATCCCATGAGGCCCCATGCCCCACCCCAACATTCCCGTGCTTGAGTTTCTACAAAGCCGCCGTTCGCGGCCCGCCAAAACCCTGAAGGCCCCTGCGCCCTCACGCGATGCGCTGCGGCCCATCTTGCAGGCCGCCCTGCGCTGCCCTGATCATGGCAAGCTTGAACCGTGGCGTCTGATCGTGCTTGAGCGCGCCGCCTTGCAGCGGCTCGCGGGTCTGGTGGCCCCCTGTGGTGCGCGGCTGGGCAGGGACGCGGCGGATATTACCAAAGCCACCGCTCAGTTTGCCAACAGCCCCCTGGCTGTGGCCGTGATCGAGGTGCAAAAACCGGCAGCGAAAGTGCCGCCTATTGAGCAAAGCTATTCCGCCGGGGCCGCGTGCCTTGGCCTGCTCAATGCCGCGCTGGCCTCGGGCTGGGGGGCAAACTGGCTCAGCGGCTGGGCCAGCCACGAGCGTGAGTTTCTGCAAACCGGGCTGAAGCTTGAGCCGCATGAAAAACTGGCGGGGTTCATTCATATCGGAACTGAAACCTCGGCCCCGCCGGAACGGCCCCGGCCCGATATGGACCACATAACAACTTGGATGGCGGATTAAGGCCGCCCCATCCGGTTGAACACATCTATATCCTCAACCGTGATCGCGCCGGTGATGATGATTGTCGCAACAATCCCCCAAACCACCGCCGCCACCGCCGTCACGATCCAGGCCTTTTTCTTCAGATGGTGCTGCTCGGGCGATCCCGAATGCGTGCCCGGTACAATCTCACCCGATTCGCCCTGGGTCTTAATCCGGATCGGCACCGCCGCCAGAAAGGTCACAACCCAGATGATCAGATACAGTATTAACCCCGTGACAACACCCATCAGACCTGCTCCAATTCTATCAGACAGCCGTTGAAATCCTTGGGATGCAGAAACAAAACCGGCTTGCCATGGGCGCCGGTTTTGACGTCCCCCAACACCCGCGCACCGGTGGCCGTAAGGCGCTCTGCCGCCGCCGCAATATCGTCAACCTCATAACAAATATGGTGAATACCGCCCGCCGGGTTCTTTTGCAAAAACCCGTTGATCGGGCTGGCGTCGCCCAAGGGATAAAGCAGCTCAATCTTGGTGTTGGGCAGCTCGATAAACACTACCCGGACACCGTGATCCGGCTCATCTTGGGGCGCGCCCACTTTGGCCCCCAAAGCGTTGCTATATTGCGCCATCGCCGCCTCAAGATCAGGCACGGCAATGGCCACATGATTCAAGCGTCCGATCATTTAACAGGTCCTTTGTCGCAGCTTTAACGCCTTATGATCCGCCGCCGCCGCCATGGCAAGAGTGCAATGAGTGTCAGGTTCTCGCCGGTCGTTAACCTCTTGTTAGCCGTGAATGCGTAACCCTGTTGGTATCTGCAAAGCCCAAAGGACCTGCCAATGGATGATTTATCCCCCTTCGCGCCGCAGCGCGCCCCCACCAGCAACCGCCCGCTGTTGGGCATGACCGTTCTGGTTGTCGAAGACAGCCGCTATGCCTGTGAAGCGATGCGCCTGATGTGCCTGCGCAGCGGTGCCCGTATCCGGCGCGCCGATTGCCTGCGCTCGGCCCGGCGGCATTTGCAGGTCTACCGGCCTTCTGTGGCAATCATTGATCTGGGCCTGCCCGATGGCTCGGGGCTTGAGCTGATATCCGAGCTGGATCGCGCCACCCCCCGGATCACCGCCCTCATTGGCATCAGCGGCGATGACAATTCCGAGGATGCCGCGCGACAGGCCGGGGCCGATGGTTTCCTGCACAAACCCCTCGAAAGCCTTGGCACGTTTCAGCAGGCCATTCTTGAAAACCTGCCCGAAGACCGGCAGCCCAACGGCCCGCGCGTGTTAAGCGACGAAGCCGTGACCCCTGATCCGGTGGCCTACCGCGATGACATGACCCATGTGGCCAGCCTTTTGGAGGATCACACCGACGGCCCGGTGCTGGATTATATCGCGCAGTTTCTGGGCGGTGTCGCGCGTTCAGCCGAAGATTACCAACTGGCCAAAGCCGCAGGTGATCTGGCAAAACACCGCGCCAATGGCAGTGATCTGCGGGCCAAGGTCTCAAAGCTTTCAGGCATGGTTCAGGAGCGGATGAATAAACGCATCGCGATTTGAATTCTACAACGTCGGATCATTAGCCGCACGCACCAACGCGGTCAGATCACTCAGCCGTTCGCGCTGCTGGCCGTGTTTGTCAAAATTGCCCGGATCAAGCCAGAGGTGAAACGCCTCATCAAGCGCCGACCATTCCTTATCAATCACCGCAAACCAGGCCGTATCACGGTTGCGCCCCTTGACCAGCATCGCCTGCCGGAAAACCCCCTCATAACTAAAGCCCAGCCTTTGCCCCGCCCGCCGCGAAGGCCGGTTCAGGGCGTCGCATTTCCATTCACAGCGGCGATAACCCGCGTCAAACGCCCAGTGCATCATCAGATATATCGCCTCGGTCGCGGCGCGAGTGCGCTGCAGGCGCGGGGCCATGGCAATAAAGCCGATCTCAATCGCCCCCGCCGTGGGTTTCACCCGTAAATACGAGGCAAACCCGCCCCACTCGCCGGTATCGAGATCACGGATGGCATAGAAATGAATATCGTCCCGCGCCGTGGCCTCAATCATCCAACGGTAAAACTGCGCCGACGATGAAAACGGCCCCGCGCCCATATAGTCCCAAATCCAGTCATGGCCATCAAAAGCGCGATACAACAGCGCCGCATGGGCATCCGCATTGAGCGGCTCAAGACAGGCGTAGTGCCCCCGCAAAACCGCCCCCTCCGGCGCGGGCGGAATGCTCCAGCCCTCAACCACCGGCCCTTTGGGGCGTTCATCTTGCATCGCCAAGCCTCCTGCTGCTCCCCGGTTAAGATAAGCGGCATATGCGCCATTTAAAAGGTTATTCCTGAGGGATGACCCTAAGGTGCAGCTCCATCAACTGATCACTATCCGGCTCGCTTGGCGCGTTCATCATCAAATCCTCGGCGCGTTGATTCATCGGGAACATAATAACCTCGCGGATATTCGCCTCATCCGCCAGCAGCATCACAATCCGGTCAATCCCGGCGGCACAGCCCCCGTGCGGCGGCGCACCATATTGGAACGCATTCACCAGCCCGCCAAAGCGCTTATGCACCTCGGCCTCGTCATAGCCCGCCAGCTCAAACGCCTTAATCATAGTGTCCAGCTTATGGTTCCTGATCGCCCCCGAGATCAGCTCATAGCCGTTGCAACTCAGGTCATACTGATAGCCCAGAACCTCCAGCGGGTCACCATTCAACGCCTCAATCCCGCCCTGCGGCATAGAAAACGGGTTGTGGCTGAAATCAATCTTGCCGGTTTCCTCGTCAGCCTCATACATCGGGAAATCCACGATCCAGGCAAAGGCAAACCGGTCTTTATCCGTGAGGCCCAACTGATCGCCAATTTCAACCCGCGCCTTACCCGCCACGGCTTCAAACGCCGCCGGTTTGCCGCCAAGGAAAAACGCGGCATCCCCCACCTCAAGCCCAAGCTGCAGGCGAATGGCTTCGGTGCGCTCGGGACCGATGTTTTTAGCCAAGGGCCCAGCGGCTTCCATGCCGCCTACGACTTCGCCGGATTTCAACTTGGCTTGCGCCTCTTTCACTGTGATGCCCAACTCCTGCGCCACCGCATCAGCAGTTTTTTCCCGCCAGAAGATATACCCCATCCCCGGCAGGCCCTCTTTTTGGGCAAAGGCATTCATCCGGTCGCAGAACTTCCGACTGCCGCCCTTGGGCGCGGGAATGGCGCGAATTTCCGTGCCGTCCTGCTCCAGAATTTTGGCGAAAATAGCAAACCCAGAGCCACGAAAATGCTCCGACACATCCTGCATCTTAATCGGGTTGCGCAGGTCTGGCTTATCGGTGCCATACCATTTCGCCGCGTCGCGGAATGAGATTTTCTCCCATTCCGTATCCACCTTACGGCCCTTGCCGAACTCTTCAAAAATGCCCTGAAGCACCGGCTGAATGGTGTCAAACACATCCTGCTGCTCAACAAATGACATCTCAAGATCAAGCTGATAGAAATCCGTCGGCGAGCGGTCGGCGCGCGGGTCTTCATCGCGAAAACACGGGGCGATTTGAAAATATTTGTCAAACCCCGACACCATGATGAGCTGCTTAAACAACTGCGGCGCCTGAGGCAGCGCATAAAACTTCCCCGGATGCAACCTTGAGGGCACCAGAAAATCACGCGCGCCTTCGGGCGATGACGCGGTAATGATCGGGGTTTGGTATTCGCGAAAATCCATCCCCCACATGCGGCGGCGAATCGACGACACCACGTCCGAGCGCAGCTTCATATTGTCCTGCATCACCTCACGGCGCAGATCGAGGTAGCGGTACCGCAGGCGGGTTTCTTCGGGGTATTCCTGATCCCCAAACACGATCAGCGGCAGCTCTTTGGCCTCGCCCAGAACCTCCATATCGCGGATGAACACCTCCACCTCACCAGTGGGGATTTTGCGGTTGATCAGACCCTCATCGCGCGCTTTCACTTCGCCATCAATCCGAATGCACCATTCGCTGCGGACCTTCTCAATCTCGGCAAAAACCGGGCTGTCGGGATCGCATAACACCTGCGTCACCCCAAAATGATCGCGCAGGTCAATAAACAAAATCCCGCCGTGATCGCGCACCCGATGCACCCAGCCCGAAAGGCGCACAGTATCGCCAACATTAGATTTCTTCAGATCAGCGCAAGTGTGGCTGCGATAGGCGTGCATCATGTCATCTCCGGGCCGTTATGGGTTCGCGCCGGTACACCGTGATGGGCCGCCAAAGTCAAGGCCCGCCAACCCGCCAAAACCCGCGCATAGGTGTAAAACCGTTTACAGATGGTTAATTTTACGCGAAAATATCATGAAATGCGCAAATAACCCGGATGGGAGGGTATTATGTGGGCGAATATTCTTGATCGGCTGCTTAGCCATATGATGCGCAACGGGCTGCTGTCCGTGACCTATCCCGATGGCGTCACCCGCCGTTATGGCAGCGGCAAGGACGGCCCCGAAGTGGCGGTGACATTGCATGACGAAAACCTGCCCCGGCGGATCGTCATATCGCCCGAGCTTGGCGCGGGTGAGGGTTATATGGATGGCACTCTGACGATTGAAAACGATGATCTTTACGGCTTTCTTGCCCTTGCCGTGGCCAATATCGCGGCCCATGGGCAGCCGTGGTTCAGGAAACCGATTGATCTTGGCCGCCACATGCTGCGGCATCTGCACCAATATAACCCAATCAAACGGGCGCGGGCCAATGTGGCACATCATTACGATCTGTCGGGCGAGCTTTATGATCTTTTTCTCGATGAAGACCGGCAATATTCCTGCGGTTATTTTCCTGATCCCGATATGTCTCTGGACGCGGCGCAACAGGCCAAGAAAACCTATATCGCCAAAAAGCTGCTGATCGAGCCGGGGATGCGGGTGCTTGATATTGGCTGTGGTTGGGGCGGCATGGGGCTGAGCCTCGCGCGCGATTACGGGGCCGAGGTTCTGGGCGTCACATTATCCATCGAGCAACACGCCATCGCCCGCGCCCGCGCCGATGCGGAGGGACTTGCGGACAAGGCTAAATTTGAGCTGATGGACTACCGCAAGGTCACCGGCAAGTTTGACAGGATCGTCTCAATCGGCATGTTCGAGCATGTCGGCGTGCCGCATTACAACGATTATTTCGCCCATGTGCGCGACTGCCTGACCGAGGATGGCATCGCCCTGATCCACACCATCGGCCGGGCGCAGCCACCGGGGTTTTCCAGCCCGTGGATCACCAAATACATCTTTCCCGGCGGCTATGCGCCCGCCCTGTCCGAGACCATAAGAGCCGTAGAAAACCAGCGGCTGTTTGCCTGCGATATTGAGGTCTGGCGGCTGCATTACGCCCGCACCCTGCGCCATTGGCATGATCGCTTCATGGCCAATATCGACAAGGCCCGCGCGCTTTATGATGATCGGTTCTGCCGCATGTGGCGCTATTATCTGGTCGCCAGCGAAGTCACCTTTCGCCATAGCTGGCAGGTGGTGTTTCAGCTACAGCTTTCCCCCAAACAAGACGCCGTGCCGCTCACCCGTGATTACCTTTGCGCCAAGCCGAAAAAACCGCGCGGCAAAGCCAAAAAACCGGATTAATCGCGCAACATCCGTTTAAATCCCCCCACGCCCCGCCGGATCATTTGGCTGGCAAACCGGGCCTTCCAAAGCGCCTCGTCATATTCGCTTGCCGCCGTGCTGTCATAGACAATCCCACCGCCCACATTCAGCGTCGCCCGCGCGGCCTCAAGCAGCAAGGTGCGGATCGCCACGCTAAACTCGGCCCGCCCGTCCGGCGCGGCCCAGCCGATTGTGCCGCAATAGACCTCGCGCGCCTCGGGCTCCAGTTCGGCAATGATCTGCATCGCCCGAACTTTCGGCGCGCCAGTGATTGACCCGCAGGGGAAAAGCGCGCGGAAAATCTCATTCAATCCGGTGCCCGGCTTCATCTGCCCGGTAATGGTCGAGGTCATCTGATGCACCGTGGCAAAGCTCTCAATCGCAAATAATTCCGGCACCCGCACCGATCCGGCCTCGGATATGCGCGACAGGTCATTGCGCAAAAGGTCCACGATCATCAGGTTCTCGGCCCGGTTTTTTTCATCGGTTTGCAGGAAAAACCGCAGCCGCGCATCTTCGGTCGGGTCCGGGCTGCGCGGCTGCGTTCCTTTCATCGGGCGGGTCTCAATCCGGCCTTTCACATCTGTGCGGAAAAACAATTCCGGCGCGCGTGACAGGATCGAAATCCCCTCTTGCTCAATCAACGCGCCAAAGCGCACCGGCTGCACCTGCGCCAGCGCCTGATAAAGCGCCGCCGCCGCGCCATTGGCCCGCATCTCAATCGGAAAGGTCAGGTTGGCCTGATAAATATCCCCCGCGCAGATATACTCATGCACGCATTGAAAGGCCTCCTGATAACGCGCCGCATCCCATTGGGGCCGAAAATCACTAAATGTTGCCTCTTCCGCCACCAATTCCGGCGCATCCTCCGGCCCGTCAAACACCCCGAACCGCAGAAGCGGCAAGCGGCGTTTGGCAGGCATGAGCGGCATAAGACGCGGCTCAAGCGTATAGCCCAACTCATAACTGGCATACCCCGCCAGCCAATGCCCATCGGCGCGCGCCGTGTCCAACGCCTGCAACGCTTCGGGCACCTCTTCAGGCGTGTGCGCCTCAATCAAAGCGCGGGGGTGGGCAAACACCCACGCCGTCCCCTCAAAACCATGATCAAACCGAATCTGCACGCGCGTGTCCTTCAAACCGGGGTCTTGCCATCTATCTTAAACGTCTTGGACGAGTAAACACCCTCAAAACCGGCCTTTTACCCCAGTTTTCCGATCCCCCTTGCGCCGCGCCTGCGGATGGATATAACCGCAACAATTTGCCAATGCAGGCCAACCCCTGCGCCATCCCGCTGCCTGAGGATCCCCATGCCCAAAAGAACCGATATTTCGTCAATCATGATCATCGGAGCGGGGCCGATTGTCATCGGGCAGGCCTGCGAATTTGACTATTCCGGCGCACAGGCCTGCAAGGCCCTGCGCGAAGAAGGCTACCGCGTTATTCTGGTCAATTCCAACCCCGCCACGATCATGACCGACCCGGAACTGGCCGACGCCACTTATATTGAGCCGATCACCCCCGAGATAGTCGCCAAGATCATCGAAAAAGAGCGCCCCGATGCCCTGCTGCCTACTATGGGCGGGCAAACCGGGCTGAACACCTCGCTGGCGCTGGCCGATATGGGGGTGCTTGAAAAATTCAATGTTGAGCTGATTGGCGCCAACCGCGAAGCCATTGAAATGGCCGAGGATCGCAAACTGTTCCGCGAGGCGATGGACCGTCTGGGCATTGAAAACCCCAAGGCCACCATCGCCAACACCCTTGAGGAATGCATGAATGCCATCGATTATGTCGGCCTGCCCGCGATTATCCGGCCTGCGTTTACCCTTG
>CAZZKL010000073.1:0-14694 GCA_964655135.1 uncultured Roseovarius sp. | reverse complement strand
TCAGGGTTCCCGCAAGGCGGATACGCTCGTGAAACCGCGCCAGATGTGGCGAGGTATAGGCGTGAACCGATTTGCCTGCGGCCTCAAGCCCCGCACGGATCATGGCCTGGGTTGAGCCTTTGCCATTGGTGCCCGCCAGATGGATGACCGGTGGCAGGGTGTCTTGCGGATTGCCGAGGGCTTTGAGCAGACGCCAGACCCGGTCAAGGGTGAGGTCGATGATCTTGGGGTGCAGCGCCATCATCCGGGTCAGGATGGCGTCGGAATTTCCCAGTGTCATTTTTTGATGGATTTTTTGCCGGATTCTTCGGCGGATGGCTCATCCGCCGTGACCGGCGTGGGGGGTACATCGGTTTCGGCCTCGGTATCGGCATCAGGCGCGGGCAAATCGCCTTTCACAGCCGGGGAAAGGCCCAGCAAAAGCCGGGTGATGGTGATCAGCTCATCACGCATCTTGGGCCGTGGGATCACCCGGTCCAGCATACCGTGATCCAGAAGATATTCGGAGCGTTGGAAGCCTTCGGGCAGTTTTTCACGAATGGTCTGTTCGATCACCCGAGGCCCGGCAAAGCAGATCAGCGCGTTAGGCTCGGCGATATGCACATCCCCCAGCATGGCATAGCTGGCAGTCACGCCGCCGGTGGTGGGGTGGGTGAGGACCACGATATAAGGCAGGCCCGCCTCTTTGAGCATCTCAACCGCCAAGGTGGTGCGGGGCATTTGCATCAGGCTTAAAATACCCTCTTGCATCCGCGCGCCACCAGCGGCGGAAAACAAAATCAGCGGTCGTTTGAGTTTCACCGCTTCCTGGGCCGCCGCAATGATGGCGTTGCCCACATACATCCCCATCGAACCGGCCATGAAGCTGAAATCCTGAGCGGCGGCAACGATCGGCGTGCGGCCAATTTCGCCGGTAGCCACCAGCATGGCCTCGGATTCGCCGGTGTTTTTCTGCGCCGCTTTCATCCGGTCGGGATATTTCTTCTGGTCGCGAAAATGCAGCGGGTCGGCGGCGGGAACCGGCACTTTGACCTCGGTGAAAATGCCGCCGTCAAACAGGCCAATAAAACGATCCCGGGGCGAGATGGCCATATGGTGGCCGCAACTGGTGCAGACATTGAGGTTTTCGCTGAGTTCACGGTGAAACAGCATGGTGCCGCATTCATCGCATTTGGACCACAGGTTTTCAGGGACTTCACGGCGCGAAAAGATCGAATTGATCCGAGGGCGCACATAGTTGGTGATCCAGTTCATCAGGTTTGGTCCGTTTGTTAGGGCGTTGCTTTAGGAAATAAGGCCCTGAGATGAGAATTGCAATCAGCGACGTAAGGCAAGCCGTGCCACCAGCCAGCCACAGAGTATGATCACGAAGTTAAGCGCAAAGGTCATGCCGCTGCCGCTGTTTTGGATGGATGAGAGGGGAAAGGTGTATAACGCCAGACCGCTGAGATTTCCTGCTGGGGCTGCGATCAGCAAAGCGTTGATATTGTTGAACAGATGCAGGGCAATCGCCGGGCCTAAGGTGCCGGAGCGGGCGGTCAGATCTGCGGCGGTGACGGCAAACAAGCCCAGCATCACGGCAATGATCCAGGCATTATCGCCTGCCATCACAGGATCATAATGCAGCCATCCAAACAACGCGGACGGCAGGCCGATCCAGATTATCGGATGGGGGAATCGCGCCGCCAACTGGCTTTGGGCATAACCGCGAAAGGCCATCTCTTCGGCTGAGACCTGCACAAGCAGCGCCATTAGGGCAAAGGGTAAAAACCTTAGCCATATTCCGAAATCCAGCCCTGCGGACATCGGCACATCCTCGGTCGCCGGGAGCATGAACAAAAGCACCTGTAGTGCCAGCAAAAAGGCGCTGACCCGCAGGAACTGACGCCGAAAGATGCGAGAGGGGCCAAGCAGGCTGCCAAGGCTGCGCTTGTGGATCAGTTTCAGCACAAACCAAAGGGACGCAATCATCAGGATAAAGCTGAACAATGTGAACAGCATGGTTTGGGGGGTTGCCGCAGCCAAAAGCATATTTATGGCCCGGTTCAGATCCCCATTGGTGGCGATGATGACGGCAACAACACCGATGCAAAACCCCAATAGCAGCATGTAAAGAACTGCGCCCAAGGTAAACCCGATCATCAGCCTGAGCGGGTTTGACGAGGGCCGGGCCGGGGCAATAAGGGTTTCATATGGATCATAGCGCATATGGCACAGGTTAGCGGCGCGGGCGGGGGCCTGCAATCAGAAGTGCCCTTGCTGATCCGATGCGCGTGAATTAGACCGTCCAAGACATATTTTCAGGAGGCCCCAATGACCAAGTTTGACAAATCCAAGCTCCCCAGCCGGCATGTAACCGAAGGCCCGTCGCGGGCGCCGCACCGGTCGTATTACTATGCCATGGGCATGAGTGAAGAGGAAATTCATCAGCCATTGGTTGGGGTTGCCACCTGCTGGAACGAGGCAGCGCCGTGCAATATTTCGCTTAACCGGCAGGCGCAGGCGGCGAAGGCGGGCGTCAAGGAGGCCCACGGCACGCCGCGTGAATTTACCACCATCACCGTGACCGATGGCATCGCCATGGGGCATGAGGGGATGCGCTCGTCACTTGCGAGCCGTGAGGCGATTGCCGACACGGTTGAGCTGACCATGCGCGGCCATTGCTATGATGCGCTGGTGGGTCTGGCGGGCTGTGATAAATCCCTGCCCGGCATGATGATGGCGATGATCCGGCTGAATGTGCCGTCGGTATTCTTGTATGGCGGGTCGATCCTGCCGGGCCGTCTGGATGGCAAAGATGTGACGGTGCAGGATGTGTTTGAGGCCGTGGGCAGAAATCAGGCCGGGACGATGTCGGCCTGTGAGTTGGAGAAGCTTGAAAAGGTCGCCTGCCCCTCGGCTGGGGCCTGTGGCGGACAGTTTACCGCCAACACCATGGCGTGCGTGTCCGAGGCGATTGGGCTGGCGCTATTGAACAGCTCGGGCGCGCCGGCACCTTACGAATCGCGTGATCAATATGCCGAGGCCTCGGGCATGGCGGTGATGAATCTGCTAGAGAAAAACATCCGGGCGCGCGATATTGTCACGCTCAAATCGCTTGAGAACGCGGCGCGGATTGTGGCTTGCACCGGCGGCTCAACCAATGCCGGGCTGCATTTGCCTGCGATGGCGCATGAGGCGGGGATTGAGTTTTTGCTTGATGATGTCTGCGAGATTTTCCGCGATACGCCGTATTTTGTCGATCTCAAGCCGGGTGGGCAATATGTGGCCAAAGACCTTTATGAGGTGGGCGGCGTGCCGGTGGTTCTCAAAGAGCTGCGCAAGGCCGGATTGCTGCATGAAGATTGCATGACCGCCAGCGGCTATAGCATCGGCGAAGAGCTGGATAAAATCGAAGGTAAGGCCGATGGCCGGGTCATTCACCCGGTTGAAACGCCGCTTTCGACTACGGGCGGGGTTGTCGGCCTCAAGGGCAATCTGGCCCCGGAAGGCGCGATCGTGAAGATCGCGGGCATGAGCGGCAATCAGATCGTGTTCACCGGCCCCGCGCGTGTGTTTGAATGCGAAGAGGATGCGTTTGAGGCGGTGCAAAACCGGACCTATAAGGAAGGCGAGGTTTTTGTCATCCGCAATGAAGGCCCCGCAGGCGGGCCGGGTATGCGTGAGATGCTGGCCACTACAGCTGCGCTGAGCGGGCAGGGTATGGGCGCGAAAGTGGCGCTGATCACCGATGGGCGGTTTTCCGGCGCAACACGCGGCTTTTGCGTTGGGCATGTGGGGCCGGAGGCGGCCTATGGCGGGCCGATTGCGTTGCTCAAAGATGGCGATGTGATCACCCTCAATGCGATTGAAGGCAGCATTACGGTTGATCTGAGCGACGAAGAAATGGCCGCGCGCAAAGCGAATTGGAAAGGCCCGCGTGAGACGCTTTATGGCTCGGGCGCTTTGTGGAAATACGCCAAATTGGTGGGGGCCACCTATAAGGGCGCGGTCACCCATCCGGGCGCTGAAGCGGAGCGCCATGTTTACGCTGATCTTTGATCTTATGCGGCGGCGTGCCGGGGTCATCGGCGGTGCCCTATTGCTTGCGGGCTGCGCGCAGGATGCCCCGCCGCCGCCGCTAAAGGCGGTCTCGCTATTTCAAGGCGATGTGGTGGTGGCCGGGCCTGAGGGCTATTGCGTTGACAGGGATAGCGTGAAGCAAAGGGCAAAAGGCAGTTTTGTCTTGCTGGCAAGCTGCGAAAGCCTGAGCGGCAAGCGCGGCCGCAATGTGCCGCCTGCGGTGATGACGGTGTCGGTTTTACCCCAAAGCACAACGGCTGTGCGGCCAATGCCTGCTGAACTTGCCGGCAATATGACCCCGGTCAAATCGGTGACACGCGATGATCTGTCGCTGGTTTATCTGCCGGCTGGTGGCAATGTTTCCGTACCCGGCGGCGACCCGAAATATTGGCGCGGCGGTATGGTGCTAAACGGCTATACCATCGGGCTTGCGGTTTACGGGCTGGCGGGTAGTTCCGCCTCGGGCGCGGTGGGCAAGCAGTTGATCACCGGGCTTGCGGCGCGGCTGCGACGGGCAAGCCCGGTCAGGGCCGATACCGAAGATTAGTAAAGATCGCCCTTTCGCCTGCTGTCTGAAGCAGATAAGACGCAGCCGCCATTGCTTTCGCAAAATCTGGAGTTTGGAACATGGGCTATAGGGTTGCTGTTGTTGGTGCCACGGGGAATGTGGGCCGCGAAATGCTGAATATTCTGGCCGAGCGCCAGTTTCCAGTGGATGAGATTGTGGCCCTTGCCAGCCGCAGATCAAAAGGCACGGAAGTCAGCTTTGGCGATCGCACGCTGAAAACCCAAGACCTTGACCCGTTTGATTTCACCGGCTGGGATATAGCACTTTTCGCCATTGGATCAGAGGCCACCAGTAAATACGCGCCGAAAGCGGCGAAAGCGGGCTGTGTGGTGATCGATAATTCGTCGCTCTATCGCTATGACCCGGAGGTGCCGCTGGTGGTGCCCGAGGTGAACCCGCAGGCGGTGGATCGTTATGCCACGAAAAACATCATTGCCAACCCCAATTGCTCAACCGCGCAGATGGTTGTGGCGCTGAAACCGCTGCATGACCGGGCGACAATTAAGCGCGTTGTGGTCAGCACCTATCAGTCGGTTTCGGGCGGCGGCAAAGAGGCGATTGATGAGCTGTGGAACCAGACCAAGGGCATTTATGTGCCGGGTCAGGAGGTCGCGCCGAAGATATTCACCAAGCAGATCGCGTTTAATGTGATCCCGCATATCGACAGCTTTATGGATGACGGCCAGACCCGCGAAGAATGGAAAATGGTGGCCGAGACCAAGAAGATCATTGATCCCTCGATCAAGGTCACAGCCACCTGCGTGCGGGTGCCGGTTTTTGTCGGCCATTCCGAGGCGATAAATATCGAGTTTGAGGATTTTCTGGATGAGGACGAGGCCCGCGATATTTTGCGTGAGGCGCCGGGCATCATGGTGATCGATAAACGCGAGGATGGCGGCTATGTCTCGCCGGTTGAATGCGTCGGCGATTTTGCCACCTTCATCAGCCGCATCCGTCAGGACAGCACGATTGAAAACGGGCTGAACCTGTGGTGTGTGTCGGACAACCTGCGCAAAGGGGCGGCGCTGAACGCGGTGCAGATCGCCGAGGTACTGGGCAGCCGGATGCTGAAGAAAGGCTAAGCGGCCATGGCAATCTATGTTGACGCCGATGCCTGTCCGGTGAAGGCCGAGGTTGAAAAGGTTGGCACCCGCCACCGTTTGCGCATGTTCATTGTCTCAAACGGCGGCCTCAGGCCGTCGCGCAATCCGCTGGTCGAGAATGTGATTGTGCCCGACGGGCCGGATGTGGCGGATATGTGGATTGCTGAACGCGCGGGCGCGGGCGATGTGGTGATCACCGGCGATATTCCTTTGGCCGCCAAATGTGTGGCGTCCGGGGCAAAGGTGCTGAAACATAACGGTGAGGCGCTGAGCGAGGCCAATATCGGCAATATTCTGGCCACCCGCGATCTGATGACGGATTTGCGCGCGGCTGATCCCTTCCGGCAAGGCGGCGGTAAGGGGTTTACAAAGGCGGATCGCTCGCGTTTTCTGGACGCCTTGGAGCGGGCCATCCGCGCCGCCCGGAATTAGCAGGAAACCAATGACAACCGCGATAGTGCAGCGCAGCAATCTGATCGGCGCGGGCTGTGCCATCGCGGCGGTGTTATGCTTTTCGATCACCGATGTGGGGGTGAAACTTCTGAGTGATCAATATGCCCTGCATCAGGTTGTCCTGATCCGGGCGATGATTGGCGGGCTGGTGTTTTTGGCTGTGATCATGCCGTTCAACGGCGGCCTGTTGGTGTTTCGCACCCGCAGGCCGGGGGTTCATCTGACCCGGGGCCTGTGTGTGGTGATGGCCAATACGTTTTTGTTTCTCGGGCTGGCATCATTGCCGATTGCCGACGCGGTTGCGGTGTTTTTCGTCTCACCGCTGATCATCACGATATTTTCGGTGATTATCCTGCACGAAAAAGTCGGCCCGCGCCGGTGGATGGCCATCGCCTTGGGTTTCATCGGTGTTCTGGTGATCATCAAACCGGGGACAACGGCGTTTCAACTGGCATCCCTGTTTCCGATTGCGGCGGCGTTTTTATATGCGGTCATCCACATTCTGGCGCGCAAGGCGGGCGATACGGAATCGGCCGCTACAATGACGGTTTATATGATTCTGACCTTCCTGATTGTCAGCTCTGTCATCGGGTTGGTTATGGGCGATGGCCGGTTTGCCGGGCAGGGAGATGGCGCGTTTGAGTTTTTGCTCAGGGCCTGGGGGCCGGTTGAGCGCGGGGATTTTCCGGTGCTGATCCTGCTGGGCCTCAGCGGAGTATCGGGCGGTTGGTTTGTCTCGCAGGCCTATCGCCTGAGCGAGGCCGCCTTTGCCGCGCCGTTTGAATATATCGCAATGCCGATGGCGGTTATCTGGGGGATCACGGTGTTTGATACCTGGCCCGATACGCTGGCATGGGCCGGGATTGCGCTGATCATCGGATCGGGGCTTTATCTGCTTTGGCGCGAGCAGGTCAAGGGCCGGGCGGCGGCGGCACCTAGGGTCAGGCGGTAGGGGATGCAGGTTGAAGCGGTGATTTTTGACATCGGCAATGTGCTGATCGAATGGCAGCCCGAACGGTATTATGATGGTGTGATCGGTCCTGAACGGCGGCAAGGCATGTTTGCTGAGGTCGATTTGTTCGCGATGATGGACCGCATAGATGCCGGGGCGCATTTTTCTGATACGGTTGAGGAAGTGGCGCTGGCGCATCCCGAATGGACGCCCGAGATCCGCCAATGGCGCGACAATTGGAATGAGTTGGCCCGCCCCGAGATTGCGCATTCTGTGCGATTGCTGCGGGCCTTGCGGGCGCGCGGGATACCGGTCTTTGTCCTGTCAAATTTCGGTGCAGAAAATTTTCCGCTGAGTGCGGCGCAGTTTCCCTTTCTTGCTGAGTTTGACCGGCGTTATATCTCTGCCGAGTTGGGCCTGATCAAACCTGACCCGGCAATTTACGCTCATGTTGAAGACGATTGCGGGCTTGCCGCGCAGGCGCTTTTGTTTACCGATGACCGGATTGATAATATAGAAGCGGCGCGCGCGCGCGGCTGGCAGACACATCTGTTTGAGGGCGCGGGGGGCTGGGCAAATACGCTGGTTCAGGCCGGGCTGTTGACAAAAGAGGACATAAGATGAGTTTTACCATAATCCCTTTTGATCAAGGCGAGGCCAATCTGGACTGGCAGGCGCTATGCAAGGCTTTTGCCCATGGCCACAGCCTGCCCAAAGCCGAGATTGCCGATAGTTTCCTGTATCGTGGCGATGACACATTGCTCAGCCGCGCCGCGTGGATTGACGGCATGGGGCTGGCAGTTAAATCAGCCACGATTTTCCCCGGCAACCCGGCCAAGGGCGCGCCGATGATCAATGGCGTGGTCAGCTTATTTGCCGATCAAGATGGCAGCCTTGAGGCGATGGTTGATTTTCATCTGGTGACCAAATGGAAAACCGCCGGTGACAGTCTTTATGCGGCCACAAAGCTGGCGCGCAAGGACAGCGAAAACATCCTGATTGTCGGCGCGGGCACCGTCGGGCGTAACCTCTGGCAGGCTTACCGCTCGGGCTTTCCCAAGGCGCGCTTTACCTTGTGGAACCGCACCCGCGCCAATGCCGAGGCGATGGCTTTGGGCTGCCCCGGCATGAGCGTGGCCGATGATCTGGAAACGGCGGTGCGCGGCGCGGATATTGTGACCTCGGCCACTATGTCGACCGAGCCGCTGATAAAGGGCGATTGGCTGCACCCCGGCCAGCATATTGATCTGATTGGCGCCTACCGTCCGGATATGCGCGAGGCGGATGATGCGGCGCTCAGGCGCGCGCGGGTGTTTGTCGATAGTTTTGAGACCACCGTGGGGCATATTGGTGAGATCAAAACGCCGATTGAAACGGGCGCGATTAGCCGTGACCATCTGATTGCCGATTTCTATCAGCCTGATCTGTTCAGGCGGCAATCGGATGACGAAATAACCCTGTTCAAAAACGGCGGCGGGGCGCATCTTGATCTGATGACCAGCCGCTATATTCTGGATGCCTGGCGGGCCGCGCAATGATCTGGGCGGTTGCGATTGTGGCCGGGGTTGCCCTTGGCCCATTCCTGCGCGAGGCGCTGCGGCCCCGGATGGATGCCCTAGCCCGTCGCGCGGCTCCGGGGAAATTTATTGAGCTTTCACAAGGTGTTACCCATTACCAATGGCTAGGCGCGGATCAAGGCCCGGTGGCGGTCTGTGTGCATGGGTTGACCACGCCGACCTTTGTCTGGGGGCCAATTGCGCGGGGTCTGGGCGCGCTGGGCTATCGCGTGCTGGTCTATGATCTTTATGGCCGCGGCTTTTCCGACCGGCCCAAGGGGGCGCAGGATGCGGCGTTTTTCAACACCCAGCTTGAGGAGCTGCTGACGGCGCTGGAGGTGGGCGATGACCTGACCCTTCTGGGCTATTCCATGGGCGCGGCGATTGTCACCGGCTTTGCCGTCTTGCACCCAAAGCGCCTGCGCCGGATGGTCCTGATTGCGCCGGCCGGGATGGGCCATGACCTTGGCCCGGTGGTGCGTCTGGTAGTCAATAACGGGCGGCTTGGGGATTGGTTGATGCTGGCATTTTATGGCCGTTCATTGCGGCGCGCGACCGAGGCCGAGCGATGCCAGCAAAGCGCCATTGAGGGGGTGGTTGACCTGCAACAAAACGAGCTGAAATACCGGGGGTTCCGGCCTGCTGTACTGTCCTCCATCCGGGGGATTTTAAGCGAGGTACAAGAAAGTGAGCACCGTCAAATCCATGCCAACGGCCTGCCGGTGCTGGCAATCTGGGGGCGTGAGGATGAGGTGATCCCGCTGGCGGGCAAGGATAAGCTGTCGCAATGGAATCCGGATGTGCATCACGAAGTAATTGACGATGTCGGCCATTGCCTTGCCTATACCCACCCCGATGAGGTGCTTGGCGCGATCAAGGCGTGGGGTGGCGGTTAACATCCCGGTATTATCGAAATAACCGCTCAACCATCTCGCTATCAGCGTCTTGCAACCCTTCAATCACATCAAAATGGTGGCGCTTTTCTTCAACCACATGACCGGCGTCCCACGCCTCGGCCAGCCAGCGGGCCTGATCAAGGAAAACCGGGCGTTCATCGCCGCCGACCCAGACTGTGACCTTGACGCCCAAGGGCTGCATCAGCACCGGGCTTTCGGCCTCGGCCATGGCCATATCCAGTCCGAAATCCGCGTTCATTTCCAGATTGAGCAGGGGCCGCAAATCTGAGACCGGAGAGATCGGCATCACATGCTGGGCCCGCGTCATCACATGTTCGGGCAGCACCCCCGCCACACACATCCGCGCCACCAGATGGCCACCTGCGGAATGGCCCGCCAGTACAAGCGGCCCCGCAACCTTGGCGGCGGCGGTCTCAATCGCCTGAGCTATCTGGCGGGTGATTGTGGCAATCGACACCTCCGGGCACAGATCATAGGATGGCATCGCCACGGCCCAACCCCGCGCCAATGGCCCCGCCGCCAGATGCGACCATAAATTGCGGTGAAATTTCAGCCAATAGCCGCCATGCACAAATACGCACAGGCCCTTTGGGGTGCTTTCGGGCAAAAAGAGATCATATTTCTGCCGCTCCGAAGGCCCATATGGAAGTGCCAGTCTGGCTTGGTCGTGCATTTGTTCGCGAAACGCAGCGGCCTGATTTTGCCAACGCTCGGGATAAAGCTCGGCCTCCGCGATATAGGGCGCGTTGGCATAGGCATCATCATAATCCATCATCATTTTCCCCTTCAAGGCGCTGGACAAGCCTAGCGCAAAATGCTTTGCCAAGGCGACAGCAAAATCCCCGGGAGAAATGCCATGACCGCCACCAATCTCAAATCCCTTTTGAAAGACCCAAGCCTGCTGGCCGAGCAAGCCTATAGCGGCGGTGCGTGGGTGGACGGCGCGCATGGCACCTTTTCCGTAAGCAACCCCGCGCGCGGTGATGTGATTGCCAATGTCGCCGATATGTCGCGCGCGCAGGTGTCGGATACCATCGCGGCGGCGGAGATTGCACAGAAGGACTGGGCCAAGTGGACCGGCAAGGAACGCGCGGCGGTCATGCGCAAATGGTTTGATCTGATGGTTGAAAATGCCGATGATCTGGCCACTATTCTGACTGCTGAACAGGGTAAGCCATTGGCCGAGGCCAAGGGTGAAATCCTCTATGGCGCGGCGTTCATTGAGTTTTTCGGCGAAGAGGCCAAGCGTATTTATGGTGAGACAATCCCCGGCCATCAGCGCGATAAACGCATTACCGTGATCAAGCAGCCCATCGGCGTGGCCGCGTCCATCACCCCGTGGAATTTTCCCACCGCGATGATCACCCGCAAGGCGGCTCCGGCTTTGGCCGCCGGGTGCGCGTTTGTAGGTCGCCCGGCGGCAGAGACGCCGCTTTCCGCCACGGTTCTGGGGGTTCTGGCCGAGCGCGCGGGCATACCTGCGGGGGTGTTCAATATCGTCACCTCGTCGCGCTCGTCCGAGATTGGCAAGGAATTTTGTGAAAATCCCATTGTGCGTAAACTGACCTTTACCGGCTCTACCGGCGTGGGTAAAATCCTCATGCGGCAAGCGGCGGATCAGGTGATGAAATGCTCGATGGAGCTGGGCGGCAACGCGCCTTTCATTGTGTTTGATGACGCCGATATTGACGCCGCTGTTGAGGGCGCGATCCTGTGTAAGTTTCGCAATAACGGCCAGACCTGTGTTTGCGCCAACCGGATTTATGTGCAGGCGGGGGTTTATGATGCCTTTGCCGAGAAGCTGAAAGCGGCGGTGAGCAAGCTTAAAATGGGCGATGGTCTGGAACAGGGCACAACCCTTGGCCCGCTGATCAATGAGGATGCGATTGTCAAAGTGCAGGAGCATGTGGCCGATGCCATCGCCAAAGGCGGCACGGTGATCCTTGGCGGCGGTGAGCCGGTGCAGGGTGCCGGTTATTACCTGCCGCCGACCATCCTGACCGGGGCGACGCAGGATATGGCGGTGGCCACCGATGAGACATTCGGGCCGTTTGCCGCACTTTTCAAATTCGAGGATGAGGACGAGGTGATTGCCATGGCCAATGATACGATTTTTGGCCTCGCCAGCTATTTCTATGCCAAGGATCTCAGCCGGGTCTACAAGGTGGCCGAGGCGTTGGAATATGGCATTGTCGGCGTCAATACCGGCATTATTTCAACCGAAGTGGCGCCCTTTGGCGGGGTCAAACAATCCGGCCTTGGCCGTGAGGGAAGCCATCACGGCATCGAGGATTACCTTGAGATGAAATATATCTGCCTGTCGGTTTAGGCCTGTCCTTTATCAAGCTTGGCCCAATCCTTGGTCCGCTGGCGCAAATCGTCAAACAGATGCGTCAGGCCGGGCCGGGTGGTGACCAGTGAAACACAGTGATCAATGGCCTCAAACCCGGCCACGTCAGCCGGGTCCATGATCGACAGCATCCAGTAACTCAGCCCCAGATCAGCAAGGCTGTAGCGGGTGCCAAGATGGTAAGGCCCTTGGGCCTCAAGCCGCTGGTTGATCACCTTCAGGCAGGTGCCGACGTCCTTGAGTGCTTGTTGCCGGGCCGCCGCCGTATCGTTTTTACGCTGGGTATAACGGTGCGGGTAGAAATACCGCTTTAGGGCTGGCTCCAACTCGCCCGCGAGGTAAAACAGACCGCTCAGGAAGAGGCCCCTGTCGGGATCATCCGGTGGCGGTGAGAGCCAGCCAGAGCCGTGCCTGTCAGCCAGATAGAGGTTGATCGCGTGGGTTTCATAAAGGGTTTTGCCCTCGGGTGTGATCAGCGCCGGTATCCATCCTGCGGGGTTGATTTTCAGGTATTCCGGCGTGTGGTGCGTGCCATTTTCCATGTCAATTTCGATCAGGTGGTACGGCTGGCCGATCTCGGTCAGGACCATCTCGGTCATGTGCGCCCGGGAAAATCCGCCGCCGTAGAGGGTGTACATCGGGTGTTCCTTTTTTCCGGGCCGCGGATACTCGTCAGCCCCTTACGCGGCTGCCTCGTGAGGCTTTTCGATGGCAATATAGCAATGCACATAATCCATCGCGTGGCCGTCGGGGTTTTGCGCCACCAGATTTTCGTAGCGTTGATAAAACTCATCCACCAGAGCGGATTTTTCAGGTGCCGCGCGGTCGGGGCCAAGGGCGTTGAGAAACACCGTTTCGCTCCACGAGCGCAATGTGGGGATGTAGGAGCGGGCAAATTCCGCCGCGCTCATGGCCCCTTTTGCCGCTTCATACGCGGCGCGGTAGGGGCATCGGATCACGCCGGTATGGGCGGAAATCAGGCGCAGACCGGCCTTGCGGACCGGGGATGTTTCATCCGCGAAAGGCGCGCAAAACTCTTCTTTGGTTCGGTAATATTGCGGAAAGCTGGCATTGGTATATTCGGCACCTGTGATCAGGCCTTCATCGCGCATTCCGGCCCAAAGCATATCAAACGTGTCAAACATGTTCACCCCGCCGGTGTGGCCCAGATACTGCCCGGCCTCATCCTTGCCAAAGTTCATGAACACAAGCCGCCCGCCGGGGCGTAGTTCATGCGCGCGCGAGATAAGGATGTTTTGCCAATCCTGCGCGGCCCTTTTGGCATAGGCCGCAAGGGTGTCACCCGTGGCCCCGATCATATGCACATGATTGCTGATCTCGCAGGGTTTTTCCGAGATGTAATGCATCGCCGTGGCTGAAAACCCAATGTCCAGTGAGGCATCCGGCAGCAGTTGCCGGTGAAAGCCGATGCCAATGGCGTTGATGAAAACCCCGGTGAAATCATCAAGGTAATTGCGGGTCTCGTCCGGTATCAGCCCAAGCATGTTCTTGAACAGGTTGGAATAATCATTTGAGGGCAGATCGGTATAGGTCAGTTCAATCTGGCGCTCGGGAAAGCGGTGCCGCAGGGCTGCGATGGTCTCATATATGGCTTTTTTCGAGGTGCCGCCATCAGCCGCGCCAAAATCGGCGATATGCAGGGGCAGGCCCATGGGCGGCGCGGGGATGGCCGAGGTGGCCTCAAGCAACATGCCCATGGCGTTGTCGATCACATCCTTGGCCCCACGGGTTGAGCGGCTGTAATAGCCGGCCCCTTTCATCGCCACGGTGGCGGCGGTTTTTCCGATGGCCATTTTATCCTCCTGTTTTTGCTTGGGCCATTGAGAAACGGCAATGGGGCACCTGTCAAGCGAAGCGGGGATATATCCATGCCGGGAATCAACGGGCTTGGCTTTTGGGGAAATTTGCATAAATGTGCTTCTCGGGTGGATTTTGACATCAAACATGTCGCTTAAGGTCTGTGGCAGATTGTCCAAGCGGTTAGAATGCGCCCATTGACCCAACAGCCCGGAAGCCGACTATGAATAAACTGGTGCAAAATTCTTATAAAAAACGCGATGCCAGCCTGCCCAAGGGCCGACAGGTGACGGATGCCGCATTGGCCGAGGTCACCGCGTTGTTGGGCGATCTGCCCTTGCGGCGTGATCTGTTGATTGAGGCGCTGCATCTGCTTCAGGACGGCGTTGGCCACCTCAAGGCGAGCCATCTGACGGCGTTGGCGGATATGTTCCGGCTGTCGCAGGCCGAGGTTTATGAGGTTGCCAGTTTTTACCACCATTTTGATATTGTCAAAGAGGATCAGGCCGCGCCGCCGCCCCTGACCATTCGTATTTGCAATGGGCTTTCGTGTGAGATGGCCGGGGCAACTGCACTGATTGACGGGATGAATGCTGCCACTGATCCTGCGGAAATTCGCATTCAGGCGGTGCCGTGTATTGGGCAATGTGACAGTGCCCCGGCGGCGACGGTTGGCAAGCGCTGCGTGAAACAGGCGTCTGTGCCTGATCTTTTGTCGGCGGCTTCGGGTAGCCCCGCGCCGGACATGCCCGACTATGAGGATTTCGAGGCCTATAAGGCCAAGGGCGGCTATGGCGTTCTGGCCAAGGTGATTGCCGGGGAAATTAGTGCCGACGACGCCGTGACCACCATGTCAGACGCAGGGCTGCGCGGCCTTGGCGGGGCGGGGTTTCCGGCGGGGATGAAATGGGGCTT
>CAZZKL010000072.1:0-15029 GCA_964655135.1 uncultured Roseovarius sp. | reverse complement strand
GCGCAACAATTCTCAAGGAGGTCAGTAAGATGCGGAAATCAGCCTTAATCCTGCCAATTCTGGCCATTGTTTTGATGGTCTTGATGTCATCGGTCTATATCGTGGACGAACGCCAAATAGCCCTGCGCCTGTGGTTTGGTGAGGTCACCGCCGAAATAACCGAGCCGGGGCTTTATTTCAAAGTGCCGATGCTGCATGAGATCGTGAAATACGATGATCGCATTCTGGCGCTGGACACAAAACCGCTTGAGGTGACGATGAAAGACAACCGGCGGTTTGAGGTTGATGCCTTTGCCCGCTGGCGCATTCATGACGCCAAGAAATTCCGCCGGGCCATCGGTGGTGGCGGTGAAGCCGCCGCTCGAAGCCGCCTTGAAACCATTCTCAACGCTGAACTGCGCCAGGTGCTTGGTGATCAGGTGTCAAATGCGCTGCTGTCCGCTGATCGGGTTGGCCTGATGAACAATATCCGCGATGCCGCGCGCAGCAAGGCGCTGTCGCTTGGGGTTGATATTATCGATGTGCGGATCAAACGCTTCGACCTGCCCGAACAGAACCTTGAAAAAACCTTCGAGCGGATGCGGGCCGAACGCGAACGTGAAGCTGCCGACGAGATTGGCCGCGGTAACGAGGCCGCCCTTCGGGTGCGTGCAGAGGCCGACAAAACCGTCGTTGAAACCGTCTCGATCGCGCGAAAGCAGGCCGATATCCTGCGCGGTCAGGCGGATGCGAAACGCAACGCGATCTTTGCTGAAGCCTTTAGCGCAGACCCCGAGTTCTTTGCGTTTTACCGCTCGCTCAATGCCTATCGTAAATCTCTGAAAGGCAGCAATTCAACCATGATCATATCACCCGATTCCGAGTTCTTTAACTACCTGCTGTCGGATCAGGGCGCTGCGGCCAACTCTGCGGCCAACTCTGCGGCCAACTCTGCGGCCAACTCTGCCGGCAATGATTGAAAACGCACTTCTGGCCGTCGGGCTGGTCTTGGTGGTTGAGGGGCTGGTGTATGCGCTGGCCCCTTCGCTGGTGGAACAGATGCTTGAGGCGCTCAGGCAAATGCCGATCGACAATCGCCGGATGCTGGGCTTGGGCGCGCTGAGCGTTGGTTTGGTACTGGTCTGGGCCGCCAAAGCCCTTGGAGCTTGATTTTGCCCTGCCAAACGGGTCACATAAGCGTGACATAATGTTGCAACCTTTGTGATCTTCGGATCAGAGCCTACATGTTGTGTATAATTTATTTGTCAGACGCCTTATTCGGATGAACTCCGGATTGGAGACGGACAAAAGAGGAGACCGAAAGTGACTAATAAATCCCGTGCCCACCCGCAACAAAATCCCCATGCCCTATACGCCCTGTGGCTGACGGCGCTGGCCATCGGCCTTTTTATGGCTCAGGCGCTCGCGGCGCAGGCCCGCCCCGAAAGCTTTGCCGATCTGGCCGAAAAGTTCAGCCCGGCGGTTGTCAACATCACCACCTCAACCATTGTCGCCCGCGATACCGGCCCCACGCCGATCGTGCCGGATGGCTCACCGTTTGAGGATTTCTTTCGTAATTTCCGCGACCGCAACGGCGGCGGCGATCAGGCGCGGCGCGCCACCGCGCTTGGCTCGGGTTTTGTGATCTCCGAGGATGGCTATATTGTCACCAACAACCATGTAATTGAAGGCGCCGATGAGATTACCATCGAATTCTATGAGGGGTTTGAGCTGGTGGCCAAAATCATCGGCACCGATCCCAAGGTTGATATTGCCCTGCTCAAGGTCGAAACCGACAAGCCGCTGACCTTCGTGTCGTTTGGCGACAGTGATCAGGCGCGGGTCGGCGATTGGGTGATTGCCATGGGCAACCCGCTGGGTCAGGGGTTTTCCGTCAGTGCCGGCATCGTCTCGGCCCGGGGTCGTGCCCTTTCCGGCACCTATGATGATTACATCCAGACCGATGCGGCGATCAACCGGGGCAACTCGGGCGGGCCGCTGTTCAATCTTGATGGCGACGTGATCGGCGTTAACACCGCGATCCTCAGCCCCACCGGCGGCTCGATCGGCATTGGCTTTTCGATGGCCTCGAATGTGGTGTCGCGGGTGGTCGATCAACTGCGCGAGTTTGGCGAAACCCGCCGCGGCTGGCTTGGAGTGCGCATTCAGGACGTGACCAAAGACGTGGCCGAGGCCATGGGCCTTGAAAAAGCCGCTGGCGCGCTGATCACCGATGTGCCCGATGGCCCGGCCAAAGAGGCCGGGATGCAGGCGGGCGATGTGATCTTGTCATTTGATGGCACCGAGGTTGGTGACACCCGTGGCCTGGTGCGTCAGGTTGGCAATGCCGAAGTGGGCAAAACCGTGCGGGTCATTGTTTTTCGCGATGGTAAAACCCAGACGCTGAAAGTGACCCTTGGCCGCCGCGAAAGCGCCGAAGGCGTTGTGCCTGCGGTGATGGGGGGCGACGGCAAGCAAAATCCGGCAGGCCCGGTTGAAAAAGACCTGCTCGGCCTGACAATCAGCCCGCTGAATGCCGAATTGCGCACCCAGCTCAGCCTTGAGGATGACGCCACCGGCCTTGTGGTGCTTGATGTTGATGCCCTGTCCGAGGCCTATGACAAAGGGATGCGCGCGGGTGATCTGATCACCGAAGCCGGGCAGCAAAAGCTGCTTACCGTGGCCGATCTGGAATCCCGCATTGCTGAGGCCAAAGACGCCGGGCGCAAATCCCTGCTGCTGCTGGTCCGCCGCGCCGGTGACCCGCGTTTCGTGGCCCTTGGTCTGGACGGATAAATTTACCTGTAGGGTGGGTGAAACCCACCTTCCCACCAGGAGGGGTGGGTTTCACCCACCCTACAGGATTACACTACCGACGCTCCCTATCTTGGCCGTTCAAACAGCCTCAATTCGGTATCACTACGCAAATACAGCGGGTGCTTGGCCGAGCCATCCTTGTTGATCCCCAGACAATGTAGCGGCTTGCCACAGGCCGCAACCGCCTCAAAAACAGCGCTCACAACCGGCCCATAGCGCAGGTGCAGCTTACCATAGGCCATCACCACAATCTCGGCCTCATCGGCCATCGCCACAATCGCCGGAATATTGGCCGCACTGCACGCCAGCGCCAGATCATGCGGAATATCCTTGGGCGAGGTCGCCCGCCAATCCAGCATATTACCCTTGAGATAGCGGTTAAAACCCCAGCGCTTGGCAAACCCCACCTCACGGTGACAGGTCGGGTCTGATACCTCGGCCCCCGCTGTCGATGGGTTCATCCCCAAAAACATGATACTGCGCGGCGTGCCCCCCGCCCCGGCCCAATCGCGGCTCAGGCTCTGCCGGTAGCGCCCGCAGGCCGAAAACACCGCGCCGCCGATCACCCCATCGGGCAGGGCCAGCCGCACCTTACCGCCCGGATCATGCAACTTATCGGGATCAAATGCCGCCATATCAGCCCCCATTTCAGGTATTAAACACCCGCGCCGGGTGTAGCTCGCCCGCTTTATAACGGCCCACCGCCACGGCGCGACCGTCACAGGCAGCCCAGCATTCATCGCCGTATTCAAGCCCCGAGGCAATCACCATCCCGGCATTGCCATGGCGCAGCTTCGCCGCCGCCTCGGCACTACAAGTGACCCTCGGCAAATCCGCGAGGCCCTCCTCAAGCGGGCGGATATAGCTATCAAGCTGCGGGTCCTGCGCCAGCGCCTCAATCTGCTCAAGGGTGATGCCCTCACTGGCCTCAAACGGCCCCGACCAGATACGCCTGAGGCGCACAACATGGCCATAACACCCCAGCGCCGCGCCCAAATCGCGCGCAATCGCGCGCACATAGCCACCCTTGCCACAGACCATCTCAAGCGTCACATGATCGGCATCAATGCGGTCCGTCAGCACCAGTTCCTCAACCCAAAGCGGCCGCGCGGCCAGCTCAATATCCTCACCGTCCCGCGCCAGCTTATACGCCCGCTGACCGTCGATCTTTACCGCAGAAAACTTCGGCGGCACCTGCATGATGTCACCGACAAACGCCCCCAGCGCGGCTTTGATCGCCGCATCATCCGGGCGGGTGTCACTTGAGGCAATCACCTCACCCTCGGCATCATCGGTATTGGTCGCCTGCCCCAGCCGCACGGTAAAAACGTAAGCTTTTAAGGCATCGGTAATATAGGGCACGGTTTTGGTGGCCTCGCCCAGCGCCACCGCCAAAACCCCGGTGGCCTCAGGGTCAAGCGTGCCTGCGTGGCCCGCCTTGCGCGCCTGCAAGGCCCAGCGCACTTTGTTGACCACCGACGTAGACGTTATCCCAGCAGGCTTATCCACCACCAGCCACCCCGACAAATCACGACCTTTGCGTTTGCGTGCCATTCCCGACCTCATAACATTTAAAACGCGGGCCTAACCGGGCGCGCCAGCGGCGTCAATCATTCCCCGGCTCCGCGCACCACGCCCACCATTGGCCCCATGGGAAACCCGCCATCAAACCGCTCAAGCCCCGGCGCATACAGCCTTGAGATATTGCCATCAAAATAAAGCGCCTGCGGGGTTTTCAGATAATCGCGAAAGAACGCGCCAAACTGATAAAACGTCACCGGCTCATTCGAGATCACAAACACCGCGCGGTGGCCATCCTGCGAGGTGCCCACCCCATTGCGCACATACCGGCTATCGCTTCCCTTAAGAAACTTCGGATGCAACGCGCCATCAATCACCAGCATCGGCCCCGATTGGGTGGCATAATCACACACCGGCTTATCCTGCAGATACCTTAGCGTCTCAATCACATCGGCGCGGCCCTCACGAATGCAAAACACCCCGTTGGGCAGCAGCCCGAAATTCCCCGGGCCGTCCGAGCTGATCACCCGCATAACCTCCTGCCCGCCTTCCACATACTGCCCCACCGGCGCCAGATCAGGATGATACATCCCCGCATTCATCGCAAATTCCAGCCGCATCCCCTGCGGCGCAAGCAACTGTTCCAGATTGGCAAAACTACCCAAGGGCGCATCGGTTTCAGGGTTCTTTAGAAACAGCCGCAACGCCTCGATCTCGGCATCAACCTCACACAATGTATAACTGGCACCCTCATACGCCACATCCCGGCACTCAACCGCCCATACGGGGGCAGCCATCAGGGCAATAATAATGATCAACCAGCGCATAACGGCCTACTCATCCAGATCGCGGCGCACAGAATCTTGCGCAAATAACCTGCGGGTTTCATCCATCTGATCAAAGGTCTCATCCAGCCGAAACCGCAGATCAGGCGCATATTTCAGCGCCAGTTTCTTGCCGATGATCCGGCGCAATTCATACTTGTTGCGCGCCAGCAGGCCGATCACCACATCGCGGCCCTCGCCACCCAGCGGCAGCACATACGCCGTGGCGATCTTCAGATCGGGTGAGGTCCGCACCTCGCCCACCGTCACCGACAACCGGTTAAGATCGGGATCATGAATATCGCCGCGCATCAATACTTCTGACAGGGTACGCCGGATCAGCTCCCCCACCCTGAGTTGCCGTTGCGAAGGCCCCGGCCCGTCATGAAACTTGTTCTTTGCCATAAATCAGCATCTAAGCGGTCGCGCAGGCTTTGCCAAGCTGTGATGCGCAGGTTATGCAAAGACCAAGGAGAAAGTAACATGACAGACACCCGCCAAATCACCCCCGGAATTGTCGTAACCGGTGCCTCGGGCCGCATGGGCCGGATGCTGATCCAAACCATAAGCGATAGCAATCGCGCCCGGCTTGTGGGGGCTATTGAGCGCCCTGGCCATGACTGGATTGGGCAGGACGTGGGCACCGCCATGGGCGGGGCACCGCTTGGCGTGACCGTCACGGATGATCCGCTTGAGGCCTTTGCCAATGCTCAGGCTGTGATTGATTTCACCGCGCCGGCGGCCTCGGTCGAATTTGCCACCCTTACGGCACAGGCGCGGGTGGTGCATGTGATCGGCACCACCGGATTTTCCGACGCTGATCTCACCCGCCTCAAACCCGCCGCCCGCCACGCCGTCATTGTGCGCGCGGGTAATATGAGCCTTGGGGTCAACCTGCTGACCCAACTGACCAAACAGGTGGCCGCCGCTTTGGACGAGGATTACGACATCGAAATCGTTGAAGCGCATCACAACCAAAAGGTTGACGCCCCTTCAGGCACCGCCCTGATGCTCGGCCAAGCGGCGGCCGACGGGCGCGGGGTATCGCTTGAGGCCACCTCAGACCGGGGCCGCGACGGCCACACCGGCAAACGCGAGCGTGGCCATATCGGTTTCTCATCCATTCGCGGCGGCGACATCGTGGGCGAGCATGACGTGATCTTTGCCGCCGCCGGTGAACGCCTCATCCTGCGCCACATCGCCACCGACCGTGCGGTGTTTGCCCGCGGTGCCCTCAAAGCCGCCCTTTGGGGCCAAGGCCGCAGCCCCGGCGAATACGATATGCTGGATGTGCTTGGTTTGCGGGCGGGCGTCTAACGCATCGCAGAAAGATTGGCCACAATCACCGAGCGCACTTTGGCAATCTCATCGGCAACTTTTTGGGCTTTGCGTGCGTCATGCTCATAACAATGTCGGGCAACTTCTGCGCATCTGTCGCGTTCTGCAATCAACGCCCGGATAATCGAGCCTTCCACCGCATCCGCAACTTCTTTTGGGTGATCATCGGCTGATATTCCCAAGATCGATTGTATTTCCTTGGCAGTCTCTTCGGCGCGTTCCCTGAGGTTCTTAGACATATATTCACTCTCCATTGATGTGTAATTCAATATTTATAGTATCCGTTTATTTCACCGGCTACCACAGTAAGCTTCACAGCCCGGCCGGTTGATGCAGAAATATGCGCCAGAGCGCGCGGGCACGGGCGATTATGAAATGTCGGTATAAAGATACTCGCGCGTCATCGGCACCGCCCCGTGGCGTTTGGCCAGTTGCAGTTGAAACACCGATTGGCGGCCATCGCGAAAGGTCATCTCGGCGGCAATCAGATAAAACCGCCACATCCGGCAGAACCGCTCATCATAAATCTCGCGCGCCTTGTCGATGTTTTCCATGAAACGCCCGTACCAATGGCGCAGGGTTTCGGCGTAATGCAGCCGCAGCACCTCAACATCTGTGATCATAAGCCCCGACTTCTCAATCACCACCATCATCTCGGACAATGCCGGGGAATACCCGCCGGGAAAGATGTATTTGGCAATCCACGGGTTGGTGGCACCGGGGGGGCCAAACCGCCCGATCGTGTGGATCAGCGCCACGCCGTCTTCTTCCAGCAACTCTTTGATCTTACTGAAATATTCTTGGTAATGCGGCACGCCCACATGCTCAAACATGCCGACCGACACAATCCTGTCAAAACGCTCGGTCACATCGCGGTAATCTTGCAGGCGAAAATCGGCGCGGTCTTCTAGCTCCGCCTCCTGCGCCCGCGCCGTGGCCACGCCGTATTGCTCGGTCGATAAAGTCACGCCCGTCACCCGCGCGCCATAATCCTTCGCCAGCGTCAGGCCCATCCCGCCCCAGCCACAGCCAATATCCAAGACCGTTTGCCCCGGCTCAAGCCTCAGCTTACGCGCGATGTGGTTTTTCTTGTCGATCTGCGCCTGCTCAAGACTAACCTCAGGATTGCGGAAATACGCACAGCTATATTGCCGGTCCTGATCCAAAAAGAGATCATACATCTCGCCGGAAAGATCATAATGGTGCGAGACGTTCTCGCGCGCTTTGCTCGCCGGATTATGCTGTGAAATCCGCCGCTTAAGCTTGCGCAGCCGCTTCATAAACCGGCGCAGACGCGGCGCGCGCCCCGCGCCTTTCATCGTCTTGACCAATGAGAGAAACCCATGCAGGTCATCGCCGTCAATCGTAAGACTGCCCTCCATATATCCCTCACCCGCCGCAAGATCGGGGTTCAGGATCATCCGTTTCACAATATCAGCATTATGCAGATGCAGACCCACCGGCGTCCCGGTGCCATCGCCATAGCGCCGGGTTTTGCCATCCGGATAGGTCACATCCAGCGTGCCCTGATGCACAAGGGCCGTGATAAACTTGTCCAGTAACTTATTCCACATGCCCGGCGCTCCCATTCTTTGCCCCGTTACCTATACCTGTCGGGACCGGGGGTTCAATATCAAGAAAAATCCGCGTTACCCGGGTATTGTCCAGCGGCTTAGGTCAATCACTCCCGTGCCCGCGGCTGCACCAGAAAAATCCCAACGAACATCATCGCCAGCGCCGCCCAGATATAAGCAGAATAGCTTTCCCCCAGCAGCAGTATCGACCAGATCACGCCAAAGCCGGTGACCAGATACGCCACCTGTGCCGCAAACACCGATCCCGCGCGCCCGACCAGCCAGACATAGCCGGTATAAACCAGCCCGTGAATCACCGAGCTGCCAATCAGCGCCCATTCCGCCCGTCCCCAGGGCACCAGCGGATCAATCCACTGCCCGGTGGCCAGTGCCAGCGGCAAGGCAAACACCAACCCAATCAGAGACGCGCCCAACAAAACCTGCACCGCATCCATGCCGCGCATCCCGAAATAAGACACCAGATTGCCCTCGGTGCCGTAACAAACCGGCGCAAACAGCGCCAGCGGGATAAACGCCACCATGGCGCGCTCGGGCAGGCTTGCCTCGGGGCCGACCAGCAGCAGAATACCGATCAGGCCAAAAATCAACCCGCCGATTCTAAGCCAACTGAAGCGGTCGATGCCCAGCAGCAACGCAATCGGAAAGGTGACCATCGGCACGATTGACAACACAATCGCCATCACCCCCGCAGGCAGGTGCACCGCCACCATAAACGCCACCGCATCGGGCAGGATGGTGCCCAATAGGGCCACCATCAGGAATATCTCAATCTGCGCCCGGCCCATCGGCAGGGATTTGCCCCGCGCCCGGTTGATTGGTGCCAGCAGCAACACCACGATCACCAACTGCCAGAAGATCAGGCCAAATGGCTGATAGCCGGTGCTTACGGCCATCTTGGTCAGCGGCACAGACAGGCCCCAGCCGATGCCCATGACAATAAGTGCTGCAGTGAGACCCGTGCGTCCGTTCACGGGGCCGCCTGTTCCAGCCGCCCGCCTTGCCGGATCATCCGCACAGATGTGGCCTTGCCGGTCTTGTCATCGGTTTCAACATAAACGCCCGATAATGTGGCCTCGTCCAGCGCAGGGGTAAACCGCCCTTTGCCCATGCCAGTCACGAACCGCCGCATCGGCTCAACCTTGTCCATGCCGATGACGCTGTTGTAATCGCCGCACATCCCGGCATCGCCCTGAAACGCCGTGCCACCGGGCAGGATTTGCGCATCACCCGTCGGGATATGCGTATGGGTGCCGACAACCAGACTGGCACGGGTATCACAAAAATGCCCCATGCCCATCTTTTCGCTTGTCGCCTCGCAATGCATATCCACCAGCGTGGCCTGCACCATACCACCAAGGGGATGCTTGCGCAGCACCTCATCTATGGCCGAGAACGGATCATCAAACGCGCGCTTCATAAACACCTGCCCCAAGGCCTGTGTCACCAGCACCTTGCGCCCACGGGTGGCGGTAAACACGCCGTATCCCCGCCCCGGTGCATTTTTGGCAAAATTGAGCGGGCGGATGATACGCGGCTCACGCTCGATGAATTGCAGCATGTCCTTTTGGTCAAACGCATGATCGCCCAGCGTGATACAATCCGCCCCGGCCTCGAGTATGAGCTTGGCATGATCGCCGCTCAGCCCCATGCCGCCAGTGGCATTTTCGCCGTTGACCACGATAAAATCCAGCCGCCATTCCGCGCGCAACCGTGGCAGATTTTCCGCCACCGCCCGCCGCCCGGCGCGGCCCATTACATCACCTAAAAACATCAATCTCATGGCAATGTGTTATGGGGCCACACCGGGAAGGGCAAGGGCAGAACGGCGCGGCGTCCTGCCCCTGTTCACTCAGAACTTTCGCGATAGCCCGATGCTGAGCTGTTGAATATTGTTATTCTGAGAGGTCCTGACGCCATTGACCGTCCGCCCCGTAGTGCCCAGATCATAGTTAACCGCCTCAACCCGGATCGACCATTTATCACTGGTGGCAAATTCCATCCCAACCCCGATAGCGCCGCCAACAACCAGATCAGTCCCCCCCGATCCCGACGCCTTGATGCCCACATCACTTAACCCAAACCCCAGCAACCCATAGAAAAACATTTTTTCAGTGGCATAGCCAACCCGCACCCGCGGGCTGAGCAGGAAGGATCCCTTAGCGGTGGTGCTGCCCAACGCCGCATCGGTGCGGCGGCCCGAGGCATCCAGCCCGGTCAGCAAAATATCCGGTCCCCAGACAAACCCGTTTTGTCTGGCAAAGTTGTACCCACCGTGAAACCCAAGCGATATGACATCACTATTATAGCGATGCGTCGCCGATCCTTTCACTTTGGAATCAGTGGCGTTCAGGCTCAGGGAAAGCCCACCATACGCCCCCGACCAACGCTCTTGCGCCGATGCGTTTTGTACTGCAAATCCCAATATAATAGCCCCTGATAGGAGGGTTGTTCGAAAAAGCATGGTTTTTCTCCGTAACTGTGTTAAATCACCAGCAATAGCGCTGTGCTTGTATTTCTTATTGTTTTACGATAATTAATACAAGTATAATTTACATTGGAGATTGCTATGAAAGCTGTGGAAGCCTCAAGCGCGCCCAGCGCGTTGGCAAAATTGCAACGATTATCAAGGCTTAGCGTCTGGATCAGTGCGGCGGCGATTGCGCTGGCCTCGGGGGTGCTGATTTATCTTTTCTGGGGCATTGCATCGGGGAATGCGGGATTTATGGAGAAACTGCTTAAAGAAATTGGAGTCCCCGGTGATGTCCCGCCCCTTAACCCGGCCATGAGATGGCTTATCGGGCTAATCTGGATCAGCCCCGATATTCTTGGGCTGGTGTTTCTCATTCAGGTTCATGCGTTGTTTCGCGGCTTTCTCAACTCAGGTGTTTTCACCATTGCGACACCACGCAGGTTGCGCCGGATCGGCCTGATTATCCTTAGCCTGGCGCCGGTCAGTATATTTGCCGAAACGCTGGATATATTGCTAATCACCCTGTCGCAGAGAAATCAAATCAACCTGTCAATCTCGTTGGAGGACAGCGATGTCTATGCCATCATCGTGGGGCTTGTCATCACCGCCGCAAGCCATATCATGCTGGAAGCCTCGCGCCTTGCGGATGAAAATCAGGCCTTTATCTAATGCGTTTTGATATATTGTTGATTAATTTCAATATGGCAAAACGCACATGACATATAAATGTATCGCGCGTTTCGAGTTTAAGCCTGTGTCTCAACTTAAACTCGAAACGTTTTGAACAACGCTGAATTGGGACATCCCCCTATGCCGATTGTCGTAACCCTTGATGTGATGCTGGCCCGGCGCAAGATGCGCTCTAAGCAGCTTGCCGAAATTGTCGGCATCACCGAGCAAAACGTCTCCTTGCTGAAATCCGGCAAGGTCAAGGGGGTGCGGTTTGAAACCCTTGAGAAGATTTGCGAGGCGTTAGACTGCAAGCCCGGGGATATTCTTGATTTTGAGCCGGATTAAAACCTATCCTTTGGCAATCCGGTAGCGCGCCTTGTAGTCCACCGGAAACGCCAGCGAGCGGGCAATGAAACAATATTTATGCACCTCGGAATGCAGCGCATCCGCCTGTGCTAAATCCGTCCCCTCAGGCACTTCAATCCTTGGCCTTAACGTGGCGCGCAAAAACCGGCTGGCCCCTTTGGCATCGGTCTCGCCCACCGCCAAAGGCGCGTCCTCATAGGCCGTTACCGCAATGCCCGCATCACTGGCCAGATGCAAAAACCACAGCATATGACAGGCACTCAGCGCCGAGATCAGCATATCCTCGGGGTTGTGCAGCTCCGGGTCGCCGCCCAGCAACGGATCGTTCGAGCATTGGATCACCGGCTTGCCGGGTGTCTCAACATTCCAGGTCCGCGCGTAGCTGCGGTAACTCACCGTGCCGTCCCCGCGATTGCCGGTCCAGACAACCCGGGCGGTATAGTCATGCTCTGCCATCAGTAAACTCCCTGCTTAGAACGTGATTACTTCCCGTTCGGTCACCAGCATATCCAGCGGCTGATCGGTGGGCTCCAGCGGCAGGTCATCCGCCTCCTGCGCCGCGTAGGCAAAACCGATGGCCAAGGTCGCGCGTTTGCTTCTGAGCAATTCCAGCGTGCGGTCATAAAACCCGCCGCCATAGCCCAGACGCCCGCCAGAGCGGTCAAATGCCACCAGCGGCACGATCAGAATTTCAGGCTCAAAATAATCCGCCACTTTGGGCACCATCGCGCCAAACGGCCCGTCCTTGAGCGCACATCCCGGCTCCCATTTTGAGAACTTAAGCGGCAGGCCCAACCGCTGTATCACCGGCACGCCCACCGGGCCATAGGCGGCGGCTTCTGCCATCGCCGGAAGCGGATCAATCTCGGTGCGGATCGCCAAAAACCCCGACATCGCAACACCGCGATAGCCCGCAAGCACCTCGGACAACAGCCCGGAACGACCTGTGCCATGGGCCTCATGCGCCGCCTTGCGCCGGGCAAACGCGGCCTTGCGCGCCGCGGCCTTGATCCCGGCCAAATCCGTCATAGTAAAAACACCGCTGCCAGCCCCAGAAAGGCGCAAAATCCCACCACATCGGTGACGGTGGTTACAAACGCGCCCGAGGCCAGCGCCGGATCAATCCCCATACGCTCTAATGTCACCGGCACCACCGTGCCCGCAAGCCCGGCAACAACCAGATTGATCACCATCGCGGCGGCAATCACATAGCCCAACACCGGCCCGCCAAACCAGATCATCCCGACAATCCCCATCACCACCGCAAAGATCATGCCGTTGATCAGCCCCACCAGAACCTCGCGCCGGATCACCCGCCAGACGTTTGATCCGGTCAAATCCTTGGTCGCAATCGCCCGCACCGCCACCGTCAGGCTTTGGGTGCCGGCATTGCCGCCCATCGAGGCCACAATCGGCATCAATACGGCCAGCGCCACAAACTGCGCAATGATCACTTCAAACTGCGCGATCACCAATGAGGCCAGTATCGCCGTCACCAGATTGACCGCCAGCCATGGGAAACGCTGTTTGGTGGTCTCATAGATATTATCGTTGAGGGCACCCTCGCCAACCCCGGCAAGGCGCATGATGTCTTCTTCATGTTCTTCGTCCAGCACCACCATCGCATCATCAATGGTGATCACCCCCACCAGCCGGTCATCCGCGTCCACCACCGGCGCGGAAATCAGGTGATACTGATTAAACGCATAAGCCACATCCGCCTCATCCTGAGCAACCGGGATGGTATGAAACGTCTCTTCCAGAATAGATTTAAGCAGCACCTCGCGGCGCGAGCCCATCAGCTTTCCAAGGGTGACATAGCCAACCGGCTTGAGCCGGGGATCAACCAGAATAACATGGTAAAACTGCTCGGGCAGGTTATCCTGATCACGCAGGTAATCAATGGTTTCACCGACATTCCAATGCTCGGGCGCCATCACCACCTCGCGCTGCATCAGACGACCGGCGGAAAACTCAGGGTAAGTCAGGGAATGCTCAACCGCGGCCCGGTCGCTGTCTTCCAGCACCTCCAGAATGGCCTCTTGCTGATCCGCCTCAAGGTCTTCAACCAGATCAACAACATCGTCGGATTCAAGATCGCGCACCGCCTCGGCCAGCACCTCGGGCTGCAGCAGGTTGATCACTTCTTCGCGGATAGATTCGTCCAGCTCTGACAGCAATTCACCGTCAAACTCAGCGCCATAAAGCGCAATCAGGCGGCGGCGGTCAAAGGCGCTGATCTGTTCCAGAAGGTCGGCGATGTCGGCCGGGTGCAGCGGCGCCATCTCTTGCAGCAGCCGCTTTTGATCGCCTTGATCAACCGCCTGAATGATCCGCGCCACATCGTGCTTGTCCAGCACATAGGCATCGTCTTCACGCTCGGCCTCGGAGGCGTTAAGCTGTTCATCTTCACCCATCTGCCCCTCCTTTCAATCCGACCCTGCCTTGCGGATCAAACCTGCCTGCGCGGCGGCGTAACAACCGGTTTCAAAAAGCAGGCCGATATAGCCCGCGCACCTGCCAGTATCGAAATCCAAAAGGATCAAACCACCAACACGAACCCTCACCATCTGATTCAAGGGCACCGTACTCAAATCTATATCTTAAAGAAAGCCGGTATCAGCCAAATTGCCGCGTAATATTGCGCCGGTGAGGGCCGTGGCACATTGCAGGTGATGGCAAATATTGCGGGCGCATAGCCGGTTACCAATTCCTAATTTGTAAGCCTTATGTAAGCAACACAGTCCAAATCATAATTTCACTTCAATCTACCCAAACGGTCCACTAGAACGCCGTTCGATAACATCAGCACAAAACCCAAGGAAATACCCATGATCCCAATTCAGCAAATCCACCCGCTTGCCGTCCATTTCCCGATTGTCTTCTTTATGAGTCTGGCGGGGCTTGACCTATATGCCCGGCTGAAGAATGTGCCGCTTGATGGACGGGGTGCAATTTCCAACCTGTCCGCAGGCCTTGCGCTTCTTGCTGGTGTCTCAGCAATTATTGCCTTCTTATTTGGGGACATGGCGATGGAAATGGCCGAAGCGGCAGGCGCGTCTGAAAGTCAGACAGGACTGCACGAAATGCTGGGGAGTGTCACTGGTATCGTGCTGGCCATATGGGGGGCTATCCGGGTATTCGCCTGGTATCGGAAAATCGCCTTAAATCAGGCCAAAACTCTGGCCATCGTTGTGATAGAGTTGCTGTTGGCCGTGTTGATCATCACCACCGCCTATTATGGTGGCCAGCTTGTTTATGACTATGGAATCAATGTCACTTTGACACCTTCCGGCTAGGGCCTGAAACCCACCCCACCTGAAAGCGTTTCGCGTTCGGCCTGCAATCCGGCTCAAGCGCGAAACGCATTTGGCGGTACCTGCTTACACAGCACCAAGAAAATATTGATAATATGCGGATTTACCTTGAGTCCGCCTCTGTCTATCC
>CAZZKL010000071.1:0-15405 GCA_964655135.1 uncultured Roseovarius sp. | reverse complement strand
GAGCATGTCCCCCGCGCTCTGGCCGCCCGCGATACCCGTGGGTTGATCAAGCTGGTGGCTGACAAGCACAGCAAAAAACTGCTGGGCGCGCATATCCTTGCCCCTGAGGGTGCAGACAGCATCCAAACCGCCGCCATGGCGATCAAAGCGGGCATGACTTACGTCGATCTTGGGGCGATGATTTTCCCTTATCTCACCACCGTAGAAGGGCTGAAACTTGCCGCCCAGACGTTTGACAGGGATGTTGCCAAACTTTCGTGCTGCGCCGGTTGAACTCTGTCCACTTCCCGGCCTGCCTGCATGGCTGATGCAATATAACGCAATATGTTGTGGATAACTGTGCCGATACACCCTTATCTTGGGGTTTCCCGTTGACAGGGGCCTTTCACGCCCGTCACATTCAGGATCAATCGGAATCACCCCAAGGGCGCGCCTTTGCAATTTTCAAAGCTCAGACTGACCGGCTTCAAAAGCTTCGTTGACCCGACCGACCTGATCATTGCGGACGGCCTTACCGGCGTGGTGGGGCCAAACGGCTGTGGTAAATCCAACTTGCTTGAGGCGCTGCGCTGGGTGATGGGTGAAAACCGCCCCACCGCCATGCGCGGCGGCGGCATGGAGGACGTGATCTTTGCCGGGGCCGCCACCCGCCCGGCGCGCAATTTTGCTGAGGTCGGCGTTTATATCGACAACACCGACCGCCTCGCGCCCGCAGGTTTCAACGATGACGACCATATTGAGATCATCCGCCGAATCACCCGCGATGTGGGTTCGGCCTATAAGGTTAACGGCAAGGATGTGCGCGCCCGCGATGTGCAGATGCTGTTTGCCGATGCCTCGACCGGCGCGCATTCGCCCGCTCTGGTGCGGCAAGGCCAGATTGCCGAGCTGATCAACGCCAAACCCAAGGCCCGCCGCCGTATTCTGGAAGAGGCCGCTGGCATTTCTGGCCTCTATCAACGCCGCCACGAGGCCGAGCTTAAATTGCGCGGTGCCGAGACCAACCTCACCCGCGTCGATGACGTGATCGAACAGCTTGCAGCGCAACTGTCTGCGCTCGCCCGTCAGGCCCGCCAAGCGGCACGTTATCGCGCCATCGGCGAAGAGCTGCGCCAATCCGAGGGCCTGTTGCTCTATCGCCGCTGGAAAGAGGCCGACGAGGCCCGCGCCGTTACCGAAGACGAGCTGCGCGAGCGTACCACCGCCGCGTCGCGCGCTGAAAGTGCCGCCCGCGAGGCCGCCGCTCAGCGCGCCAAGGCCGACGCCGCCCTGCCCCCCTTGCGCGAAGAAGAGGCCATCGCGGCGGCGCTTTTGCAACGTCTGCAAGTGCAGCGCGATAGCTTAAGCGATCAGGAGGCCGGCGCGCGCGACCGCATCACCACGCTGGAAAACCGTATCCAGCAACTTGCCCATGACATCGCCCGCGAATCCGGTCTCAACCGCGACGCGGGCGACACCATCGAGCGGCTGGAATGGGAGGCCCGCGAGCTGGCCAAAGCGGGTGAGGGCCACGACGCCAAAATGGACGCCGCCGCCGATGAGGCCCGCGATGCCGCCAGCATCCTGCAACAGCGCGAAAGCGATTTAAGCCAACTGACCGAAGACATGGCCCGCCTCTCGGCGCGTCACCAATCCGCCGCCCGCCTGCTTAGCGACAGCCAAAAAACCCTTGAGCGCAGCGATTCTGCGGCCGCAAATGCCCGCGAGGCTGTGGCCACATCGCAAACCGCCTTAACCAATGCTAACGCCGCCCATGAAACCGCCATAGAGGCCGAAAATGCGGCGACCATTGCCGCCAAATCCGCCGAGGCCGCTTTGATTGCCGCCGATGAGGCCCGCACCGAAACGCAGGCCCGCGAAACCGCCGCCCGGGTGGACCGCTCCGAGGCGGAAGGCGAGCTGAACGCGCTCAGCGCCGAGGTTTCAGCGCTGGCCAAACTGCTGGAGCGCGACACCGCCGAAGGTGGCCAGATCATCGACCGCCTGCAGGTGGCACAGGGCTATGAGAAGGCGCTGGGCGCGGCCCTTGCCGACGATCTGCGCGCCCCCGAGGTTGAGGGCGATGGCCCTTCTGGATGGATCGTGCTTACCAGCTATACCGACACCCAGGCCCTGCCCGATGGGGTGTCTGCGCTCTCAAATCACGTCTCGGTGCCGGATGTTTTGACCCGCCGCATGGGCCAGATCGGGCTGGTTGATTCCGAGGATGGCCCGCGTCTGCAAGTGCTGCTGAAACCCGGCCAGCGGCTGGTGAGCCGTGAGGGCGATCTGTGGCGCTGGGATGGGTTCCGCGCCTGGGCCGAGGATGCCCCAAGTGCGGCGGCCTTGCGCCTGCAACAGCTTAACCGCTTGGAAATACTGAAAAAAGAACTGTCTGAGGCCACCGCCCATGCCGACGGTGCCAAAGACGCGCACGAGGCCCTGCGCGCGCAACTGGCGGATCTGACCCGCGCCGATGCCGAGGCGCGTGAGGCCCGCCGCGCCGCCGATACGGCGGTGAACGAGGCCAACCGTGCCTTGTCGCGGGCCGAGGCCGAGCGCAATCTGGCTGGCTCACGGCTTGAGGCGCTGGGCCTTGCCGTTACCCGCCACGAAGAAGAGGCGCTGGCCGCGCGCAAGCAGCTTGGTGAGGCCGAAAAAGGCCTGTCTGATCTGGGTGATCTTGACGCTGCGCGCGCCGATGTGGAGGATGTCAAACTCACCGTTGAGGCCTCGCGCATGACGATGATGGCCAAGCGTTCCGCCCATGATGAGCTGCGCCGCGAGGGCGAAAACCGCACCCGCCGCGCGCAGGAAGTGACCAAGGAACTCAGCGGCTGGCGCCTGCGACTTGAGACGGCGGAAAAGCGCAGTGTTGAGCTGGCCGAGCGCAAGAAAACCTCTGAAGAAGAGCTGGCAACCGCGACCCTTGTCCCAGATCAGATTGCCAATCAGCGCGCCCAGCTAAGCGGTGCCATCACCACCGCTGAGGCACGCAAAGCCGAGGCCACCGACGCGCTTTCCACCACCGAAGGCACCGCCCGTCAGGCGATCGTGGCCGAGCGCGACGCTGAGCGCACCGCGTCTGAGGCCCGCGAGGCCCGCGCCCGCTCGGAGGCCCGTGTTGAGGCCGCCCGCGAGGTGCTGACCCACGCCGCCGCGCGGATTGAGGAAGATCATGAAACCACCCCGGAAAACCTGCTGCACGACCTGAAAACCGACCCCGATAACATGCCGGGTGCCGATGCCATCGAATCCGACGTCAACCGGCTCAAACGTCAGCGCGAGGCCCTTGGCGCGGTCAATTTGCGGGCCGAGGAAGACGCGCGCGAGGTGCGCGAGGAGCATGACAATCTGGTGGCTGAAAAGACCGATCTGGAAGAGGCGATCAAAGCCCTGCGCAGTGGCATTGCCAGCCTCAACCGCGAAGGCCGCGAGCGGCTTTTGACCGCCTTCGAGCAGGTCAACAGCAATTTCTCGATGTTGTTCAAACATCTTTTTGGCGGCGGCGAGGCCAATCTGGTACTTGTTGAGAGCGATGACCCGCTTGAGGCCGGCCTTGAGATCATGTGCCAGCCGCCGGGTAAAAAACTGGCCACGCTCAGCCTGCTATCGGGCGGCGAACAGACCCTCACCGCGCTGGCGCTGATCTTTGGGGTGTTTCTGGCCAATCCCGCGCCGATCTGTGTGCTTGATGAGGTCGACGCGCCTTTGGATGATGCCAATGTCGGCCGGTTTTGTGACTTGCTGGAAGAAATGTGCCGCCGCACCGCGACGCGGTTTTTGATCATCACCCACCATGCCGTCACCATGAGCCGGATGGACCGTTTGTTTGGTATCACAATGGCCGAGCAGGGGGTTAGCCAACTGGTCAGTGTTGATCTGAAAAAAGCCGAGGCCATGGTGGCCTGACAAATTGCCCATTTGACTAACGGCGGCAAAATTGTTTCACTGGGACCGGACGCAAATATTTACAGTAAAGGATCATATAATGAACATCAATTTGGGGTTGATCGGCGGTATCGCGGCAACGGCAATATTGGGCACCGCAAGCCTTGCGGAGGTTACCGCGACAAACGCATACACAGTTTTGCAGGCCGTACATGAGTTTGGCTACACTGCAACAATGGAACAGGATTCCGACGGTGATCCAAAAATCTCGGGCAAGGTATCGAGCACCACTTTCAACGTCTATTTCTATGGCTGCACGGATAATACAAATTGCAAATCCCTGATCTTCAAGGCCGGATATAACCTGTCAAATGGCATATCGGCCGCGAAAATAAACGAGTGGAACCGCAATAAACGTTTTTCCCGGGCCTATATTGATGACGAGGGCGATCCGTTTTTGGAAATGGATGTGAACCTTGATTATGAGGGCGTCGGCAGCAAAAATTTTCAGGACACGCTCGATTGGTGGCGCGTGTCGGTTGAAAGCTTTGAAGAGTTCATCGACTGGTAAACCTCTCAGGCGCGGCCCGCCTTGTGAACGGGCTATCGCCGCGCCTTGAAAAACGCGCTTAGAATGTCTTCTGCCGCCTGTGCGCTGATGCCATCATAAACCTCTGGTGCGTGGTGGCATTGGGCATGGGCAAACACCCGCGCGCCATGGGCCACACCGCCAGATTTTGCATCCGCCGCCGCGTAATACAGCCGCTTGATCCGGGCGGCGGAAATAGCCGTGGCGCACATCGCACAAGGCTCCAGCGTCACATAAAGATCATGCCCCGGCAGCCGCTCACTTTGCGCGCGGGCACAGGCCTCGCGGATCACCAGAATTTCCGCATGTGCCGTGGGGTCGCTCATCTCCCGTGTCCGGTTGCCCGCCCGCGCCACCACCACACCCTGCGCATCCACCAGCACCGCGCCCACCGGCACCTCGCCGCGCTCCCCAGCGGCGCGGGCCTCTTCCAGCGCTGCCTGCATATGGCTTTTAAACGTCATAGGGGCTTTTGCCCCGTCATCGCCACTTTCGCAAGGTCGGCGAATCCTCTATGCCGCTTTCATGAGCACCAATCCCCCCCCCGGCGAGCGTATCGCCAAGGTTATCGCCCGCGCCGGGCTTGCCTCGCGCCGCGATGCCGAGCGTATGATCGAAGCTGGCCGCGTGACGGTCAATGGCGAGAAAATCAGCCGCGCCGCGTTGAATGTGACGCCATCGGACAAGATCATCGTCGATGGCAAACCCCTGTCCGCGCCTGAGCCCGCGCGCCTGTGGCTTTATCACAAGCCCACCGGCCTGGTTTGCACCACCAATGACGAACAGGGCCGCGCCAATATCTTTGACGCCCTGCCGGGTGATCTGCCGCGCGTGATGGGCATCGGCCGGCTTGATCTCAATTCCGAGGGGCTTTTGCTACTGACCAATGACGGCGGCCTCAAACGTAAGCTTGAGCTGCCCTCAACCGGCTGGGTGCGCAAATACCGGGTGCGCGTGCGTGGCCGCCCCACCGATGAAACATTTGAGCCATTGCGCAAAGGCATCACCAGTGATGGCGAGCGGTTTCAGCCGATGAATGTCACACTTGACCGCACCAAAGCCGCCAACGCATGGGTCACTGTCGCCATCCGCGAGGGTAAAAACCGCGAAATACGCCGCGCGATGGAGGCCGTGGGCCTGACGGTAAATCGCCTGATCCGGGTGTCATACGGGCCGTTCCAGTTGGGTCAGCTCAAATCCGGCGCGGTGGAAGAGGTCCGCGCCCGCGTGCTGCGCGATCAGTTGGGCCCCGAGGGCGGCGAAAGCCCACAACCCAAGCTGAAACCAAAACCCAAACCCCGCCCCATGCCAAAACGCAAGCGGCGCACATAGCGCCGATCCCGGTTTCATTTTGTTTTCACCGCCAAGCCGCGCTATAGCTGCGGTAATGGTGATTAAAACAGGACTCTGAATATGGCCGATCTTCTGACCGTTCAAAACCTTGGCAACCTTCTGATGCTGTGCTTCTTGCAGGCCGTGCTGGGGTTTGACAACCTGCTCTACATCTCAATCGAATCCCAGCGCGCGCCGAAAGACAAACAAAAATCCGTGCGCTTTTGGGGCATCATTATCGCCGTCATCCTGCGTGTGGTGCTGCTTTTTGTGATGATCCGCCTAATCGGTGCCATGGCCGAGCCGTTCTGGATATTCACCTGGACCGATGTTCTGGAGGGCGGTGTTAATTTCGCAACCTGCGTCTTTATCGTCGGCGGCATCTTCATCATCTACACCGCCGTAAACGAAATTGGGCATATGTTATCGGTGACCGATCTGGGGGCCAGTGCGGGCGATAAATCCAATAAATCCGCCGTTGGCGTGGTGGTGATGATTGTGATCATGAACCTTATTTTCTCATTCGATTCAGTGCTTTCCGCGCTGGCAATCACCGATGTCTTTGTCGTGCTGGCCATCGCCATCCTGATCTCGGGGCTGGCGATGCTGGCGCTGGCCGACACCGTCACGCGGTTCCTGGAGAAAAACCGCATGTATGAGGTGCTGGGCCTTTTTATCCTGCTGATCGTCGGCGTGGTGCTTTTGGGCGAAGCGGGCCAAGCGGCGGCACATGCCAATGACGATCCGACGCTGGCGCTGAAATTCTTCGGCCATGAGGTGATCCCGATGTCCAAAACCACCTTCTATTTCTCGGTAGTGGTGCTGGTGCTGGTCGAGGTGATCCAATCCGGCTATGCCCGCAAACTCAACACCGAGCGCCGCATGAGATAAACATGTAGGGTGGGGTTTGAGCCGTCTCGGAAACGCTCCGGCGGAGCGTTTCAGGCGAGAACGGCGCCAGCCCGGAAAATCCACCCTGCGCCACCGCCAAACTTCCCCGTAGGGTGGGTGAAACCCACGCGCGCGCTAACACCTGCGCCACCGCCAAAAAACTTCCCCCTAGCAAGCCCCCCGGCAATCGCATAGATTAACCCATGTAATTAACGCAATAAGGCGGGCAGAGATGACAGAGACCGGACTGCAAAAACTGGCATTTTCCCTGCTGATCCTGCTGATCCTCTATGTCACCATCGCGGGGGGCGTTTGAATGGCGCAGCGATTTGGCGGTAAATTCAGCCCCGACAGTGACACCCAAGCCCCCACAGCCCGCTCTGCCCCGCCTGCCGCAAAACGTGGCAGTTTCCGGGCCAAGCTGTTGTTCATCGCGCCGCTGCCGCTAATCTGGCAGGCCTTTGGCAATGGCGCCAATGCGCTGGCGCTTAATCTGATTGCCCTTGGCCTGCTGCTGCTTGCTGCTTGGCTCACCCGCGAGGGCCTGACCGCGCAAGCCGCCTATGACGCCCGCAAAATCGCCCGCCGCCCGGCCCTGCCGCGCAAAATTCTTGGCTCGCTGCTTACCGGGTTTGGCCTGACCATCGCTGGCATGGCCAGCACCAGCGGCCTGTTTGCCCCGCTCATAACCGGGTTTGTCGGGGCTGTTCTGCACAGCCTCGCCTTTGGGCTTGATCCGCTGAAAAGCAAAGGCATGGCGGGCATGGATACATTCCAATCCGACCGCGCCACCGCCGCCATTGACAAGGCCGAGGCCCGCCTTACCGCCATGTCAGATGCCATTTCGCGCAGCGGTGACCGCGCGGCCAAGGCCCGCGTTGCCCAATTCCAAACCACCGTGCGCACCATGCTCAGCGCCATCCAGGATGATCCGCGCGACCTGACAGCGGCGCGCAAATATCTCGGGGTTTATCTCTCAGGTGCCCGCGACGCGACGATCAAATTCGCCGACATCAACGCCCGCGCGCCCGACAGTGCGGCGCGCGATAGCTACCTGAACCTGCTCACCGATCTGGAACAAAATTTCACCGCCAAAACCGCCAAACTGCTTGAGAACAACCAAGACGATCTTGAGATTGAGATTGAGGTCCTGCGAGACCGTCTTGGCCGTGAGGGCATCCAGCTTAAATAATAAATTGACACCCAAATTGATCACACCAAAGGGGACTTGCATGTCTGAAACCACCCGCCAAAAGGCCCAAACCACCCTCGCCGAGGTTGAAAAAGCCACTGCCGTCATCCTGCCCGAACCCGCCGATGCCGCCGCCATCGTGCCCCTCAAAGACGCCGACGCGCCGGTCAGCGCCGAGATTACCAAACGCATGGCCGAAATTGACATGAATGATACCAATTCCATCGTCTCGTTCGGCTCGGGCGCGCAGGCGGAATTGCAGGTCATCTCGCAATCCATGCTTGACGGCGTGCGCAACAAAGATGTGGGTCCGGCGGGCGACAGCCTGCGCGGTATCGTCACCACCATCCGTGGCTTTTCGGTCTCGGAACTGGACGTGCGCCGCAAACGTAGCTGGTGGGAAAAACTTCTGGGCCGCGCAGCACCTTTCGCTAAATTCACCGCCCGGTTTGAAACCGTGCAAAGCCAGATCGACAAGATCACCGAGGATCTGCTGGATCACGAAACCACCTTGCTGAAAGACATCAAATCGCTTGATAAGCTCTATGAAAAAACCCTCGATTTCTACGATGAGCTGGCGCTTTATATCGCCGCAGGCACGGAGAAGCTGCGCCTTTTGGACGCAGAAGATATTCCTGCCCGTGAAAAAGCCGTGGCGGATGCGGCTGAAAAAGATCAGGTGATGCGGGCGCAAGAACTGCGCGATCTGCGCGCCGCGCGTGACGATCTGGAACGCCGGGTGCATGACCTGAAACTGACCCGTCAGGTCACCATGCAATCGCTGCCCTCGATCCGGCTGGTGCAGGAAAATGATAAATCCCTTGTGACCAAAATCAACTCAACCCTGGTCAACACCGTGCCGCTTTGGGAAACCCAACTGGCGCAGGCCGTCACCATGCAACGCTCGGCTCAGGCGGCAGCGGCGGTGCGTGATGCCAATGATCTGACCAATGAATTGCTCACCGCCAACGCCGAAAACCTGCGCACCTCCAACAAAATGATCCGCGAGGAAATGGAGCGCGGCGTGTTCGACATCGAGGCGGTGAAACAGGCCAACGCGGCCCTGATCGGCACCATCGAGGATTCGCTGGCCATCGCCGACGAAGGCAAAGCCAAACGCGCCGAGGCCGAGATCGAGCTGAAGAAAATGGAAGCCGAGCTGCGCGATACTCTGGCCTCGGCCAAATCGCGCAAAGACGGGGTTGGCGACAACGCCGGCACTGCGGTTCCCAAGGGCTGATACGCGACGATGCAGGGGCAACGGCAAAGACGGCGAACACTGCTGGCGGCGGGGCTGATGGCCCTTTCCGCCTGCGTCCCCGCGCCCGATGCCCCGATAACTGGCCCTGATCCCGATCCCGGCCCGGTGGTCATTCCCGCCACGCCCGCCCCCTCTGAGAAAAGTCAAAAACTGGCCCGTTATTATAGCCGCCTGCAAGAGAGCCTGTTAACCCAAGGCCTGCTGCGCACCGATGGCGGCGGCTTTGACACGCCCTATACCGACACCGATCTTTTGCGCAATTTCGAACAGATCGTATTCTACGATGAATATGCCCCGGGCGGCGGCTTCAAACGCTCCGACGGCAAATCCGGGGCCCTGCGCAAATGGACCACCCCGGTGCGGCTCTCGGTCGAGTTTGGCGCCTCCGTACCGCCCTTACAGCGCGCATCAGATATTGCCCTCGTCAACGGCTACACCACCCGCTTGGCCCGCATCACCGGCCACCCGATCATCGCCAGCAACCGCAATGCAAATTTCCACGTCCTGATCATGGGCGAGGACGACCGCGCCGAGGCCGTGACCCGCATCAAGCAAATCGTCCCCGGGATTGATCCGTCCTCATTGACGGTTTTCCGCAATCTGCCACGCTCGACCCATTGTCTGGTGGTGGCGTTTTCCAGTGTCGACAACAAATACAGCTACAACCGCGCCATCGCCTTTATCCGCGCCGAGCACCCGCCCCTGCTGTTCCAATCGTGCGTCCACGAAGAGATTGCCCAAGGGCTGGGCCTTGCCAATGACAGCCCCCGCGCCCGGCCCTCGATCTTCAATGATGACGATGAATTTGCCCTGCTTACCACCCAGGACGAAGAAATGCTGCGCCTTCTCTACAACCCCGCCCTCAGCCCCGGCATGACCGCCGCCGAGGCCCGCCCGATTCTGCAACGCCTGATACTGGGGCAAAGCGGCCCATCCTGAAAGCCAAAAGGAGACCCACAACATGGGAATTTTCGATTTTTTAGCCGGTGAATTCATCGACGTCATCCACTGGACAGACGACACCCGCGACACCATGGTCTGGCGGTTTGAGCGCGAAGACCATGAGATCAAATACGGTGCCAAACTCACCGTGCGCGAAGGCCAATCTGCGGTGTTCATCCACGAAGGTCAGCTCGCAGATGTCTTCACCCCCGGCCTTTACATGCTGGAAACCAACAACATGCCGATCCTGACAACCCTGCAAAACTGGGATCACGGCTTCAAAAGCCCGTTCAAGTCGGAAGTGTATTTTGTCAACACCACCCGGTTTAATGACCTGAAATGGGGCACCAAAAACCCCATCATGCTGCGCGATCCTGAATTTGGCCCCACCCGCATCCGCGCCTACGGCACCTATAGCGTCAAGGTCTCTGATCCGGCGCGGTTCCTCACAGAAATCGTCGGCACCGACGGCGAGTTCACCATGGACGAGATCAGCTATCAGATCCGCAACATCATCGTGCAGGAGTTTTCGCGGGTGATTGCCAGCGCCGGTATCCCGGTGCTGGATATGGCCGCCAACACCGCCGATCTGGGCAAACTGATTGCCACCGCCATCTCGGAAACCATCACCGAATACGGGCTGATGATCCCCGAGCTTTATATCGAAAACATCTCTCTGCCCGCCGCCGTCGAGGCCGCCCTTGATAAGCGCACCTCCATGGGCCTTGCCGGGGATTTGGGCAAATTCACGCAATACTCTGCCGCCGAAGCCATGACCGCTGCGGCCAGCAATCCCAACGGCGGCGGCGGCATGGGCGCTGGCCTTGGCATGGGAATGGGCATGGCCATGGCGCAGCAAATGCAACAAGGCCCGTGGGGGGCGCGCCCCATGTCACAGCCGGCCTCGCCACCGCCGCCGCCGCCCGCCGAGCACGTCTGGCACATCGCCGAGAGCGGCAAAACCCACGGGCCCTATTCCCGCGCTTCCCTTGGCCGCATGGCCGGTGACGGTGGCCTCACCCGCGAAACCCAGGTCTGGACCGCCGGGCAAGATGGCTGGAAACGCGCAGAAGACGTGACTGAGCTGGCACAACTCTTCACCGTCCTGCCCCCACCACCACCGCCCATGGACTGATGCATCCCTTTCATTTTTCCATAAATACTCAAAAATCCCACGGGTTCCCCCATGTCCGACGCCTCCAGTGATCCCCCCACCGCCGAGCACCGCTTCCCCTGCAACCAATGCGGCGCCGATTATCGCTTTGCGCCCGATAAGGGCCTGCTGATCTGCGATTTTTGCGGCGACACCAGTGAAATAGACCCGGTCAACCCGTGGAAATCCACCCTCACCGAGCTTGATTTTCAAGCCGCTCTGGCACAGCAACTCCCGGATCAGGAGGTCGAGGAAACCCGGGTCGTGCAATGCCCCAACTGCGCCGCACGATTTGAGTTTGACGCCAATATCCACGCAACTGAGTGCCCGTTCTGCGCCACGCCGATTGTCACCGATACCGGCACCAGCCGCCATATCAAACCGCGCGGCCTCCTGCCCTTCAGCTTTGATGAGCGCGCCGCCCGCACTTCCATGACCCACTGGCTCGGCAGCCTGTGGTTCGCCCCCGGGGGCTTGCGCGAATTTGCCCGCAAGGGGCGTAAAATGCAGGGCATCTATGTGCCCTACTGGACATTCGACGCCGACACAAAATCCGCCTATCGCGGTGAGCGCGGCACCGTCTACTATGAGACCCGCACCGTCACCCGCAACGGCAAACGCCAGCAAATGCGCGTCGCCAAGGTGCGCTGGCGCGGCGTTTCAGGCCGGGTGGCGCGGTTTTTTGACGACGTTCTGGTGCTGGCCTCAAAATCCCTGCCCAAACGCTTCACCGACGCGCTTGAGCCGTGGGACCTCTCGGCACTTGAGCCTTACCGCCCCGAATACCTCGCCGGGTTTCGCGCCGAGGCCTATACGGTTGAATTGCCCGACGGATATACCGAGGCCCGCGCCCAGATGGACCGCCTCATCGCCCGCGACGTCAAATTCGACATCGGCGGCGACCGTCAGCGCATCCATGACATCCAGACCCAAATCAGCGACGTCACCTTCAAACATATCCTGCTTCCGGTCTGGCTCGCAGCGTACAAATACCGGGGCGAGACCTACCGTTTCGTGGTCAACGGCCGCACCGGCCGGGTTCAGGGCGAGCGCCCCTATTCAAGGATCAAAATCGCCCTCGCCATCCTCACCGGCGCCCTTATCGCCGGGGCCATCGGCTATGTCATTGCCATCAATCAGGGCGCGCTGTAATTTCACAGCACGCCGCTGATCCGATCAGCCCGCACATAAAAGCCGGGCGCGCTACCCCTTACCAATTTTGATTTTCCGCGCTTTGGGTTTATCCGGGGCATTTTTGGGCACTTTGATCGACAGCACCCCATCCTTCAGCTTGGCATCAATCTTATCGCCATCCGCATCCGCTGGCAGGCGAAAACTACGGCTGAACGATCCATACTGACGCTCCGAGAAAAACCAGGTATCGCCCTTCTCCTCGCGCTCGGATGTTTTTTCACCTTTCACACAGACAACACCGTCATGCACCGAGACATCAATATCCTTTTCACTGACCCCCGGCAGTTCAACCGTGATCCGATATGCATCATCATCCGATGACGCATCCGAAGCCGGAGCCAGCCATTCGGCCATGCGCGTTCCCATGTTGCGGAATGGTTCGTACAGTGCCGGCCACAAACCCGAGATATGAGTTTTCTCAACCATTGTCAGACCTCCTTACTAAGAGCGTTTCGCCGGTTTTGAATCTGTGGATACGACGAAACGCTTTGGTTAACGACCGCTGAATCCTGCCCCATATGGGCGGGTTTTGCTTTGACACGAGTCAAAATTCTGATTTTTTAATGTCACGAGGGGCATGTTGTACAAAACACCCCCCTATTTTGTACAATTTGTACAAGATTCCGGGCTAAACCTTCAGCTTTTGCCGCAGTTCAGACAGCGTTGCCCGGTCCCGCTCGCCCAAATCGGCTGATCTCGATTTATAAAGCGTCGCCTGCGACCGCAAAATCAGCCCATCTTGCAATATTTTCAAATGGTTAGCCCGCAACGTATCGCCCGATGAGGTGATATCGGCAATCGCCTCGGCGGTTTCATTCTTGACGGTGCCTTCCGTGGCGCCCTGACTATCGACCAACTGATAATCCGCCACGCCATTATCGCGCAGAAAATCACGCACCAGACGGTGGTATTTCGTGGCAATTCTCAAACGAAATCCGTGGGTTACACGAAACGCGGCAGCGGCGGCATCCAGATCATCCAGCGTATCCACATCGACCCAGCATTGCGGCACAGCCACAATCAAATCTGCCTTGCCAAAGCCCAATTCGGCCAGTTCTGACACCTGATTTTGCCATTGCCCCAGCTTTTCACGCACCAAATCCGTGCCCGTCACCCCCAAATGAATCCGCCCCGCCGACAGCTCACGCGGAATTTCCCCGGCGGAGAGCAGAATTAACTCAACATTATCAATGCCTTGCACTGTGCCCGCATATTCCCGGTCTGACCCAGCCCGGCCCAGCATAACCCCGTGACGGCCAAACCAATCAAAACTCTTATCCATCAGCCGCCCCTTGGACGGCACCCCCAGTTTAAGGCTCATGGCGCATCTCCCAGGTCCAAGATCAACCCCGGTCGGATCACCCCGCCCACCGCAGGAATCTCGCGCCCCTGTCCCAATTGCCGGGTCAGCGCATCATAGCGCCCGCCGGTGGCAACCGCAGGCAGGTCAGGGCGATTTTCTGCATAGAATCCAAAGACAAAGCCGTCATAATATTCCATCTGAGTGCGCCCGTATGAGGCCTCAAAATCCAGTTTCGATGGGTCAATCCCGTGCTGATCCAGCGCCTCAAGCCGCGCCGCCAGCCGGTCAACCGCGCCGTTAATTGCAGGCAAATCCACCGCAATATCGCGCAGGTGTTCCAGCGCGTTGTCGCTGGTTTCACGCACCGCCAAAATGGCGTCGATCAAGGCAACCTCATTTTTTGAGATTGGATCAACCGCCGCATCCTCACGCAACACATTGATACGGCTTGATATTTCCGCGTCACTACGCAGCCCGATCCGCATTCCGGCCGCCGCTATCGGGTCCGCCATCGCCAACAACCTCGCCCGGCTTTCCGGCACTTTCGCCTGCCCCGAATACCGATCCATCAACGCCCGAAACCGGCGTGGCCGCCAGATATGCCGCCTGAGCGCAGCGCGACGCCGCGCGGTGGTCTGCAACCCGTCAACAGCCGCCATCAATATGCCAATATCACCAGTGGCCGCACGCAATTTCAGACCCTGCAACATACTGTAAAATAATGAAAATACCTCGGCATCCGAGGCCGCCGGGGCATCACGTTCAAACACCTCATAGCCCACCTGCACATACTCATTGGCGCGGTTGGCGTCGTCTTCCTGACGGCGAAAAACCTCGCCCGCATAGGTATATCTTGCCGGTTCCGCACCGTGTTGCATATGCATCTGCACCACCGGCACGGTGAAATCCGGGCGCAGCATCTGCTCACCGCGCAGCGCGTCCGACGTCACATAAGCCCGCGCGCGGATGTCCTCGCCGTAGAGATCAAGCAACACCTCGGCGGGCTGCAACACCGGCGTTTCCACCACCTGCGCGCCCGCTTCCTCAAAGCAGGTACGCAAGCGCGCCGCCTCAGTCCGGATCATTGCGCGCTGGGGCATCAGCCCTGCCCGTCCAGAATTTCACGCACCTTTTCAACCAGTTGCGCGCGTGGCACTTCAAACTGGCTGGGTCGGGATTTCCATTCCTCAAGGGTGGCATTCTCGGCAATCTTGGCCCCAAGGATCAGGTCTTTGATCTGCACCACGCCTTTTTCCTTCTCATCGCCGCCTTCAATAATCGCCATCGGCGCACCGCGTTTATCGGCGTATTTCAACTGATTGCCAAAGTTCTTGGGATTGCCCAGATAGACCTCGGCGCGGATACCGGCATGGCGCAGCTCGGCCACCATCGTTTGATAATCCGCCATGCGCGCACGGTCCATCACCGTGACCACAACCGGGCCTGCCAAAGTGCCGCCAATCCGGCCCTTTTCGCGCAGCGCCGCCAACAGCCGGTCAACCCCGATCGAGATCCCCGTCGCAGGCACCGCCTGACCGGTGAAGCGCTTGACCAGATCGTCATACCGCCCGCCACCCGCGACCGAGCCAAACTGCCGCTTGCGGCCTTTTTCGTCAATGATATCAAAGGTTAGCTCGGCCTCAAACACCGGCCCGGTGTAATAGCCAAGGCCGCGCAC
>CAZZKL010000070.1:13998-15426 GCA_964655135.1 uncultured Roseovarius sp. | reverse complement strand
ATGCTGCCCGCCGAGGCCTATCTGCCCGATGGCCGCACCCCCGCCGACAGCGCCACCGTGCGCTCGGTGTTCATCATCGGACCGGACAAACAGCTCAAGCTTTCCATGACCTATCCGATGAATGTCGGCCGCAACTTCACCGAAGTACTGCGCGCGCTTGACGGTCTGCAAACCGCCGCCCGCGCCGGTGTCGCCACCCCGGCCGACTGGCAGCTTGGTCAAGACGTGATCATCCCGCCCACGGTCAGCAACGAAGACGCCACCGCCAAATTCGGCCAATTCGACACGGTCCTGCCCTACCTGCGCAAAACCAGCCTGCCGGGCTAAGCCAACAAAATCAGCCAGAAGAACCAACCCCGTTTCTTCTGGCTGAAAATATCCCCGCCGGAGGCATCCCGCCCCCTGCCAAAATCCGCGCCCTGCCTTATATACGTCGCATCAGCCAAGGGCACCGAGGAGGAAGCCGGAGGCTGACGACGAGACATCGAGCGTGCGTGGCACACGCACTCCATAAACCTTAGGAAAGCCCCCATGGCGAAGAAGCCGGAAAACCCCAATTACAAGGTGATCGCCGAAAACCGGCGGGCGCGCTATGATTATGCCATTGAGGCCGACATCGAATGCGGCATCATCCTTGAAGGCTCCGAGGTCAAATCCCTGCGCGTCAACAGCGCCAATATCGCCGAAAGCTACGCCGCCGTGGACGAGGGCGAGCTGTGGCTGGTCAACAGCTATATCGCGCCCTATGAGCAGGCCAAAACCTTTGGCCACGAGGAAAAGCGCCGCCGTAAGCTATTGGTTTCGCGCAAAGAACTGTCGCGCCTTTGGAACGAAACCCAGCGCAAAGGCATGACGCTGGTGCCGCTGGTGATGTATTTCAACCACAAGGGTCTGGTCAAAATGAAGATCGGAATCGCCAAAGGTAAAAAGAACTACGACAAACGCGCCTCGGACGCCCGCCGCGACTGGGGCCGGCAAAAACAGAGGCTTTTACGCCACAATGAGTAATACGGGGAATAACAGGGGGGTTTTTCCCCTTAGGTGGCGATAATCACCTGTGTTAGGTTGCCGCATTCAAGGGGCGAGGGTCGGCCTTTGGGGACCACCTCTTTAGCGGCCTGAACAGGAAGGATGCGTATATGGAACTTTTGATTGGTCTGATCTCAGGCGCGGTAGGCGGCAATGTTGCCGGTGGCGTGATGAAAAATCTCAACCTCGGCGTGCTGGGCAATTCCATTGCCGGGGTCGTTGGCGGTGGCATGGGCGGGCAAATCCTGTCGATGGCCGGCGGCGGCGGGCTTGACGGCATTCTTGGCGCGGTGGCCTCGGGCGGCGTTGGCGGCGGTGTTGTGATGGCGGTGATCGGCATGATCAAGAAAACCATGGCAAAATGATCCGGGCAAAATGATCCGGGCAAAATAATCCGGG
>CAZZKL010000070.1:4056-13898 GCA_964655135.1 uncultured Roseovarius sp. | reverse complement strand
ATCCGGGCAAAATAATCCGGGGCTATAAAACCTGAGGTAAACGAATGGGACCAAAACCAAAGGCCGGGCCATCACATGATGCAGCCCGGTCTTGCCACGCCCGCCCCCCGGTTGTAGGCAGAGACAGTCACAAACCGAAGGTTCGCCATGGCCCATGATGACCCCAAAATACTTGTTTCAACCAACTGGCTTGCAGCCCACCTGAAAGACCCGGATTTAAGGGTGCTGGATGGGACGTGGCTAATGCCCTCATCTGGCCGTGATGCAGCGGCGGAATATGCCACGGCGCATATCCCCGGCGCGCGGTTTTTCGATATTGACGACATCAGCGATCAGCGCTCAGAATTGCCGCATATGGTGCCGCCGGTGGAAAAATTCATGTCCCGCCTGCGCGCCATGGGCGTCGGCGACGGCCATCAGGTGGTGGTCTATGACAGCTCTGGATTGCTGTCCGCCGCCCGCGTCTGGTGGCTGTTCCGGCTGATGGGGCAAGACAATATTGCGGTGCTCGATGGCGGCCTGCCCAAATGGCTGGCCGAGGGCCGCGCGACCGAAGATTTACCGCCTATTATTCGCGACCGCCACATGACCGTGCGCCGGCAAAACCACATGGTCAAGGATGTCACGCAGGTCTCTGCCGCGTCCAAGCTGGGGGATTATGAAATTCTCGATGCCCGCGCCAAAGCCCGGTTTGAAGGCAGCGTGCCCGAACCCCGCGAAGGGCTGCGTTCGGGCCATATTCCGGGTGCTAAAAACCTGCCCTATACCGAGCTTCTGAACAAAGACGCCACCATGAAAGATCCCGACGCCTTACGCCGCATATTTGCCACCACCCGGCTGGATATGTCGAAACCGGTGATCACCACCTGCGGCTCGGGCATTACGGCGGCAATCCTTTGTCTGGCGCTAGAGCGCATCGGCAAGACCGATCACGCGCTTTATGATGGCTCCTGGACCGAATGGGGGGCCTGCCCCACCCTGCCCGTGGCCACCGGGGTGGCGTGATGCTGAATGCCTTAACCGCCCGCTCTGCCGGGACCATCGGCGAGTTGATGCAGCGGTTTCAGAGCGATCCGCGCCCCGCAAAAATTGATCTCGGCGTGGGGCTTTACCGCACCGAGCAAGGCACAACCCCGGTGATGCGCGCCGTCAAGGCCGCAGAAAAACAACTCTGGCAGGCCGAAGATAGCAAATCCTATGTCGCCCTTGCTGGCGGGCAGGCCTTCACCGATGAGATGACCGGGGTTTTGCTGAATGATGCGGTGCCGCGCGACTGCATTAGCGCCGTGGCCACCCCCGGCGGCACTGGTGCTGTGCGACAGGCGTTTGAACTGATCTTGCTGGCCAATCCCAAAGCGCGGATTTTCGTGTCTGATCCGACATGGCCTAACCACCTGAGTATGCTGGATTATCTCAAGATTGAAACCATTCCTTACCGCTATCTCGACGCGCAAAGCAATGGCGTCGATTTCGCCGGAATGATGGCGGATCTGGCCATGGTAAAACCCGGCGATGTGGTGCTTTTGCACGGCTGTTGTCACAACCCGACGGGGGCCAATCTTAACCTGACCGAATGGCAGGCGGTGGTTGATCTGCTCAATCGCACCGGGGCCACGCCGATGATCGACATCGCCTATCAGGGCTTTGGCGACGGGCTTGAGCCGGACGCGGCGGGCACGCGGCTGGTGGCATCATCCTGCCCCGAGACGCTGATTGCATCAAGCTGCTCAAAGAATTTCAGCATCTACCGCGAGCGCACCGGGATATTGCTTGTGGTGGCGCAAGATACCGGGTTGCAGGCGGTGACACAGGGCAATCTGACCTATCTCAACCGGCAGAATTATTCCTTTCCGCCGGACCACGGCGCGCGGCTGGTGGCGATGATCCTGAACGATGCGGCATTGCGCGCCGACTGGCAGGCCGAGCTGGAAGAGATGCGCCTTAGCATGTTGGGGCTGCGGCAGGGATTGGCGCAGGAGCTGCAACGCCTGTCAGGCTCTGACCGGTTTGGATTTCTGACCCAGCATCGCGGCATGTTTTCGCAGCTGGGGATCAGCCCGGAACAGGTTGAAAGATTGCGCGCGGAACACGCGATTTACATGCTGGGCGACAGCCGGATGAATATCGCCGGGCTGAACAGTGAAACCATCCCAATTGTTGCAAAGGCAATCATTGAGGCTGGGGCATAGGGTGGGTTTCACCCACCCTACATGTTACATTTAGGGCTGGATTGAAATTGGGGCGCACAACAGATTTCAATGACATTTCTTTTGGCGTGATCCGCGCCCGTATGCGGCTGCATTTCAGGCTGACCCCCAAGGGCGACCGTCAGGCGGTGAAAATCTTTGTCATTGGCCATCCGCGCAACGGCACCACCACCCTGCATAAGCTGTTTGAGGCCAATGGCCTTGACAGCTTTCACAATTCAGCCGACTGGCCGGTGGCGCGCCATGATGCGTTTTCGGATTTTGGTCAGCTACGCCCCGTCGCCGCCTATGACCGCACCTATCCCAACGCCAAATTCATCCTCAATTTCCGCCCCTTGCGCCCCTATTTGATCAGTATCGCAACCCACCACCAGCGGATTTTCAGCGCGCAGAACTTTGTCAATGAAATTTACCGCCGGGCGGATTATTTCGCCCGGACCCTGCGCTATTTCCAAGGGCGCAAAGATTTCATCGCCCTGAATATCGAAGCCGCCAAAGCCCTGTCAGCCGTCGCGGATTTTTGCGGCTTTGACGTGGCCAAGCCCCCCGGAGGTGCCGTGCATAACGCCTCAAACCGGGTTAAATCCGACGCAAACCTGCAAAACATCGAAACCGCGCTGGCGGCGCTGGGATTGAGCGATGAGGCAGGCAGGGGGTGTTTGGTCTCAAAGCTGCACGGGGCCGATTACGACACCCTGATCAAAGCCCGCGATAGCATCCGATATATCGAATAACTCTTGCGTTCAGATCAGGTGATCATGCGTGGATTTCATCCACCCTAGATTTGCCAAAACCCCATTGCGGATGCCATCCCACTCGCCCACAAAATATTGTGGTCTGAGGGTGACATTCCCGCCTGAAAATCGTATAAATCATCAACTAAACGAAGGAAGATTTATATGTCTGAATCCGCTGCGGCACCCGAAGAATATAGCGCCGATTCCATCAAGGTTCTCAGAGGGTTAGAGGCCGTCCGCAAACGTCCGGGGATGTATATCGGCGATACCGATGATGGCTCGGGTCTGCACCATATGGTTTATGAGGTGGTGGATAACGGCATTGATGAGGCTCTGGCGGGTCATGCCGACCGCGTTACCGTCACAATTCACGCCGATTCCAGCGTGTCGGTTAGCGATAATGGACGCGGCATTCCGGTGGATATTCATGAGGAAGAGGGCGTTTCAGCCGCCGAAGTGATCATGACGCAGCTCCATGCCGGCGGTAAGTTTGACAGCAATTCCTACAAGGTATCCGGCGGGCTGCACGGGGTTGGGGTATCGGTGGTGAACGCGCTGTCGGACTGGCTGGAACTGCGCATTTGGCGGAATGGTAAAGAGCATATCGCGCGGTTTGAGGGCGGCGATACGGTGAAGTCCCTCAAGGTCGTGGGTGACGCCAACGGGCGTAAAGGCACCGAGGTGCGGTTTATGGCCTCACTGGATACATTTTCCAATCTCGACTACAGTTTTGAGACGCTGGAAAAGCGCCTGCGCGAACTGGCTTTTCTCAATTCCGGGGTGCGCATCCTTTTGCGCGATGAGCGCCCGGTTGAGCCGCTGGAAAGTGAGCTGCATTATGACGGCGGCGTTAAGGAATTTGTCAAATATCTTGACCGCTCCAAAACGCCGCTGCTGCCCGATCCGATTTTCATCACCGGCGAGCGCGACGATATTGTGGTTGAGGTCGCGATGTGGTGGAATGACAGCTATCACGAGACGGTCCTGCCCTTCACCAACAACATCCCGCAGCGCGATGGCGGCGCACATCTGGCGGGCTTTCGCGGCGCGCTGACGCGGACCATCAACAATTATGCCCAGTCCAGCGGCATCGCCAAAAAGGAAAAGATCAGCTTTACCGGCGATGACGCCCGTGAGGGGCTGACCTGTGTGCTTTCGATCAAGGTGCCGGACCCGAAATTCAGCTCACAAACCAAGGATAAGCTGGTCAGTTCCGAGGTCCGCCCGGCAGTTGAAGGCCTGGTCAATGAAAAGCTGTCGGAGTGGTTTGAGGAAAATCCTAACGAGGCCCGGATGATCGTGGGCAAGATCGTTGAGGCCGCCATCGCCCGCGAGGCCGCCCGCAAGGCGCGAGACCTGACCCGGCGCAAAACCGCAATGGATGTGAATTTTCTGGCCGGGAAGCTCAAGGATTGCTCGGAAAAAGACCCGTCCAAAACCGAAGTGTTTTTGGTGGAAGGTGACAGCGCTGGTGGCTCGGCGCAGACCGGCCGGGACAGGGGCACGCAGGCGGTACTGCCTTTGCGCGGTAAAATCCTTAATGTGGAGCGGGCGCGGTTTGACCGGATGCTGAACTCTCAGGAGATCGGCAATCTGGTGATGGCCTTGGGCACCGGCATTGGCCGTGACGAGTTTGACATCTCAAAACTGCGCTATCACAAGGTGGTCATCATGACCGATGCCGATGTGGACGGCGCCCATATCCGCACGCTGTTACTGACGTTTTTCTACCGGCAAATGCCCGAGCTGATCGAAGGCGGATACCTGTATATTGCGCAGCCGCCGCTTTATAAAGTGATGCGCGGCAAGTCGGAAGTGTATCTCAAGGATCAACCGGCGCTTGAGGATTATCTGATCGCCCAAGGCACCGATGACGCGGTTTTGCGGCTTGGTACGGGCGAGGAAATCTCCGGTCAGGATCTCATTCGCGTGGTCGAAGATGCGCGGCAGGTGAAACGCATTCTTGAGGCCTTCCCCACCCATTACCCGCGCCACATCCTTGAACAGGCGGCGATTTCCGGGGCGTTTTCCTCGGGCCGGGTGGATGCCGATTTGCCCGGCGTGGCCGATGCGGCGGCCAAGCGGCTGGATCAGATCGCGCTGGAATATGAGCGCGGCTGGCAGGGGCGTCCGACACAAGACAAGGGCCTGCGCCTGACCCGTATCTTGCGCGGGGTGGAAGAACTGCGGACATTGGATGGCCCGGTTCTGCGCTCGGGTGAGGCGATTAAGCTGGGCCAGAAAACCGCCACCTTGCAGGAGGTTTACACCCAGCCCGCCACGCTGATCCGCAAGGACCGCTCGCAGCTGATCCACGGGCCGCTCAACTTGCTTGATGCGGTGCTTCATGAGGGTGAAAAGGGCCTGAGCCTGCAACGCTACAAGGGTCTGGGTGAGATGAACCCAAGTCAGCTTTGGGAAACCACGCTTGACCCCGAGGCGCGCACATTGTTGCAGGTCAGGATTGATGACATGGCCGAGGCGGATGATCTTTTCACCAAGCTGATGGGCGATGTGGTTGAGCCACGCCGGGAATTCATCCAGCAAAACGCGCTGAATGTGGAAAACCTGGATTTCTGAGCTAAGGCCTGTTTGCCCGGATGAAGGCCCGGCTCAATGCCGGAAATGACGCATCCCGGTAAAGGCCATCGCCAGACCTGCCCCATCGGCGGCGGCGATCACCTCATCATCGCGCATCGAGCCGCCCGGTTGAATCACCGCTGTGGCCCCGGCCTCGGCCGCGGTCAAAAGGCCGTCCGCAAAGGGGAAAAAGGCGTCTGACGCCACAACGCTGCCTTGGGTCAATGGCGCGGACAGGCCCAGCGCCTGGGCCATATCCTCGGATTTGCGCGCGGCGATACGGCAGCTATCGACCCGGCTCATCTGCCCTGCGCCCACGCCGACGGTGGCCGCGTCACGCACATAGATAATGGCGTTGGATTTCACATGTTTGGCGACGCGCCAGGCAAACAGCATATCGGCCATCTCACGCGCATCCGGCGCGCGTTTGGTGACGATTTTCAGGTCATCCGCCGTGATGTGGCCGTTGTCCTTATCCTGAAACAGATAGCCGCCCGAGACCTGCCGCAGGGTTTGCGCCGCCGCCAGCGGATCGGCAAGGCCCTCGGTAATCAGCAAGCGCAGGTTTTTCTTGGCGGCAAAGATTTCGAGCGCCTGCATGCTGGCACCGGGGGCAATCACCACTTCGGTGAATATCCCGGCAATCTCCTGCGCAGTTGGCCCGTCAAGCGGTTGATTCAAGGCGATAATGCCACCAAAGGCGCTGGTGCGGTCACAGTCAAAGGCGCGGGTATAGGCCTGTTGCAGCGTCTCACCGCGCGCCACGCCGCAGGGGTTGGCGTGTTTGATAATGGCGCAGGCGGGGCCGTCACCCGGGGCAAATTCACTAACCAGTTCAAACGCCGCATCGGTGTCGTTGATGTTGTTATAGCTCAGCTCTTTGCCCTGAAGTTGGCTGGCAGTGGCCACGCCGGGGCGGTCTGAGCCATCGCGGTAAAACGCCGCCTTTTGGTGTGGGTTTTCGCCATAACGCAGGGTTTGCGCCAGTTGGCCCGCCACCGCCCGGCGGCGGGGGTTTTCAACGCCAATCGCCGCCGCCATCCAAGTGGAAACCGCCGCATCATACGCCGCCGTGCGGGCAAAGGCGGTTTGCGCCAGTTTGCGGCGGAATTTGGCGCAGGTGCCGCCCTCGTGCTGATCGAGATCGCCCAGCAACCTATCGTAATCCTCGACATCCACCACCACCGTGACAAAGACGTGGTTCTTGGCCGCCGCGCGGATCATTGCCGGGCCGCCAATGTCAATATTTTCAACGCAGGTGTCATAATCGGCGCCCTTGGCCACGGTGGCCTCAAACGGATAGAGATTGACCACCAGCAAATCAATCTCGGCGATGCCATGTTTGGCCATCGCGGCCTGATGATCCTCATTGTCGCGCAAGGCCAACAGCCCGCCATGCACCATCGGATGCAGGGTTTTGACCCGGCCATCCATCATCTCGGGAAAGCCAGTCAGGTCGGCCACATCGCGCACCTCAAGCCCGGCGTCGCGTAAGGCGCCTGCGGTGCCGCCGGTCGAGAGCAGCTCAATCCCGCGCGCGGCCAGCGCCTTACCAAGGTCAACAAGGCCGGTTTTATCAGAGACAGAAAGCAGGGCGCGGCGGATGGGATGAGGCATGGATCGGGTTCCTTGATCAAAGCATTAGGTGTTGATCACCGGCTCCATCGCGTCCCGCTCCAGATCGCGGATACCGATCGGGCTGTCTTGCGCTTTGGCCAATGACCATCTTATGCGCGTCGCATACCCCATCACGGTGCCAGATAGAACGATCTGTTTGGTCGCACGCGGCTTTACCCGCGATTTTTCAAGGTAAAACGCTGATTCTATTGCAATCTTTGTCTTGCCATCGCCGCGAAAAACCCACAATTCGCCGCTTTTGAGCGCAATTGATACGGCCATCCCGCCCATATCCACCTCCGCATCCACATCCGGATGCAGATGAAACCGGATGTCATAGGGGATGCCGGCAATGCCCGCGGCCTTCTGCGCCCGGTCAAACTGCCGTTCCAGACGTCTTGACAAGGTTATCAGCATATCCTCACCCGTCAGGCTGCGACCATCCGAGGCCAGCTCAAGCTTGCGCACATGGGTAAGGCCAAAATCGGCCTCGTATCCCTCATGAGCGCCTTCAAAACGCTGGCCTTCTGGGGTTTGGCTCAACTCAACCGGCACGTTTTCCGGGGCATCGGTGAGCCGGGCTTTTTCATCGCTCTGATCCTTCAGCTCGGCACTTGATATGCCATCAAGAACCAGCGTGGAATGTGAGGGCGTGGCGCGGCCAAGTTTGCGCCATTCAGGGCCGAACTGCACACCCGAGCCGGAATTGACAATCAGCGGGCGGCGGCCCGAGGTCAGCTCAAACGCCAGCGTCGAAGCGTGCGCCATCCTTGAATCCTTGCCACTTGGCGGCGGGGCGGCATCAATGATCACACTGACACGCCCGGTGCTGAGGCGCGCGTATCCCATCGCCAGCCCTGATTGCGGGCGGGCCTTTACGCCACTGCTGGCCAAGGCATTATCAAGCCGCCCTTCCAGCCCGTGTTCACCACCATGAAACCGCGCCAGCCCGCCGTCACTGTGGCGCAGGGCGCGCAAGGTGGGCGCGATGCGCTCAATCGCCTCGCGGTGGGCCGGTTCAAGCACCATATCCGAGGCGCTTATGGCCTCGGCGGCCCATGTCAGAAGGGTGAACACCTCAAGCAATTCTTCGGGGTTTCGGCTGGGAATGCCGCCTTGCGGGTCAATCCGGGCGGCGCATTCATGCGCCAGTGCCGTCACCGCAGGCGGGGCATAATCTTGCATCCCCTCAAGTGACAGCCCGGCATAGATCAGCCCGGTCAGGGCCTCAAACCGGGGCAATCCGGGCTTGGCCGCCTGCCAGCGACGGCTGAGAAACTCGGTCTGATGCACCAATGAGAGGTAAAACTGATCTTCCGTGGCTTCATCGCGGCCCTGCAATACGAAAAACGCATGATTGATCCAGCGGATCAGGCGGCGGCCGGTCAAATCCGGGGTCCAGCCCGGCCCGCTTCCGTCGCCATAGCGTTCAACCCAACCGGCAAGCCAGTTTTGCGCGCATAATTGCGCATGTTTATCCCCGAAGGCGGCAAGATCATCAAGCCAGGCAAAACCGTGGCATTCATCGCTAAAGCCGGTGGTCGGGGCGGCGATATTCCAGATATTCACGTCAGGTTTGTGGATCAGATGGCCATCAAATATCAAAATTCCCGAGGCCAGTTGCTGACCGCGCGCCTGACTGCCGATTGTCAGGGGCTCGGGCCGTGAGGTAAATACAGTGTCATTGCGCCCACGCACCGCGCGCCGGGCTGCTTTCCGGTTGAGATACCCTGCCCAACGTTGGGTAAGACGATCAGTTATCGGCATCACTTGTGCCCCTGCGCGTTTGAGGTGCGGTTGATTAAAATATAGCCGCCAATTCTTACAATGTCACCGCCAAAGGCCAGAGCAATGTGCAAAGGGGTAAATTCTGATTGGCCGCAATAGGGCTGAGCTGCGGATATGCTTTGATCCTGCGGCGTATCAGACCCGCAGGCAGGCGATATAAAACCCGTCCATGCCGCCCAGATCAGGCCAGTAATCCGGGCGCAGGCGTAATCCGCCCTCATCGCTGATCCAGTTGGGATCAACCCCCGGCAGGCTCAGCGCCGCGCGGTCAATGCGCAGGTTTGCATGGCGCGCAAGGGCCTCTTGCACCTGACATTCGCCCTCATCGGGCAGCAGCGAACAGGTGCAATAGATCAGCCGCCCGCCGGGTTTGAGCAATCCTAGTGCGTGGTCAATCATCGCCGATTGCAGATCAAACAAAGCGGCAAATTCTGAGCCATCCTTGGCATATGGCAAATCCGGGTGCCGCCGGATGGTGCCAGTAGCCGAGCATGGCGCATCCAGCAAAATAGCCTCATATGGCCCGCCCTGATGGGTCAGGGCATCGCCGGTTTCGCAGGTGGCAGACAGCCGCGTGCGGTTCAGGTTTTCCTCAACCCGCGCCATCCGCGCAGGCGACAGATCAAGCGCCGTGACCCGCGCCCCCGCTGCGGCCAGTTGCAAGGTTTTGCCGCCCGGTGCGGCACATAGATCAAGAATATCCTCGCCCGGTTGCGGGGCCAGAATTTTCACCGGCAAGGCAGCGGCGGCATCCTGCACCCACCAATCGCCGCTGTCATAGCCCGGTAATTGCGAGACCTGCCCGGCGTTTTCAAGCCGTATAGATCCCGTGGGCAACATGGTGCCGCCAAGTTTTTCAGCCCAATCCGCCGCCTCGCCTTTCGCCGCCTCGCCTTTCGCCGCCTCGCCTTTC
>CAZZKL010000070.1:362-3956 GCA_964655135.1 uncultured Roseovarius sp. | reverse complement strand
CGCCAAAGGAAGCCTGCCTGATGAGTGATGACAAAAAAGCCCTGCCCCCCGAAGCCCTGCGCGCCTTGGCCGAGGCCGAAGAACGACGCAAAAACGCGGCTGAGAAAGCCCTGCCCAAAGAGCTGGGTGGGCGCAAAGGCCTTGATCCGGTGCGCTTTGGCGATTGGGAAAAGAAGGGCATTGCGGTTGATTTTTAGAGGACGTGAGTTGTGACGCCACGCCCCCTTTGACAACACCCCATAAATATCTGCAAACTTCCCGGCAATGGGAGGTTGGCCATGCCACTGGAAATATTACTGATACTCGTGTTTGTCGGGATCACCGGCATTGTCGTGCTGCTGCATTTTCTCGGTCTTTCCGCACGCGCCACATTGCGCGATAAGGCCGAGGCCGCCCGCGCCTGGGCCGCTGAGTTTGCCGATGATCCGGCCTTGGATGTAGCATTGTGCCGAAATCGCCACGCAGCCCTTATCACCACTGCGCGGGGCCATGGGATTGTCTGGCCCATGGGGGCCGATACAACCGCGCGCTATCTGACTGGCGCGCGCATTCGTCCCACAAAAGCCGGATTGCGGATTGATCTGCCGGATTTCACCGCACCGCATATTCACCTGACATTGGACCTTGATGAGGCCCGCGACTGGCCCGACCTGTTGGAGAAAACCGCATGAGTGATCCGCTAAGTTATCCTGAGGTAACCCATATCGCGGTGCCGTTTTTCATCGCCGCCATCGTGATCGAGCTGTTATGGATCGTGATCAAACGTCGCGGCGGACGGTATGAGACCCGCGACGCGCTGACCTCGCTGATCATGGGCGCGGGCAGCGTGGCGGCGGGCATCCTTCTGGGCTTTATCGCCTGGGGGTTTTTCATGTTGCTTTGGGCGGTCACGCCGCTTGATCTGGGCACATCCGTGGGCGTGGTCGCCTTGTGTTTTGTGCTTGATGATCTGCGCTATTACTGGGTGCATCGGTTTGGGCATCGTATTCGCTGGGTCTGGGCCAGCCATGTTAATCACCATTCCAGCCAGCATTATAATCTGACAACCGCGCTGAGGCAGACATGGACCGGCACTTTTACCCTGATGATGATCGTGCGGGCGCCGCTGGTGCTGTTGGGGTTTCACCCGGCGATGGTGTTGTTTGTTGGCGGGCTTAACCTGATCTATCAGTTTTGGATTCATACCGAGGCAATTGACAAGATGCCAAAATGGTTTGAGGCGGTGATGAACACGCCAAGCCACCACCGGGTGCATCATGGCCGCAATCCGCGCTATCTCGATGCCAATTATGCCGGGGTTTTCATCATCTGGGACAAGATGTTTGGCAGTTTCGTGCCCGAGCTTGAGACCGAGAAGGTGGATTACGGCCTGGTGCATAATCTGGGCACGTTCAACCCGCTGCGGGTGGCGTTTCACGAATGGCTGGGGATTTTTCGCGATGTGTTGCAGCCCGGCCTGAGCCTGCGGCAGCGGCTGATGTATATGCTTGCGCCGCCGGGGTGGAGCCATGATGGATCGCGCGAGACCTCGGCTGCGATCAAGCGCAAACATCTGGAGCAGAACCCGCAGGATGCTGGCACGCCGGGGTTTTAGGCTGTACCTCACACAGGCCTTTTGCAATCAATCTTTGGGTCGGTTACATGCGGGGGCATGAATAAGGGGGCTGAACTGAATGGCATTCACCATCGCAATCGACGGGCCGGCGGCGGCGGGCAAGGGCACCATTGCGCGCGCGGTGGCGGCGCATTTTGGCTTTGCCCATCTTGATACCGGGCTTTTGTACCGCGCCACCGGACGGCGCACCTTGGATGGCACCGACCCGGTGGAAGCCGCGAGAAACCTGCAAGCCGGCGATCTTGACGCCGAGGGTCTGCGCAGTCCCGAAGTGGCACAGGCTGCGTCACGGGTGGCCGCCATCCCCGAGGTGCGCGCCGCTCTGGTGGATTTTCAACGCGCCTTTGCCACCCGTGACGGCGGCGCGATACTGGACGGGCGCGATATTGGCACGGTGATTTGCCCGGATGCGCCGGTGAAATTATATGTCACGGCCAGCGATGACATCCGCGCCCGCCGCCGCCATGCGGAATTGGTGGCAAAGGGCCATGACATCAGCCTTGAGGATGTCGCCAAAGATTTGCGCCAGCGTGACGCCCGCGATTCGGCCCGCGCCACCGCCCCCCTGAAGCCCGCCAAAGACGCGCTGTTGCTGGATACAACGGATATGTCGATTGATCAGGCGATTGAGCGCGCCATCGTGACCATTCACAAGGCGCTGGCCGACGGCTGAGGCATCATTGCCCCCTCAGTTTTTCCTCAAACCTGTCCGGGTTTTTCATCACTGCGTCGGAGGTGTCTTTCCTTGCCTCTGGCCGGGTGTCATGCCGACCACTCCAACGGATGATTTCCATCATGACCGGGGCCAAATCGCGGCCTTTATCGGTCAGCGCATAGGTATAACTGCGCCGGTTTTCGGGGTCTTTGGTTTTACTGACAATGCCCTCGGCCTCAAGATGCTTGAGGCGGGCGATCAGGATGTTGGTGGCGATGTTTTCATCTGAGGCCAGAAACGCGCTATAGGTCTTTTTGCCGTGTAGCATAAGATCACGGATGATCAGCAGGCTCCATCTGTCGCCAAAGCTGTCCAAGCCATAAGCCACCGGGCAGCCGGTGCCGCGTTTTTGTGAAATCTTCGTCATGTCGGTTAAGTAAATTAATAGCTTGCAATGTGCAATATAATAATTTACACCGCCATTACCTTGCATTTTGCAAGCTTTAATAAGTCACCCCCGGCTGGGTCACCTGGCCTTTTCCAATCGCAACACCCTGCTGTTGCGGCCCCCTTGTTGCGCGCCTTGCGCAGCCCATCAAAAGGACGATCCTGATGACACTCAACACCTTGAAACTTGGCACTTTATCCTTCCTCACCGGGGCGGTTTTGCTGTCTTCCGTTCTGCCGGTATCGGCGGTACAGGATACCAAACCCTCCTCTGAGCAACTGCTGAGCGTGACGTTCAAGCCGCGCGCCGTTGCCACCATGCAGGGCGGTGATTTTCACTTTATCCCCGGCCAAGTGGCCCCGGTGCACACCCATGCGGCCCCGGCAATCGGCTATATCGCCAAGGGGCAAATCCTCTATCAGGTTGAGGGCCGCCGCCCGGTGATCCTGTCTGAAGGTGACGCCTTTTACGAGCCCGCAGGCCCGAGGATTTTGCGGTTTGATAATGCCTCGGCCACCGAAGATGCTATTTTCATTGATTACAGTTTCCAACGCACGGACGAGCCTTTTATCATATTCGAGGCCCCCCTGACCGTAGAAATTGACCGCCGCGCCCTGCCGGATGTTGAGCTGTCAGGGCGGACCGTCTCATCCGTTAACGTGACCGAAACCGGGTTAGAACCCGGCGGGCAGGCGGTGCTGAAAGGCCGTGGGCTTGTCATGGCCTATGTGGCCGAAGGGGTGATTGAACTGCGCCGCGATGGCGGCGATTTCCAACGCTATGTGGCCGGGGATGCCATTGCCCTTGGCGCGGCGGGACCCGATGAGATCACCATCGCCAACCTTTCGGGGGATGTGCAGGCGCGGGTGATCACCC
>CAZZKL010000070.1:0-352 GCA_964655135.1 uncultured Roseovarius sp. | reverse complement strand
CCTGACTGGGCAATAAAGCAGTGCCCCACGTCCCGGAGCAAGTCCGGGACGTGGGTTATTTTGCCAATAAAATAACAACAATGGCTTGATTATCCCGTGCGGCCAAGCTATAGCGCGCGTGTCGATAAGGCGGAAACCGCCGCAAAATGATGAGTTGAGCAGGGTCGGGCACTATCCGGCCCTCTTTGTTTTGCGGCCCCGCTGACCAATGAAACCCCTAAAGACCGGCGGAGACAACCGCGCGGCCCGCATAAATTGATATAAGGAACCTGAGACCACATGGCTCAAAACACATCAATGGAGGAATTCGAAGCCCTCCTGAACGAAAGCTTCGAAATGGACACGCCCAAAG
>CAZZKL010000069.1:4855-15491 GCA_964655135.1 uncultured Roseovarius sp. | reverse complement strand
GCTGAAGGCATCTAAGCGGGAAGCCCCCCTCAAAACAAGGTATCCCTGAGGACCGTGGTAGACCACCACGTCGATAGGCCAGAGATGTAAGCGCTGCAAGGCGTTCAGTTGACTGGTACTAATTGTCCGATAGGCTTGATTTGATCCAGTAGAAGCAAGATTTCTATGGATGAAAGTCATACACACCAACTACACATGATATTTGACTTGGACGTTTGAGGATATTTCTCGGTTTGGTGGTCATAGCACAAGTGAAACACCCGGTCCCATCCCGAACCCGGCAGTTAAGCACTGTAGCGCCGATGGTACTGCGTCTTAAGGCGTGGGAGAGTAGGTCACTGCCAAACCTAGTAATATCCTTAAGCGTTTCGTATCTCTCTTTCGATTTCCCCCAAAAACCATCCCTTTCAACCGCTCCTCGGGGCGGAACAGTTGTGGCCGCAGCAATTTCGCGCTGAGGGGTTAATCCTATAATGTCCGGTATTTAAAAATGCCGTCGCCTTTTTCGTGCGCTTCTGCGTCAAGGATGGCATCCACCAAAGGGCGGTGAGGCGAGTGGCGACAGATCGGATCGGCGGCGGTTGGGTCTTGGGTAATCGCCATCGCCTGACAACGGCAGCCGCCAAAATCTATGTCGCGCCTATCGCAGTTTTGGCACAGATCCGGCAACCAGTCAGTGCTGCGGAAGGCGGCAAACGCGGCCCCGTGATACCAGATGTCGCTTAACGACGCCTCGGCAACGGTTTGAAATGTCAGGGACGCGATGGTTTCAGCGGCGTGACAGGGCAAAACCCGGCCATCGGGGGTAATATTCAACCCGGTGCTGCCCCATCCCCCCATGCAAGCCTTTGGATAGTCGGCATAATAATCGGGCGGCACAAAATCTATCACCAGCTTGCCGCGATTGTCCTTGATCGCCTGCGCCACCACCTGTTTTGCCGCCGCTACCTGTTCGCGGGTGGGTTGCAGCATGGCGCGGTTTTTTAACGCCCAGCCCTGAAACTGCACACAGGCCACTTCAATCCGCCGCGCGCCCAGCCGTTTGGCCAGTTCAATCATCGCGGGCAGATCATCAAGGTTTTGCCGGTGCATCACCGCATTCAAAGTCAGCGCAAAACCGATCTGTTTGATCTTGTCCGCGACCGCCATCTTGCGCTTAAATGCGCCGCTGTAATTGGTCATCAAGTCAGTGCTTTTGGCATCAATTCCCTGAAGCGACAGTTGAATATGATCCACCCCCGCCGCGTCCAGCTCAATCAGCCGCGCCTCGGTCAGGCCAATGCCCGAGGTGATCAGATTGGTATAAAGCCCCGCCTCGCGCGCGCCTTTGATCAGCGCCACCAGATCCGAGCGCGAGGCAGGCTCACCCCCAGAAATATGCACTTGTAATACGCCCATATCCGCCGCCTGTTGGAAGATGTCGATCCAGCGCGCGGTATCCAGCTCTTTTTGCCGGGCGATCAATTCAACCGGGTTGGAACAATAGGGGCAGGCGAGCGGGCAACGGTGGGTCAGCTCGGCCAGAAGGGCAATCGGCGGCGGGATCGGGGATTTGTCAGCCATCGGTAAATCCAATCACGCGCTTGTCGGCAAGGTCATTGACGAATTTGGTTATATCGCTGGCAATCGCCGCTTCCGGGGCGTCGTATAAAGCGGCCAGATCACGGGCAATTCCGGCGATGGAACGTTTGCCGTCTACCTGTGACAGGATGGCATATCCAGTATCGTCCAGAAACAATGTGCGTTCCGGGGCCAGCAGCACATTTTTACCCCGAACCTTGTCAAAATGCAGCCGCACGCCGCGCGGCAATACCGGAATGCGATCATCGCTCACAATAGCATCCCCTCGCCCGGCTGCCATGCTCCGGGCGGGATGTGGCCCTCTTCAACATAGCCCAGCCATAGCGCGTCAAGCTGTGCCCACAGCATTTGCGTCTTGAATATCAACGCACCCGCCGCCGCGTCCTGATCTTGTTTGGTGACCGCATGATCCAGCACCCATTGCAGGCCAAAGGCCACGTCCTTGGGGGCTTCATTCAGGCGCTTGCGGAAATAGCCGGTGCTTTCAACCGTGGCGAAATCGTAATGCTGCATCAACCCGGCAATCCGGTCTTTGTGGATTTGTGGCGCAAATAATTCGGTCAATGATGAGGCCACCGCCGGCAACAGCGCCTCGTCTCGGACAAAGCGCACATAGGCATCACCGGCAAACCGCGTGGCGGGCATGATCCCCACTTCCGAGCTGACATATTCCGGGTCCAGCCCCACCGCCCGGGCCAGCAAAAGCCAGCGGGATATGCCGCCCTCATTATCATCACAGCCATCGTGATCTTCTAACCGGCTGCGCCAAATGCGGCGCAGCTTTGGGTCTGAAACGCGGCTCATGAATGCGGCGTCCTTCATCGGTATCCGGCTTTGGTAATAATAGCGGTTGATGACCCAGGCCCGCACCTGATCCATGGTGCAGCCGCCCGAATGCAAACGGATGTGGAACGGGTGTTTATCATGGTAAAGCTCGGTGCCGATTGCGCGCAGGCGGGCCTCAAAATCAGCGGGGCTTTGGGGGGTGTTGCTCATGGGGTTATGCTCATCTTGTCTTGCGCGATGGTCCAGCCCGCCTTCTCAATCGCCGCGCGTTCGGGGCTTTGGGGCTGCAACACCGGGTTGGTGTTGTTGATGTGGATGAACACCTTACGGCATTTGGTCAGAGCGGACAGACGGGCAAGGCTGCCTTGTGGCCCGGTCATGGCGATATGCCCCATGCGTTCGCCGGTTTTGGAGCCGGTGCCGGTCTGGCGCATCTCGTCATTTTCCCAAAGCGTGCCATCAAACAACAGCAAATCCGCGTCGCCAAACCGCGCCAACAGCCAATCGGGCACCTCAGCACAGCCCGGCACATAATAGACCACGCGCGCGCCATCGCTGATCCGCAGGCCAATCGTTTGTTCGCCCATCGCCTTGAGGTCAAGCGCATCGCCTTCAAGAAAAAGCGCCACCTTACCCGGCACGGCAAAAGGCGTAACCGTAAGACCCGGCGCAGGTTCAAACGCCTGATCAAGCCGAATGTCCATGCGCTGCACCAAATCATTGTCGAGCACGCCAAACACTGAATTTTCCGCCAGAACCGCGTGGGTCTCGCCGGTGGCATAAACGCTGAATGCGGTCTTTTCCCGCAAGGTGAGCAATCCGGCGATGTGATCAATATCCGCGTTGGTCAGCACCACCGATGCAATCGGCGTGCCGCGTCTTGACGGTGGATGCATTTCCGGAACCGCCTGAAGTTGCGCCCGAATATCAGGGGAGGCATTCAGCACAACCCAATCCGCACCATTGGCAGAAACCGCCACCGACGATTGGGTCATGGATGGAATTATGCCGGCTCGGGCATCGTCGCAGTTGCGGCAGCGGCAATTCCATTGCGGCAGCCCGCCGCCTGCGCCCGCCCCAAGCACCAGAATTTTCATTTGCCCAAAAACAAGTCTCCGCCGCGCTCGTCATCTTCCGAGGGGCCGTACATGTTAATCTCCATGCCGCAGGCAACTTCTGTTGCGGTGGGTGTCGTCCAGATCATTTGTCATCTCTCTTCTTTGTCATCAGGCCCCCGGGGTTTTGGCGGCCGGGATATGATGTTCTACATGGGTCTGGGTAGAGATATAAGACTCTCTAGTTGAAAGTTCCAGTCACCCGGCCCAAAAGCATAAACGCCCGCGCGGTGCGGGTGTTGGACAGCTCGGATATTTCGGTGTCATTGGCGGTTTTGGCGAATTTTGTGAACATCTGATCAAACAGCCGCAGGAAATGATGTGCGGCGTCGCGAAACACCGGATCACTGCGCATCCGCGCGGCGGTCAGCGCCAGCGATGTGCGGTCACGCACCCCGCCAAGGGCGGCCACAGCCTGACCGCGCTCACCTTCGGCAAAGCGCCGCCACACCTCGCAACGGGCCATATCCGGGCGCAGATCGTCCATATAGACGCCGTCTTGTGAGATCAGCGTCAGAATATCCTGTGCCGCGCGGATCAGTTGCGCGGTGGTGCGGTCTTTGAGCGCCCGGCGCAGGGCGGCAAACCCGTCTTTATCCTCGGTGGTTTCGGGAAAATTCAACGCGCGGATGAAATCATTATGCTCTAACGGCGGGCGAATATCCTCGGCCGGGGGGCCAAGCGGAAGATCAACCTGTTTGCTATCCTCGGATGGGGTGGCCTCAGCCGGGTGTGTTATGGGCCGTTCCGCTGATCCATTCGAAGATGAAAGCGCCGCAAGGGCCGTTTCAGTTTTGCGTTGCAGGGCGGCGATTTCATCAAGCTTTTTAGTCAGGGAAGTATCACTCACCGCGCTATGGCTCTGATTTTGCGTGATATACGCCTGTCGCAGGGCAATAACCGCCGCTTGCAGGCGTTGATTTTCGTCCTGCATCACGCGAAAACTGCGCGCCGCGATGGCCACGGCCCAGATAAGCGCCACCGGCATCAAAATTGCCATGAGCACCACGATGAAATACAGAGCACTGCCAAGCCCGGCAAAGGCCCCGCGCGGCTCAAGCACCAAAAACGCAAACCCGGTCAGGCCCAGCCAGATCAGCGTCATGATCAGAGCAGTGATCTCAATCGGGGTAATGCCGCTGGTGCCGGTTCTGTTGTAAAACCCCAACGCTGCGGCATCGGGTTTTACGCGGGTATGATCCTCATCAGGCATAAACGATTTTCAGCACTTCATAAGACCGGTTCCCGCCGGGTGTGTGAACCTCAACACTGTCGCCCTCTTCCTTGCCAATCAGGGCACGGGCGATGGGGGATTTGATGTTAAGCTGACCGCGTTCAATGCTGGCTTCATGCTCGCCCACGATCTGCCAGGTTTTTTCCTCGTCGGTGTCTTCATCCACCAGCGTGACCGTGGCGCCGAATTTGATCGCACCAGAAAGCTTGGCCGGGTCGATCACATCGGCCAGACTGATCACCGCTTCCAGTTCTTTCACCCGGCCTTCGATAAAGGACTGCTTTTCCTTGGCGGAATGGTATTCGGCATTTTCCGACAGATCACCATGCTCGCGCGCTTCTGAGATGGCGCGGATGATGGCGGGGCGCTCAACCGATTTGAGGTGCTTCAGTTCGATCTCAAGGGCGGCATAGCCCGCAGCGGTCATCGGGATCTTTTCCATGGTTCTGTCCAGTGTATTAAGCCGGGGTTCAGGCGGCCTGAACCCCGGCAAGTTTTTGCAAATATTCAGGCCAGAGTGCCCCGAGCAGGCGGGCGGATGCAAGTGCGATAAAGGAAACTCTGTGTAAACTCTGTGTATTCATGCCTTATTCACCTAAATTTTGCCGTTTTCCGCCGGTTTTAACGCGCCGTTGTGATTGACCTTATGCAACAACGCACGCTAACGACAAAACAGCCATTATGTGCCCGCCAGATAAGGATAGACCAATGACACCCGAGCCACGCGAAGCCATGGAATATGATGTTGTGATTGTCGGCGCAGGCCCTGCCGGGCTAAGCGCTGCAATCCGCCTGAAACAGCTTGATCCCGCGCGTGAGGTTGTGGTGCTGGAAAAAGGCAGCGAGGTGGGCGCGCATATCCTGTCGGGCGCGGTGCTGGATACAAGCGGGCTGGATGCGCTGATCCCTGATTGGAAAGACAAAGGCGCGCCGCTGAATACCAAGGTGAAAAGTGATCGGTTTTATATGCTGGGGCAGGGCGGGCAGTTTCGCATTCCCAACTTTCCGATGCCGCCTTTGATGAACAATCACGGCAAGTATATCGTCAGCATGGGCAATGTCTGTCGCTGGATGGCCGAACAGGCCGAGGCGCTGGGGGTTGAAATATTCCCCGGCATGGCCTGTTCCGAACTGGTTTATAATGACGATGGCAGCCTCAAGGGTGTGGTCGCCGGGGAGTTTGGCAAAAACGCCGATGGCACGCAGGGGCCGAATTATGAGCCGGGCATGGAATTGCACGGCAAATATGTGTTTCTCAGCGAAGGTGCGCGTGGGTCTCTGTCCAAGGAAGTGATCGCGAAATATGATCTGTCTGCCGGGCATGAGCCGCAGAAATTTGGCCTTGGCATGAAAGAAATATGGGAGATTGACCCCGATAAGCACCACGAGGGCAGCGTGACCCATACGATGGGCTGGCCTTTGGGGTCTAACGCCGGGGGCGGATCATTCATCTATCACATTGAAAACAATCAGGTTTATGTGGGTTTTGTGGTGCATCTCAACTATAAAAACCCCTATCTGTTTCCTTATATGGAGTTTCAGCGCTTCAAGCATCATCCGATGGTGGCCGAGCTGCTGAAGGGCGGCAAGCGGGTGGCATACGGCGCGCGGGCGCTTAGCGAGGGCGGCTATCAGTCGATGCCGAAAATGGTGTTTCCGGGTGGCGCATTGCTGGGCTGTTCGGTGGGCATGGTCAACGTGCCGCGCATCAAGGGCAATCATAATGCGATGCTGTCGGGCAAGGCCGCAGCCGAGGCCGCGCACCGCGCGATTGAGGCCGGGCGCGCGGGTGATGAACTGAGCGATTATGAGGTTGAAGTGCGCACAGGGCCGATTGGCAAAGATTTGAAGAAAGTGCGCAACGTCAAGCCGCTATGGTCAAAGTTCGGGATGCTGGTAAGCCTTGTTCTGGGCGGGTTTGACATGTGGACCAACACCTTTGGCTTTAGCCTTCTGGGCACGCTCAAACATGGCAAAAACGATGCCGAGGCCACCGGCAAGGCCAAGGATTTCAAACCTATCGACTATCCCAAGCCCGACGGTACTTTGAGCTTTGACCGGCTGACCAATGTGAGTTTTTCCATGACAAATCATGAGGAAAATCAGCCGCCGCATCTGCATCTGTTAGACCCGGATGTGCCGATGCAGGTGAACATGCCGGAATATGCGGAACCGGCGCAGCGCTATTGCCCGGCGGGGGTGTATGAGGTGGTGGACGACAAGTTTGTGATCAATTTCCAGAACTGCGTGCATTGCAAAACCTGTGACATCAAAGACCCGAGCCAGAATATCACATGGGTGACGCCACAGGGCGGCGATGGGCCGAATTATCCGAATATGTAGGGCGTTGGTGCGGCCTGACGGTTTAACTCTTTGAAAAAGGCCGATATACTGGCGCGGTAAATCAATCCCGGCATGGAAATATTATGAAAATTGTTCTTCACGCAGGGGCTCATGCAACCGATGAAGGCCGGTTGCATAGCTGCCTGTCACAAAACCGGGATTTGCTGGCGAAACATGGCACCGAAATACCCGAACCGGCGGATTATCAAAATCTGATTCGGGATGTTTTGCATGGCGCGTGGCAGGCCGGAATATCGGACGATACCCGCGATGTCCTGCTGGATGCCATTTTGAAAGACGATACACCCGAGCGCCTGATCCTGACCAACCAGAGGTTTTTTGGCACGGTAAAGATGGCGGCCTATGGCGGCATTCTTTATGAGACCGCCGAAACCCGGCTGGGGTTCTATCAAAGGATGTTTTTAGGGGATCAGATTGAGCTTTTCATGGGGATGTGCAATCCGGCGACGTTTCTGCCGCAACTGCTTAGCGGGACACGGTTCACCACGATGGATCAATTCCTGTGTAACAAAAGTCCGTTTGATATCCGTTGGTCTGATTTGATCCGCCGGATGCGTGAAGCGGCCCCGAATATTGGCATTACCATCTGGTGCAATGAAGATTCGCCACTGATCTGGGGGCGGATCATGCGCGAAATGGCGGGGCTGAAGCCCGGTCAGCCGATGAAGGGCGCCTATTCGATGATGCGCGAGATCATGCAGCCCGAGGGGATGAAACGGTTCAAGGCGTATCTAACGGAAAAGCCCGGTTTGTCAGAGTCGCAGAAATGCCATGTTGCGGCGGCGTTTTTGGAAAAATATGCGGTCGAGGATGCGCTGGATCATGAAATAGACGTGCCCGGATGGAGCCATGAAATGGTCGACCGGATGACCGAGATTTATGACGAGGATCTGGCGGTCATATCCCGAATTCCCGATGTCAATCTGATCACGCCCTGAGGCGTTACATCCCCAAGGCTTCTTTATACATCTCAAGCACGGCTTCTTCCTCGGCAATGTCATCCTTGTCGCGTTTGCGCAGGGTAACAAGCTTGCGCAGCACCTTGGTGTCATAGCCGCGCGATTTGGCTTCGGCCATCACTTCTTTTTGCTGATCCGCGATGTCTTTTTTCTCGGCTTCAAGGCGCTCATAGCGTTCAATGAACTGGCGCAGCTCATCTGCGGTTACTCGGTAGCTGGTATTGCTGTCGTTCATCGGGGCCTCCGGCATTGATTGAGGCCCCTGATTAGCGGCCCCGAGCGTCGCCCGCAAGGCGCATTCGGGCACAGAGCTTGTGGAGGGCTTGCGGTTATTTGCCAACTCATTTAGGGCCGGGTGAAGCAGGGGGGAATGTGCGATGGAAATTTTGGTCTGGATCGGGGCGTTTGTATCCCTGCTGGGTCTTGCCGGGTTGATCTGGTGCATCATGACCGTCTGGAAGGCGCGCAAGGCGGGTCTGGAGGATGCGGCACTCAGGGCGGTGATACAAAAGGTCGTGCCGGTCAACTCCGCCGCCCTTTTCCTGTCGGTCATAGGCCTGATGATGGTGGTTTTGGGCGTCATACTGGGGTAGGCGCTTTGGGTATGGCAGATGCTGTGCCCAATCAAGCGTGGGTTTCACCCACCCTACTTTTACCAGCCCGCCTAAAATATAAGCAAATACGCGAGGTTGCTTAATAAAGCATCATTCTTGCTGCGAATACCCAAAAGCCGCGCCCAAGGCTTTCCCTGCGGTCCTAATGGTTCAACAACTCTTCCAAGCGCCCAAGCGGCGGGATTGAAACGAGGGGAACCGATGAAACTTTCACACATTATACTGACAAGTGCCGCTTTGATGAGCGCCACAGCGGCCGAGGCTCAGCAGGTCACCGAGACCATGGACAAGGGTGATGTTGCCTTTATGATTTTCTCAACCGTGATGGTTCTGTTCATGATCCTGCCGGGCCTTGCGCTGTTTTATGGCGGGCTGGTGCGGGTCAAGAACATGCTTTCGGTGTTGACACAGACCACAATGATCACCGCGCTGGTGATGGTGATTTGGGTGATTTACGGCTATTCCTTTGCCTTTGGTGGCGGGACCAGCCCGTTTTGGGGCGGCACCGGAAAGCTGTTTTTGGCCGGGGTTACGCCTGATTCAATGGCGGCCACGTTTACCGACGGCGTGGTCATCCCTGAATATGTGTTCATTGCCTTTCAGATGACCTTTGCCGCGATCACCCCGGCGCTGATCATCGGCGCCTTTGCCGAGCGGATCAAATTCAGCGCGGTGATGATTTTCACCCTTGGCTGGGTCACTTTTGCCTATTTCCCGATTGCCCATATGGTTTGGGACAGCGCCGGGTATATCTTTAACCTCGGGGCGCTGGATTTTGCTGGTGGCACGGTGGTGCATATCAACGCGGGCATTGCCGCACTTGTGGGTGCGATCATGATTGGCCCGCGCAAGGGCTATGGCCGCGATATGATGGCGCCGCATTCGATGACGCTGGCGCTGGTCGGCGCGGGCATCCTTTGGGTTGGCTGGTTTGGCTTTAACGCCGGCTCCAACCTTGAGGCCAATGGCGGTGCCGGGCTGGCGATGATCAACACGTTTACGGCCACAGCGGGTGCCATTCTTGGCTGGGCGATTGTTGAGGGCAGCCTGCGCGGCAAGGTCTCATTGCTGGGCGCGGCCTCGGGGATGATTGCCGGGCTGGTGGCGGTGACACCGGCGGCGGGATCAATCGGGCCGGTGGGGGCGATTATTCTGGGCGGCGGCACCTCGGTTGTGACGTTTTTCTTTGTCACCACGGTGAAGAACAAATTCGGCTATGATGACAGCCTCGATGTGTTTGGCATTCACGGGATTGGCGGCATCATCGGGGCCATCGGCACCGGCATCTTTACCGCGCCCGCGCTGGGCGGCATGGGGGGTGACGGTTATGACATGATCGGCCAGACGGTTGTGCAGGCGCAAGCCGTGGGCATCACCGTGGTCTGGACGGCGGTTGTGGCCTTTGTCCTGTTCAAGGGCATCGACCTGACCCTTGGCTTGCGCGTCTCGGACGAAGATGAGGCCCGCGGGCTTGATCTTTCGACCCACGGCGAGGCGGCGTATCACAATAGTTAAAGCTTTTTACCAAGTCGGGAAAATGCGAAGCGCTTTAGGATCACCCCGCCGCGGCGCAGGTCTGGCAAAATGGGGTGTCAGGCAACACCTCAAGCCGCTGGGGCGAGACCGGCTCGCCACAGCGCACGCAGATACCGTAACTGCCATCGCGCAGGCGTTTTAGTGCGGCACGGATGCGGGCGATTTCCTGCTGTCCGCTTTCACCCAACTGCTCAAGCACTTCATCGCCTTCATTCTCAATCGCCGAGTCTTCCCAATCCTTTGAATTCGGCTCGTCCAGCTCGCATTCAATCTTGTGCAGGCGGGTGTCCAAATCGGCCAGACGTGAAAGCAGGGCGGCGCGGTATTCTTGATATGTGGGCATTGTAATTTTCCCTCCGGTGGCATGAAGTGTCTCATAGAACTACAAACAGGGCCTTGACCCAAATCAACCCTGTTAGGCGATAGGTGATCACATAAATATGGGGG
>CAZZKL010000069.1:0-4755 GCA_964655135.1 uncultured Roseovarius sp. | reverse complement strand
GGCCTTGACCCAAATCAACCCTGTTAGGCGATAGGTGATCACATAAATATGGGGGCATTGTAATTTTCCCTCCGGTGGCATGAAGTGTCTCATAGAACTACAAACAGGGCCTTGACCCAAATCAACCCTGTTAGGCGATAGGTGATCACATAAATATGGGGGGTCTTTTCCCCTTGCCTGATCCGTGCCACTCTGCGCTGAAATGATATGAGGGAGCAGATCATGCCAATCACCACCTGCGTATTCGACGCCTACGGCACCTTGTTTGATGTGGCCGCCGCCGCGCGCAATGCCGCCGCTGAGCCGGGACGCGAGGGTTTCAAGGCCCATTGGCCCGCGATTGCCGGGCATTGGCGATTGAAGCAGTTGCAATACACTTGGCTGCGGGCGGTTATGAACCAGCATCTTGAGTTCTGGCAGGTCACCCAAGACGGCCTTGACTGGGCGCTTGAGGCCGAGGGCATGGGCGACGACACCGACCTGCGCGCGCGTCTGTTGCAACTCTACTGGGAGCTGGATGCGTTTGAGGAAGTGCCCGAGATGCTGACGGCGCTAAAAGCGGGCGGGATGAACACCGCGATCCTGTCCAATGGCTCGCCTGAGATGCTGGCCGGGGCGGTGCAATCGGCGGGCATTGGCGGCGTGCTGGATGATGTGCTGTCGGTTGAGGATGTGGGCATTTTTAAACCCGCCTCAGTGGTTTACGATCTGGTGGGCAAGCGGTTTGGCTGTTCCCCCGATGAGGTGCTGTTTGTCTCGTCCAACTGCTGGGATGCCTGTGCTGCGGCGGGGTATGGCTTTACCACCGCTTGGGTCAATCGCGCCGGCGAGCCGGTGGACAGGTTGCCGGCGCAGCCCAAACACCGGCTGGATGATCTGCGCGGCATTCCTGAGCTGGCGGGCGTCTAAATGGCTACGTTTACCACATCCGACGGGCATAAACTGCACTATGAGGAGGCGGGCACGGGCCAGCCGGTTTTGTGCCTTGCCGGGCTGACACGCAATGCGCGGGATTTTGATTTTATGGCGCCGCATTTGCCGGATGTGCATCTCATTCGGATGGATTACCGGGGGCGGGGCAAGTCCGATTACGACCCGGATTTCAACAATTACAACATCATCCGCGAGGCCCATGATGCGGTTGAATTACTCGATCATCTGGGGGTGGCGCAGGTTGTAATCCTAGGCACCTCACGCGGTGGGCTGATTGCGATGATTTTGGCGCAGATGTTTCGCGAGCGGCTGAAAGGCGTTATTCTTAACGATATTGGGCCGGATATATCCTTGACCGGGCTGGAACGGATTATGAAATATATCGGCCATGACCCGGACTATGCCGATTATGATCAGGCGGCTGAGGGGTTAAAATCCGGCCTTGCCAAGGGGTTTCCCGATGTGTCTCTGGACCGCTGGCGTGCGCACGCCGAACATTTATGGGCGGCGCAAGGGGGCCGGTTGCGCCTGCGCTATGACGCAAAGCTGAAAAACGCCTTTCAGACGCAGGTTGACAGCGGTGAGGTGCCCGACCTGTGGCCGCTGTTTGATTGCCTGATGGGCCTGCCTCTGGCGCTGATCCACGGGGCAAATTCGGACCTGCTGGAGCGCGCCACGGTTGAGAAAATGCAGGCCCGCCACCCCGGTATGATCGCGGTGAGCGTGCCCAATCGCGGCCATGTGCCGTTTTTGGATGAGGTTGAGGCCCTGAGAGCCATCAAATCCCTGCTGGAGCAAACCCTGTGAGCAATATCACCATGATCCGCGCCGCCGCCGAGCGCCTGCGCGGCCATGCAAGGCGCACGCCGCTGCTGTCGTCGCCGTTTCTGGATGAGATTGCCGGGCGGCGGGTTTTTGTGAAACCCGAATGCCTGCAACATACCGGAAGTTTCAAATATCGCGGTGCGCGCTCGGCCATTTCAGCGCTTGAGCCGGACACCCGCGCGCGCGGCGTGATTGCGTTTTCCAGCGGCAACCATGCGCAGGGCGTGGCGCTGGCGGCGCGCGAACACGGCATTCCGGCGGTGATCATCATGCCCGAAGATGCGCCCCGGATGAAGATCGAAAACACCAAAGCGCTGGGCGCTGAGGTGGTGCTGTATGATCGCGCCAATGAGGACCGCGATGCCATTGGCGCGCGGCTGTCAGTGGAACGTGGCCTGACCCTGATCAAACCGTTTGATGACCCCTTGGTGATTGCGGGCCAAGGCACCACCGGCCTTGAGATTGCCGAAGATGCCCGCGCCTTGGGCATTGAGCGCGCCGATGTGCTGGTGTGTTGCGGCGGTGGCGGGCTGACCTCGGGCATTGCTTTGGCGTTAGAGGCCGACGCGCCGGGCCTGCGCGCGCGCCCGTGTGAGCCGGAAGGGTTTGACGATACCGCGCGCTCCCTGATCAGCGGTGTGCGCGAGCGTAACGCCAAGATGACCGGCAGCATTTGCGACGCGATCATCACGCCGTCGCCGGGCGAAATTACCTTTCCCATCCTCAAACGCCTTTGTGGCCCCGGGTTTGTAGTTACAGAAGACGACTGCCTGCACGCCATGGCGCTGGCGTGGGCGCGGCTGAAACTGGTGGCCGAGCCGGGGGGCGCTGCGGCGCTGGCGGCGGCGCTGTTTTGCAAGGATCAGATCGCGGGTGATACAGTTATCGCGACAATTTCGGGCGGCAATGTGGATACGAATATATTCCAGACCGCCCTTAAAGCGTTTCGAGTTTAAGTTGAGGCACGACATGAACTCGAAACGCGCGAAACATTTATTTGTTGTGGGCGTTTCGACATATTGTCGTAGGTTAACAATATGTCGAAACGCTTTAACAAGTACGGGGATAAAATATGACCGAATTTACCATTGCCAGCTTTAACGTCAAAAACCTGATTGGCCCGGACAAGGAATATTACCAATTCCAGACATATACGCCCGAGGAATACGCCTGGAAAGAAGACTGGATGGCGGATCAGATTTTGACCATGGACGCGGATATTATCGGCTTTCAGGAGATATTCGAGGAAGACGCGCTGAAATCAGTATTGGCCGAGACCAACGCCCGCGCCCGCGCGCTGAACGCGGCCACCATCCCGGATAAATCCAAGCGCTATCATCGCAAGGTAATCTTTCGCAAACTTGAAGTGGAGCCTTACGACGAGGCGACGCTGGTTTTTGCCCCTAATGCCGCCGATACCGGGGTGCCGGGGCAACGCCGCCCGGGGGTGGCGATCCTGTCGCGCTTTGGTTTTGTCGGCACGCCCGAGATCATCCAAGACCTGCCCGGGCCGCTGGATATTCCGTTTCAGCCGCTTCGGGGGCAGGAGGGCGAGGACGCGGGGTTTTTCCGTATCCGGCGTCTGTCGCGGCCGATCCTGAAGGCCCGCATTCCGGTGGGTGAGCGGGTGATTACCGTGTTCAACTGCCATCTCAAATCCAAGCTGGGCGAGCATATCAAAACTGCGAATCAGGAGTTCGCCCCAGAGGAGGATCTGACGCAGTATGATCCGGTGGGCCGCTCCCTTGGCAGCCTGCGCTCGGCGCTCAGGCGGATGGCCGAGGCGTGGGTTTTGCGCGCCGAGATTGTCATAGAGCTGAAGGCTGGCAACCCGGTGATGGTGGTGGGCGATTTCAACGATGGTGAACATGCGGTCAGCTCGGAAATCATCGCCGGTGAAGCGCCGTTCAAGAATTACGCCTGGATGCTGCGCCATGATGCCAAGGCCAAAAGTGACCGTTATTCTGATGAGGAAAACGCGCAAATCCGCGAGGATATTGAGCGCGTGCGCCTGCATTCAGCCGAAAAGCTGTTTGTGCGCAAATCCCTGCGCGATATGGTTTATACCTCGGCCTTTGGCGGGGTGTTTGAATCAATAGATCAGCTATATCTCTCGCGGCATTTTCACCCCGATTACAAGGCGCGCATCGGCGAGATGGATTATTTCAGCGTGTTCAATGACCACATCACCGATGGCAGCCACCCCGAGGCACCGTATAACAAACTGGCCTCGGATCACGGCCAGATATTGGCGCATATGAAGCTGTTTTAAACAGCAGTGCCATGCAACTCATCAGCATCAGCCCGATTCCAGTACCGGTTGGGGTTATCCTTGTCGTCAAGCAGCTTGGAACGGCATCCCCATACCTCCTGAACCCGGATCGTCGGCTCTTCATTCACATGCACTGAGAAAATCACGTCGAAGGCTTTGCGTAAAAGGTCTGTATCACAAGGCAGTGAGAATATGACCTGCGCCGCTGCCGTTTGCTGTACGGTTCCTTCATCCCCCGCATGTGATCCTGCAAGGGCGCGGAATCGCTGGTATCCGGCTTCGCGGACATACATGCAATTATCATAAGGCCCCTGCACCAGAGGCAGATGTTTGCCCAAGGCCTGTTGCACAACAGATACCCCGCCAAGCGGCGTATCAATGGTTATCAGCCATTCACGTTCCAAATGGGCCGGTTTCATATCAAGATCATTCAATGGGTGTTTACTGTTCATCGCATTCTCCAGTTTTGTTGACCTCAAACCTACCACAGCTCTGCTGACATGGCTTGTCACGAGCATTGATATGTGCGCGTTAAATCTGAGAGAATAGCATTGCGCATTCGCTTTTTGTCAAAACTGTATTGCAAACTGAACCAAACGGTTTAGGTTGCCCGGCAGGCGTTTGAGCGCCCTGACCGGAGACGCCAATGCGACAACGCCTGCCAACACTATTCATCCTGATGACCGTGGTCATAGACGCCATGGGCATTGGCCTGATCATGCCGG
>CAZZKL010000068.1:0-15802 GCA_964655135.1 uncultured Roseovarius sp. | reverse complement strand
CTGCAACGCCCCGGTGCCAAGGGCATTCCGTTTTTCTTTGTGCGGGTCGATCAGGCCGGCACCATCACCAAACGCCATTCCGCCACGCGGCTGCAATTTGCCCGCTTCGGCGGGGCCTGCCCTTTGTGGAATGTGCACCGCGCGTTTGAAACCCCGGGGCGGTTTTTGCGGCAACTGGCCGAAACCCCCGATGGCGTGCGCTATATCTCACTGGCGCGCGATGTCTCTAAATCCGGCGGCTCTTATGGTGCGCCGGTGCGCCGCTTTGCCATTGGCCTTGGCTGTGAGGTCAAACACGCCGAGGCGCTGGTTTATGGCGACAACCTCGATATTTCCAACGCAAAGGCCTATGAGCCGATCGGCATTTCCTGCCGCATTTGTGAGCGCGCCGACTGTCATCAACGATCCGTGCCGCCGCTTGAACGACGCCTGACAATCACCCCCGATGCGCGCGGTGTGCTGCCGTATAAAGTGGGATGAAATAGGTGATGCCGCTAGATTGGTTTGGTTCCAATGCCAGATTGATGGATTTTGGCTGGAAACCAGCGCGGTGCGGAGTTACTCAACAGACCCTAGAAAGGGTTGCCAACAATGAACAAAATCACAAGCCTTAAAAAAGCCGCCAAGCGCGCCATTAAGGGGGCCATACCCGCAGGTCTCAGGCGGGATCGCAAAATCCGCGCGGCGCGCAAAAAGCTGGGTAAAATCGCGACTCAGCCGTGCCGGGCAGAGCCGCTTTTACCAGCCAAATCAATCGATTTGCACGCCACCCTGAACAGCCCGGATCACTTATCCGAATGGACAACCCTTGGCGCAAAGCTGTCAGAATTGATGGGCATGGCCCCCTCAGCGGCCCAAAGCGATGGCAATCGCGGGGTGAACCCAGGCGATCAGAGGGCGATATATCATCTGATCCGCGCGCTGAACCCCAAAAGCGTTTTGGAAGTCGGCACAAATGTGGGGTTTTCGACCCTGCACATCGCGGCAGCGCTGGATGCAAATGGGGCAGGTGGCCGGATCACCACGGTGGATATTACCGATGTCAACGACCCCAACGATCAGCCCTGGAAAGGCTGTGGTCAGGATTATACGCCGCGCGACATGCTTGCCGCAGGCGGCTACGGCGATAGGGTTAGCTTTGTTGCGCAAAGCTCGCTGGACTATCTGAGCGGGTGCAAGGACAGGTTTGATTTCATCTTCCTCGATGGCAGCCATGAGGCCGAAGTGGTGTATCAAGAAGTGCCCAAGGCGATTGAGGCGCTTGCCGAAGGCGGCGTTATCTTGTTGCATGATTATTATGCCGGGCTGACATATCTATGGGATAACAAAAAGATCATCCCCGGCCCCTGCATCGCAATCGAGCGGCTTCAGGCCGAGGGCGCGGCGCTTGAGGTCATTCCGTTTGGAGCCTTGCCGTGGCTGACCAAAGGAGACAGCCACATGACCAGTTTGGCCCTGTTGGTGCGCCAATAAAGGCCCTAGGCGGTGTCTTCATATGCAGCACCGCCTAAAGCATCGCCATGCCACCGTTGACATGCAGGGTGGACCCCGTGACATACCCGGCCTCGGGACTGGCGAGATAAACCACGGCGGCGGCAATCTCATCGGGCGTCCCCATGCGCGCGGTGGGGATTTTTGCATTGATGATGGCTTTTTGCTCATCGGTAAGTCTTGCTGTCATGGCAGTGGCAATAAACCCGGGTGCGACAGAATTGGCGGTAATCCCGCGCGTGGCAACCTCATGGGCGATGGCTTTGGTCAGGCCAATCATGCCCGCTTTGGCGGTAACATAATTGGCTTGGCCGGGATTGCCGATGACCCCCACAACCGAGCTGATATTGATGATCCTGCCCCAGCGGGATTTCATCATCGGACGAATGGCCCCGCGACAGAGCCGCATGGTCGCGGTCAAATTTATATTGAGTACGTTTTGCCAATCCTCATCGGACATCCGCATAAACAGCTGATCACGGGTGATACCGGCATTGTTGACCAGAATATCAAGTGATCCCATGGCAGCGATTGCCTCTTTTGGCAGGGCGTTCACCGCCTCAGCATCACCAAGGTTACACGGCAGCACATGGGTTCGTTCACCAAGCTTAGCCGCGAGGGCCTGCAAGGGTTCCTCCCTAGTGCCGCTGAGGGCAACCGTGGCCCCTGCCCCATGTAACGCTTGAGCAATAGCCCCACCTATGCCGCCCGACGCGCCGGTAATCAATGCGCATTTGCCACTCAGATCAAACATCTCAATTTCCTTTTCCTGTATCGGCCATTGGTGCCAATTTTCTTAAGTAAGAAAATTGTAAAAAGTTTTTTAAAAACTTTTACCACCTAGCCTATTCGTTGTGAAATACCTCAGTTGCAGCTTTGACATCCTCAGGCACACCCACCGCCCGGCAGGTGATCGCACGATCAATCCGCCGTACCATCCCCGAAAGCGCCTTACCCGCGCCTATCTCCCAAATCTCATTCACACCCTCTTGTGCCATATAAAGCACAGATTCGCGCCACCGTACCGACCCCATAATCTGATCCACCAGCAAAGAGCGGATTGTCGCCGGATCACTGACTTTTTCCGCCAATACATTGGCCACCAAAGGCACAACCGGGCGGTTAATTTCAACCTCATCCAGCGCCTCGGCCATGGCACGGGCGGCAGGTTCCATCAATGCGCAATGAAAAGGCGCGCTCACGGGCAATAGCAAAGCCCGTTTAGCCCCGCGTTCCTTGGCCAGAACAACCGCGCGTTCAACCGCATCCCTATGGCCGGAAACAACAACCTGCCCCGGATCGTTATCATTTGCCGCCTGACAAACCTCACCTTTGGCCGCCTCTTCGGCCACCGCCTGTACCGCCTCAAAATCCAAGCCTAGAATAGCGGCCATCGCGCCAATACCCACTGGCACAGCCTGCTGCATCGCGTCCCCACGGATGCGCAACAGCCGGGCGGTATCGGCCACGCTGATCGCCCCCGCCGCCGCCAGTGCCGAATATTCGCCCAAAGAATGCCCCGCCACGCATGATGCCGCTTTGATTGGAACGCCTTCCGCCTCTAACGCGCGCAGCGCTGCCAATGACGTGGCCATCAGAGCCGGTTGCGCGTTGCGCGTCAGGGTCAGGTCATCCTGCGCCCCCTCCCAGATCAGCGATGAAAGGTTTTCGCCCAAAGCCTCATCAACCTCATCATAGACGGCTTTCGCGGCTGGATAGGCCTCGGCCAGCGCCTTGCCCATACCGATGGTCTGTGCCCCTTGCCCGGGGAAAATGAATGCGCGGCTCATTTGTGTCGATGCCTCCTTGTTCGATTATCCCCCGATAGCGCGACAAAGCCCATCACGCAACAATCAACCTTATGCCACTTTGCATTGTCGCATAGGAGCTGTGCGGCAGATGCTATTGCAGCGCTTGGGTGTTGCGGTATTCTGCACGGGGTAAAGTAGTAAGGTTTTCAGGATGGCACTCGGCAATTCTCCCGTTTCGTATGGCTTTGTCACCAAATGGTTTCACTGGCTAATGGCATTGTTGATCCTGACGATGATCCCGGTCGGCATCATCACCAGCAATATGGCCGAGACCCTGCGGGATCCATCCAATGTGCCGGATCAGGCAAGCCTGGCCCTGACGGCGACGCTGTTTTCCGTGCATAAAACCCTTGGGGTCAGCCTTTTCTTCTTGGCTCTGGCCCGCATCATATGGGCCATGACACAGCCCAAACCGGGCCTGTTGAACGGCAATAAGCGCGCCGAGGCCTGGTTGGCGGAAACCGTGCATTGGATACTGTATAGCGCGCTGGTGCTGGTGCCGCTCAGTGGCTGGATTTATCATGCCGCGACCACAGGGTTTGCCCCCATTTGGTGGCCGTTTGGTCAGGGCCTGCCATTTGTGCCCAAAAGCCATGCGGTGGCGGATGTGGCCTATGCGCTGCATTACATCCTGCAATGGGTGCTGATCGGAGCCATCGCCTTGCATGTAGCGGGGGCTTTGAAACATCATGTGATTGACCACGACGCCACATTGCGGCGGATGCTGCCCGGCCAAAGCGCGGCTTTGCCGACAAGTGCGCAGCCCGGCCATGCCCGGCCCGCAATAACTGCGATTGCCCTTTCGATTGGCCTTGTCGGGGGGGTCTTCCTGTTGGGCTGGGGTCCAAGACTACAGAACGACGCCCCCACCGTTCCGGCCGAAGCACTGGCGCAGGTCGAAAGCGACTGGCAGGTACAAAACGGTGCCCTCACAATCACAATCAAACAGCTTGGATCAGACATCACCGGGCAGTTTGACGACTGGACTGCGGATATTTCCTATGACGAAAAGCCTGACCCCGAGGGCAAATATGGCGCGGTGCGCATCACCGTCAATGTGGCCTCGCTCACCCTTGGCTCGGTCACGTCACAGGCCATGGGGGCGGGGTATTTCGATGTCAAAACTTATCCTGTTGCCATGTATGAGGCCGACATCATCTCGCGTGACGGTGGCCTTTTAACCCATGGCAGCCTGACGATCCGGGATCAGTCGGTGCCGCTGGACATCTCGTTTGATCTGCAAATCACCGGGGATGAGGCCACCGCCAGCGGTCAGGCAATCGTTGACCGGCGGGCTCTGGGCATGGGGGCGGATGTGGCCGCAAGCTCGCTTGGCTTTGAAGTTATGATCAGGTTTGAGCTTGCGGCAAAACGGACGCAATAAGCCCCGCGCCGCTGGCCCGGTTGGAATTGACTGCCGGGGCAACGCGCCAGAATTTCAGAGCCTCCTCCGGTGCCGGGCGCATCAAAGTTGCCGCCCCATAACCTGCCTCCCCCAGCCACAGGGGCCAGTCATTTGGGGCCACGATCACCGGCATCCGGTGGTGAATATGTGACAGGGATGCATTGGCTTTGGTGGTGATAATCGCGCAGGTGGTGATTGCATCCCCCGCCTCTTTCCAGCGTTGCCAGACCCCGGCAAAAGCCAGTGGCGCACCATCGGCTGAGGCGATGTACCACGGCAAACGCCGACCTTCGGCATCCTTTGTCCACTCATAAAACCCACTGGCCGGGATCAGACAACGGCGGGTGCGGCAGGCCTCGCGAAAGGCGGGTTTTGTGGCGATGGTTTCCGCACGGGCATTGATCAGCAGCGGACCATCGTCGATTGATTTATACCAGCGCGGAATAAAGCCCCAGCGCATCGCTTCAAGGCGGCGCTGACCATCGCGAAAAACCACGCTATGGATTTGATTGGTCGGGCAGATATTGAAATTTGGCCCCTCCGGCAGGTCATTGGCCGGGGCCGCCGCAAACAGCCGCGCCATGGCATCAGTGGGCAAGAGATTGGCAAACCGTCCGCACATGATCTAGCGCATGATACCTGAATAAAGCAGCAGGCCCCAGCCGGTCAGCTCGGCCTCTAATGGCCCCCAATTCGCACCCATGGTGATGGGATCAGATTTGGTCAGAGCGGCGATTTCAGTAAGCGTGCGGCGGCCATTAATGGCGGCAATCAGCGGCGCGGCCTGACGCGCCAGTTTCAGATGGCCTGACAAGCCGCCAAAGCTCATTGCCGGGGATTGCCCCTGCGCCACGGCCTGCGCCAAGGCCTGCGCCTGCACGCCTTTAAGGTGCGGCACCAACGCGCGATTACGGCCTGAGGCTGGCCCATGCGCTTCACCTGTGGCCACGGCATAGCCCACATGGGTCTTGATCGTGCCGCGTAGTTTTTCGGCCACAGCCATGGCGTCGGTGCCTTCAAGCCCGGTAGGCACATCCGTTAGCCGCGCCAGATCATAAAGCGCGGGCATGGTGAAGCCGCTGAGCGCCAGCCCGGCCCCGGTCATGGTCTCGATCAGCTCAGCCACGCTAAAGGCGCGGTCCTGCGAATGCAGCAGCAGATCATAAAAACCTGCGTCACTGTCATGGTGATCGCCTAAGTTGGGATTGCCTTTGAAGGGGTGGCCCTCGGGCAAATCCCGCATCAGCTTGCGCGCGGCTTTCAGGCGTTTTTGTGGGGTCAGGCCGTAAAACAAAGCGCCAAACGCCTCTTGCAACGGGTAAACGCCGGAGCGCCCGTAAGGCGCATAAACCATAAACCCAAGGCCGCCGCCGGGGGCTAGGGCCTGCCGCAACGCTTTAAAACCGGCACCGGGATCGGGCAGGTGATGCAGCACGCCGCAGCAATCAATATAGTCAAATTCGCCCAGATCAGGCGCGTCCATCAGGCTGCCGGTGATGAAGCGGATGTTTTTGAGATTGCGCTTTTTCGCCCGCGCTTCGGCCAGTTTGCGCGCGGCACGCGACAGATCAACATAGGTGATCTCATAAGGTTTGCCCGCCTGTTGCAGGGTCGCGGCCAGTTGGATCAGCCCGTCACCGGTGCCGCCGCCCGCCACCAAGGCACGCAGGGGTTTGGACCAGTCGCGCTGCCCGCCAAACACGAAATGATCAATTTCAAGCGGGTGCGAGGGCGAGCCTTGAATCAGGCGCTTGGCCTCATCTTTTGGGTTACGCTCGGGATAGGGATACGCCTCGTATTGATCTTTAACCTGATCCATTTCCGCCTCATAAATTGTTTGATCCGGGTATGCGGGATTGGTTGGAAAAATGCAAAGGGCTTGCACATTTCGCGCCCATGACACAGCGTGGCAGGTATGACAAAGACATCTATACCCCCGCGCATCACCATTCCTTATTTTTCAGGCAATGGCCACACAAGACGATTGGCCGAAGCTGTGGCGAAAGGTGCAGGCGGGGCTAGGTTGATTGAGATCACATCAATGGATGACGCGGATTGGGCCGCTCTGGATAAGGCCGAGGCTATTATATTTGGCACGCCCACTTATATGGGATCAACCGCCGCACGATATGATATGTTTTTGGAAGAGGCATCCGACCGTTGGCCGGAACAAGGCTGGATCGACAAGATTGCGGCTGGATTTACTGTGGCCACTTTCCCGTCTGGTGACAAGCTCAGCACGCTCATGCGTTTGGCGATTTACGCCGCGCAAATGAATATGATCTGGGTTGGGCAAAGCGAAATTGGCGCGCCAGTGAACCCGGATAAAACGGGGATCAACGCCGACGGAAGCTGGCTTGGGCTGATGGCCACATCGTCACGCGACAAAGAACAGTTGATTGAAGCCGATAACCTTGAGACCGCCCGCCGGTTTGGCGCGCGCATTGCCAAGGCCGCGATACGCTGGCGGGTTTGAGTTTTCGTAGGCATTGCCCCCGCTTCAGACTTGACCGCTTGCCCGTGGCAGGGCATCACGCCCGCATGTTGATCTACAAGATTTTCCGCGCGTCCGAATGGGCAGAATTGCGCACCCGTGGCGAAATCATGGGCGCGCCGGTGGATGTGGCGGATGGCTTTGTGCATTTTTCCACTGCCGCGCAGGTGCATGAGACAGCGGCAAAGCATTTCGCGGGCGAAGATGGCCTGATGCTGCTGGCCGTTGAGGCCGGGGGATTAGGCGAGGCCCTGAAATGGGAGCCCTCACGCGGTGGTGCGCTTTTTCCGCATCTTTACAGACCGCTAAAGCTTGATGATATTTTGTGGTCAAAACCCTTGTCTTTGACCGATGGGCAGCATCAATTCCCGCAAGGTGTGGCATGAAAATGCTTGAGCGCCTTGGCCTAGCGGCCCTACACCGGCTGGACCCGGAAACCGCCCATAATCTGGCGCTGCGCGCCTTGCGGCTGCGGTTGGTGCCGCTCTCAGGCCCGGTTACCTCGTCGCGTTTGCGCACGGAAATTGCCGGTATGACCCTGCCCAACCCCGTTGGCCTTGCCGCCGGGTTTGATAAAAATGCCCGCGCCCTCACCCCGCTAACGCGCGCGGGTTTCGGGTTTGTCGAGGCCGGTGCCGTCACGCCAAAGCCGCAGCCGGGCAACCCTCGGCCCCGGCTGTTCCGCCTGACCGAAGACGCCGCCATCATCAACCGCTTTGGCTTTAACAATGACGGTATGGAGGTGGTGGCGCGGCGTTTGGCCGGACGCCCCAAAGAGGCCATCATCGGCCTCAATCTGGGGGCCAATAAAGACAGCGCCGACCGGGCCGATGATTTCGCCCGGGTGCTGGCACATTGTGGCCGCTATCTTGATTTTGCCACGGTGAATGTGTCGTCGCCCAACACCGAAAAGCTGCGTGATCTGCAAGGGGCTGAGGCGCTTGGCGCGTTGCTCAAAGGTGTGATGGAGGCGCGGTCATGGCTGCCCACGCCGATTCCGATCTTCCTTAAAATCGCGCCGGATCTGAGCGACTCAGAGTTGGCGCAAATCGCTGACGTGGCGCTTGCCTCGGGTCTGAGCGGCATCATCGCCACCAACACCACCCTCTCCCGAGACGGGCTCATAAGCCCGAAGAGGGATCAGGCCGGCGGGCTTTCAGGTGTGCCACTTTTTGAGGCCTCCACAAGGATTCTGGCGCGGCTGACGCAGCTCACAGACGGCAAAATCCCCCTGATTGGCGTCGGCGGCATCAGCACCGCAACGCAGGCTTATGCCAAGATACAAGCCGGGGCCAGTGCGGTGCAGATATATTCGGGGTTGGTTTACCACGGGCTTTCACTGGCGGCGGAAATTGCCCGGGGGCTTGATAAGCTGCTTGAAAAGGATGGATACAGCCATATTTCTGAGGCCGTTGGCAGCAAAAGACAGGACTGGCTATGATCACCATCTGGCACAATCCGCGCTGTTCAAAATCGCGTCAGACGCTGGTGCTTTTGCAAGAGCGGGGCGGCGACATCATCATCCGCAATTATCTTGAGACCCCCCCCACCGAGGCCGAATTGCAGCGGGCGTTATCCCTGTTGGGCACAAACGCCATCGCGGTCATGCGCCCGGGCGAGGCCAAGTTTAAAGAGCTTGGCCTTAGCGCGGATGATGCGGAGGATACGCTAATTGCCGCCATGGCCGCACACCCGATATTGATCGAGCGGCCGATTGTATTCACCCGCACCCGCGCCGCCATCGGACGCCCGCCCGAAGCGGTGCTGGAAATCCTGTGAGGACGGCAAGCGCCTCCATGTCCCGGCCTTTGCGCCGGGACCTCTGGACCAACGCAGAGGCCCCGGCACAGGGGGCTGCACAGGGGGCTGCACAGGGGCCGGGGCATGGGGGGATCGCATGACCATTGGCCACCGCCTTAACCGTTGGATGGATGCCATCGTCTTTGATCTGGCGCGTCAGTTGCGCTGGTCTTTTTTGCCGCCCTTGATGATCTATTTTGCCTTTGGCTTTTCCGGGCTGACATCGATTGTCGGCACGTTTTTTGTTAAGGATTACCTTGATCTATCTGCCGCTTTCATCACCGGGCTGGCGTTCTGGGCCGGGCTGCCCTGGGCGTTGAAAATGCCGCTCGGCCATCTGGTTGACATCATCTGGCGGTGGAAATGGGTGCTGGTCTGGCTTGGGGCCGTGCTGGTGGGGCTGAGCATGGTTATCATGTATCTTCTGATCACCCAACGCCCGATGATGGCAGGCATCATGCCGGTGAATGCCTGGTATGTGACCGCGTTCCTGGTCACACCTGTGGGGCTGGTGATTCAGGATGCGGTGGCCGATGCGATGTCGGTTGAGGCAGTGCCCCGGCATGATGAAACCGGCGCGCCCCTGCCGGAAGACATGGTAAAAGCCATGCACACCACAATGCAAACCCTGGGTCGCATCGCCCTGATCAGTGGCACCGTCATGGTGGCGCTTCTCAACATCTATATGTTTTCCGGCATTGCCGAAATGAGCGACGCGGATAAAGCGCAAACCTATGCGCAGATTTATCTGCTGGCGCTTGGCATTCCGATGCTTTCAGTCTCGGGCATGGTCCTTTCCGGGATGCAAAAATACCGGGCCCGGCTGCGATTGATCCGGCACGGAATGTCAAAACCCGAGGCGCGGGCGCTGTTTGATCAGCCCGGCAAGAAAACCATTGTAAACCCATGGTATTTTATTGGTGGTGCCGGGTTTGTCGCGCTGACGCTCAGCATTGGCCTGTCAGATATCCGTTTTGGGCAAGAGATTATCTTTGCCGGCTCCATGGCGATTGTCCTGCTGTTGATGCGGCAGTTGATTGCCGCCCTCAGCCCCGAGAAAGCCCGCGCCCTTGTGGGCACGGCTTTGATCATCTTTGTGTTTCGCGCGGTGCCCCTGCCCGGCCCCGGCCTGACGTGGTTTGAAATTGATGTGCTGGGGTTTGATCAACAATTCCTGTCGGTGCTGTCGCTGATCGTAGCGGTGCTGACACTGGCGGGCATGGTGGTTTTCCGGCCGATGATGGCGCGGCATTCGATCACCTGGATTGTGGTGATGCTGACCCTTGCCAGCGGCATTCTGGCGCTACCTAATATTGGGCTTTATTACGGCATCCAGAACTGGACCGCGCCACTGACCGGGGGCGTGGTGGATGCGCGTTTCATTGCCGTGATTGATACGGCGGTGGAATCACCGCTTGGGCAGGTGGCGATGATCCCGATGCTGGCTTGGATCGCACGCAATGCGCCGGGGCATCTTAAGGCCACGTTTTTTGCCGTGATGGCCTCGTTCACCAATCTGGCGCTGTCGGCCTCGGCGCTGTCGACCCGATACCTCAACCAGATATTCGAGATCACCCGCGAGGTGCGCGACCCCGCCAGTGACGCGGTGCTGACAATGGCGGATTATTCACAGCTTGGTTGGTTGTTGCTGGCGGTGATGGCGATTACCGTTGGCCTGCCGTTGCTGGTGGTGGGGATGGTTCAGCGCTCGCCGTTACGGTCATCTGATTAACCCGGAACATGTGTGGGTTTTACCCACCCTACAATTTTGCTTTAGGGCCCGGATGTCACCGCCCTAAAGCGGGCCTGAACCGGGTGGTGATCGGTATGCTCAAAATTCAGGTCCACGCCGGATACGCTAATCGTGGCCACATTAGGCGAGACCAGAAACCCGTCGATCGTGAGGACATAGTTTTCCCCCGCCACATAAGGCTGATACGCGGTTCTCACTGTGGGTGTTTTAGCATCCACCGCCCAGTGCCAACCTTCGGGTACAAGACCCTGCGGGAAATCCCTGATCCAGAACTTGAAACGCTCTTCGGTGGTGTTGGGAAACTCATTTTCCGCCAGCCGCAGGTTCCAGTCGCCGCCGATGATCACATGATTGCCCTTGCGGTATTCCTCTTGGGCAAATTCCAGCAGAGCCACTACCTGCGCACGGCGCACGTCATCCTCAACACTATCAAAAGCCGAGAGGTGGATATTGATGATCACCCATTGCCGCCCGGTGCCAATCCGCACGATATGCATACGGTAACCTTTGCGGAAAATCCCCAACTGAAACTCCGGCTCAAGCGGCAGGCCGCGACGCTCAGAACTTTGCGGGGTAATGCGCGAAAAGATCGCATTGCCAATCTGCACATGCCATGGCAGTGGCACAAAACGGGTGTGGGCCTCGGCACCAAATATCCAGCCATAGAAGGGCAAGGATGCGCGCAACCCGGCCTGAACATCAATGCCGTAGGTGCTCCATGATGGTTTGGCCACCTCCTGCATGAGGAAAACATCAGCGTCCATCTGGCCAAGCTGGTGTTGAATGGCGCGCAGGTTTGTCTTGACCAGATCGGCATTCAACGGGCGGCGTTGGGTGCCAAGGTCAAAGAAAAAATCCGCTGCCCGGCCCATCCCGGCATAGCCGATATTCCATGTCACCAGTGACAGCTCATCAGGGGCGGCTTCCGGGGGTGCGCCGGGATCATTAACCGTGACTGGTTCCATTGCAGGCGGCACATAAAGCCGGTTGACTAGGGCGCATATGGTAAGGGCGGATATTGCCAGAATAATCAGGTAAATCAGCATCTTACTGATGCCCAATTCGCCATTTACCCGCCCTGAGCCCGGCTTAGTGCCTGTTCCAGATCATAGATCAGGTCATCTGCGTCCTCGATCCCGATAGACAGGCGCAACAGGCATGGGTGCACCGGAAAACCCTCACCCGAGACGGTTTTGCGGTGCTCGATCAGGCTTTCGACCCCGCCCAAAGATGTCGCCGGATAAAACACCCGGGCATAGCGCGTGACATCTATGGCCGTTTGCTCGGACCCTGCCACGATGATCGACATCATGCCGCCATAAAGCCCGCCGGTTTGGGTTTTGGCAATCGCATGGCCCGGATGTGACGGCAGGCCGGGATAAAGCACCGCCTCAAGGCCCGCGTGACCCTCAAAATGCCGGGCAATGGCGAGGGCGTTTTGCGTGGCCTTTTCTACCCGCAGGAATAACGTGCGCATCCCGCGAATAAGCAGCCAAGCATCAAACGAATGCAGCACCGTGCCTTGCAGTTTGCGGCGCTCATATATCTCATCCCAAAAGGGGCCGGGCTCACGCACCGAAAGCACCCCGGCAGAGACATCGGAATGGCCGTTAAGGTATTTGGTGGCTGAGTGAAACGAAATATCCGCACCATATTCCAGCGCCCGTGTGGCGCAGGGCGGCGTGCCGGTGCAATCGGTCAACAACCTCGCCCCGGCGGCATGGGCAATATCCGCAGCAGCGCGGATATCGGTCACTGTCCAGTCGGGATTATTCGGGGTCTCGACCCAGACCAGCGCGGTTTTCCCCGGGCGCAGGGCGGCGGCCATGTCCTCCAGATTACCAGCGGCATAATGGCTGACCTCCAGCCGGTTCTTGGCGGCATACATCTGGAACTGCTGCAACACCCCGTGATACATCACATCGGGCACCACCACATGCGCGCCGCCGGGCAGTTGATCAATCACCGCCGTGGCCGCCGACATGCCCGAGGCAAACAAAAGCGAGCTTTGCGCGCCCTCAAGTTCCGAGATGATCGCCTCGGCCAGCTCCGTGGTCTGATTGCTATCGCGGCGGTAAATATAATTCTTACGCGGCGCGTAATCGGCATCGCGGGCGTAGGTTGAGGTGGGTTGAATTGGCGGGATCACCGCGCCGGTCTCGGCGTCAAGAAAGCGCAACGCCTGCGCCACGCGGGTGGAGAGTGCAAGCTTGCGGTTGCTCAAATCAGACATGGCGGGCCTCCCTGCCGGTTTAGTTGCCACCTATCCAAGCGTCTGATTGCAAGGGGCGCAAGGGGTTGTATGCCAACATCGGGAAAGATTTCCAAACAGCGCTGAAATTTTACGCACATCTGGAAGCTTTTGTATAAGCGCAACCTTTTGTAAAAAATGTCAGCCCCCGCCCGGGTGGGGGCATTGGTTGGGTAAAGCATCGTGGAACATCGCAACACTTCACACGTTTTCAATAAGTTGCACCGTTGCAAAAGCCCCCGCCATGGGGCAACCTCTCATGGATTGCCTTGCAATCTACTGCCGGTCCAGCGGGGCGGGGGCTGACATTTTTTACAAAAATGCCGAAGGGGCGCAACCCTCAGAGGTTCATAAAAACGGCTAACCTCGTAGCCTATCCAAGCGCTGCATCGCAGCGGGCGCAAGTGCCCGCGTGCGAATGCGTGCCCACATCGGGCAGGATTTTCCAGCAACGCTGACATTTTGCGCCATTTGCCATCTCAAACACCACGCCAACGCCGTCCACCTCGGGCAGACGGAAGGCCTCGGCGGGGCTTGGATCATTGGTCAGTGACACGTCGGAAGTGATGCAGACATCGTCAAAATCAACCGATTTGAGGATATTCAGCAGCTCCGGATCACGCACATGCACCACCGGCGCGGCCTCAAGCGAGGCCCCGATTACCTTGTCGGTGCGCTGTACCTCCAACGCTGCCGTGACCGCCCGCCGGGCTTGGCGCACCTGCGCCCATTTGGCCGCCAGCGGCTCATCCAGCCAATCAGCAGGCGTGTCGGGGAAATCCTCAAGATGCAGGCTTGCGTCCTCACCCGGATGACGCTCAAGCCAGACCTCTTCCATGGTGAACACCAAAATCGGCGCCAGCCATTTGGTCAGGCGGGTATAGAGCATATCCAGCACCGTCAAAGCCGCGCGTTGGTTGAGGCTGCCTTTGTCGCAATAAAGCGCGTCCTTGCGGATGTCGAAATAGAACGCCGAGAGATCCACCGTAGCGAACTGAAACAGCGCCTGAAACACGCCTTGGAAATCATACGCCGCGTAGCCAGTGCGCACTTTGTGGTCCAGTTCCGCCAGCCGGTGCAGCACCCAGCGTTCCAGCTCGGGCATCTCAGAAGGGTCAACCCGGTCGGCATCCTTGAAATGCGTCAAAGAGCCCAGCATGAACCGCATGGTATTGCGCAAGCGGCGGTAACTATCGGCGACATTCTTGAGGATTTCCGGCCCGATGCGTTGATCGGCGGTAAAATCCACCTGCGCCACCCAAAGCCGCAGAATATCGGCACCGTATTGCTTGGTTACCTCGGCGGGCACGATGGTATTGCCAATGGATTTCGACATTTTCACGCCCTTGGCATCCAGCGTAAACCCATGGGTCAGCACGCCGCGATACGGCGCGCGGCCATTGGTGCCGCAGCTTTGCAACAGGCTTGAGTGAAACCAGCCGCGATGCTGATCGGTGCCTTCAAGATATAGATCAGCAATGCCGTCTTTGGCCCCATCTTCGCGGTCACGCAAAACAAACGCATGGGTTGAGCCGCTGTCAAACCACACGTCCAAAATGTCACTGACCAACTGCCAGTCCTCTTTCGCCAGTTCCTCGCCCAAAAACCGCTCACGCGCGCCGTCTGCGAACCACGCATCTGCGCCTTCATTGCGAAATACCTCAGCAATGCGGGCATTCACGCCCTCGTCGCGCAGCAGCTCGACCTGCCCCTCGCCCGCGTCGCGGATAAAGCAGGTGAGCGGTACACCCCATGCACGTTGTCGGCTCATCACCCAATCGGGGCGGGATTCGATCATCGAATATAATCGGTTGCGGCCGGTTTTGGGGGTCCATTTCACGCGGTCAATCTCATTCAGGGCGCGTTCGCGGATGGTTTTGCCATGCTCGTCCATACCGTCATTCAGCTCAGCATCGATCTCAACAAACCATTGCGGGGTGTTGCGGTAGATCACCGGCGCCTTGGAGCGCCATGAATGCGGATAGCTGTGCTTGATCTTGCCGCGCGCCAGAAGGCCGCCCACTTCGGCCAGCTTATCAATCACCAGCTTGTTGGCGTTGCCCTCTTTGCCGTTGGGTTTGAGGATCATCGCCCCACCAAAAAGCGGCAGGTCGTCGCGGAAAGAGCCATCTTCCATGACGTTATAGGTGATCACCTGCTTGAGCATACCCAGATCGCGGTAAAGCTCAAATTCTTCCATCCCGTGGCTCGGGGCGCAATGCACGAAACCGGTGCCTTCTTCGTCGGTGACAAAATCAGCGGCGCGGAAATCGCGCAGATCATCCCATTCGCCATTGCCACCTTCAGCCCCAGCAAGGGGGTGTTGCAGCCTCAGCAGAGCAAGCTCTTCAGTCGAAACGTCACAAGAGCGCTCATACATTCCCTTTTGGACACGCGCCTTGGCAAATACCTCATCGGCCAATTTGTCAGCAAGAATGTAACGATCACCCACCTTTGCCCAACATTCATCGGGCGTATCTGTAACCTTGTATAAGCCGTAAGAAATATTTTCGCCGTATACGACTGCCTTGTTTGATGGGATCGTCCAAGGTGTCGTTGTCCAGATCACGACATAGGCATTCAGCAACTCCATGTTGACATATGTCGAAGGAGTCTTGCTCGATTCCATGGCCTTGTGCGACACCGGAAATTTCACCCAAATGGTGAAGCTCTCCTTATCGTGATATTCGACCTCAGCTTCGGCCAACGCGGTCTTTTCGATCGGCGACCACATCACCGGCTTGGAGCCACGATAGAGGCTGCCGTTCATCACGAATTTCATGAATTCCTCGGCAAT
>CAZZKL010000067.1:0-15829 GCA_964655135.1 uncultured Roseovarius sp. | reverse complement strand
GCTCAGCTTGTTATAGAAAACCACCGCCGGAATTGCCGCCAAAAGGCCCAGCCCGGTGGCCAGCAATGCCTCGGCAATGCCCGGTGCCACCACCGAAAGGCTGGTGCTTTGCGCGCCAGCGATGCCGATAAAGGCGTTCATGATGCCCCAAACCGTGCCGAAAAGCCCGACAAACGGCGCGGTTGATCCCACCGTCGCCAGCACCGGCAGCCCACTTAACAGGCCTTCGCTTTCCTTGGCTATCGCCACGTCCATCGAGCGGTCAATCCGCGACGTGGCCCCGGCGATTAGCCCGCCATCATTGCGATGCGACCGCCGCCATTCCGCCATGCCCGCGGCAAATATCTTTTCCGAATGCCCGTCAGGCTCGGGGCCTATCTCATCAAACAACTCATCCAGCGGATCGCCCGACCAGAAGCTCCGGTCAAACCTCTCGGCCTCGCGCCTTGCCTTGCGATAGCTGATGGTTTTTTGGATGATGATTGACCACGACCAGAACGAGGCCACCATCAACAGAATAATCACCAATTTTACGATTAAAGTCGCGCGTGCGAATAGCGCCCACATGGAGAAATCAATCTCCTGTGCCAATGCCAGGGTTTGTCCGTCCATTTTGCCTGCTCTTTTTTTGTTTGGTCCGGTTTATCCGGCCTTATTAACGATTAAAATAGCCTATAGAGATGGGAAAAGCCAATAACATCTGTCAGTTTCGCAATTTTTCATCCATTGCCATCCGCTACAATGGCACAATCCCCTTAGATTACAGGCTATTGTAGTGATTTGCACAGCCAATATTAGGCCAAATCAGGGGGGTTTCGGTCCTATCCCCTCTAATGCAGCATCCGGCGGATATTCGCCGGAAGCCGCGCGGGCTGTCCGGCTTGGGTGATACACACGATTGTGATCTGCGCCGTAAACAATAAATCGGCACCGCGCCGCACCATTTGATCCATCACCAGCCGCGCGCCGGTAACCGACTGCGTGGTGGTCTCAACTTCCAATTCGTCATCATACAGCGCCGGGGCCAGATACTCGGCCTCAACCCGGCGCACGGCAAAGATCAGGCCGTCAACCTGACGCATAGTATTTTGATCAATACCCAGTGTTTTCACCCAATCAGAGCGCGCCCGCTCAATATATTTCAGGTAATTGGCATGATAAACAATACCGCCCATGTCGGTATCTTCGTAATAAACCCGGATGGCAAACTTATGGCTCATGGGCGCAAACCTATGCGCTTGAACGCCTGACATCCACCGGTTTTTACCCGCAAAAACTCACATTGCAATCCCGGCACAAAGCACCGGTGGCTTGACACCCCGGCCCGCGCCGCCCATGTAGCGCCAAACCCCGATATACGGAGAGCCGCAATGGCCGCTGAAGGCAAACCCAAAAGTGCAACACTTGAGACAATCAAAACCGTGGTCTTTGCCCTGCTGTTTGCTGGCATCTTCCGCACCGTGCTGTTTCAGCCCTTCTGGATCCCCTCAGGCTCGATGAAAGATACCCTGCTGATCGGGGATTTTTTGTTTGTGAATAAAATGGCTTACGGCTATTCCTATGCCTCCTGCCCATCTCTGCGGATTGCGCGGCTGGGCATTAATATTGATGCCTCGGATATTTGCGGCTTTCTCGATGGCGACAACACCCGCCTGATGGGAAGTGAGCCCAAACGCGGCGACATCATCGTGTTTCGCCACCCGGTGCATGGCACGGATTACATCAAACGCCTGATCGGCCTGCCCGGCGACAAAATACAGATGAAAGACGGCGTGCTTTATATCAACGACAAAGCTGTTGAGGTCGAAGACGCGGGCATATTCACCGAGGTTTACGCCCCGCAAGGCCCGATGCGCAATCGACCACGCTGCACAAACGGCACAGTTGGCACCGGCGGCACCTGCGAAAAATCGCGCGCGCGTGAAACCCTGCCCAATGGTGTCCGCCATGACATTTTGGATATCTCAGATCAGCGCTCGGATAACACCGATGTGTTCCATGTGCCTCCGGGGCAGTATTTCTTTATGGGCGACAACCGCGATAACTCATTGGATTCGCGCTTTCCGCAAGCGGCGGGCGGGGTGGGCTTTGTCCCCTTTGAAAACCTGATCGGTCGCGCCGACCGGGTGATCTTTTCCTCCGCCGGCAGCCGGATGATGTATTTCTGGACCTGGCGCGCCGGGCGCTTCTTCAAGGCGCTGGATTGAAGCTGTCTGCTGATCTCAAAGCCCTTGAGGCGCGGCTTGGGCATGGGTTTACGCAGCCCGCCCTTTTGATCCGCGCGCTGACCCATTCGTCAATGTCCTCACCCACCCGCGACGACAATCAGCGGCTGGAATTCCTTGGGGACCGGGTGCTGGGGCTGGTAATGGCCGGCGCGGTTCTGGATCACGATAAAACCGCCTCTGAGGGTCAACTTGCGCCGCGTTTCAACGCTTTGGTGCGCAAGGAAACCTGCGCCGATGTCGCCCGCGAGGTTGATCTGGGGGTGGCGCTTAAACTGGGCCGCTCGGAAATGCTGTCGGGTGGGCGGCGCAAACAGGCGCTGTTGGGTGACGCCATGGAAGCGGTGATTGCGGCGGTGTTCCTTGATGCCGGATATGAGACGGCGCGCGCCATGATCCTGCGGCTTTGGGGCAATCGCATCAGCGCTGTCGAGGCGGACGCCCGCGACGCCAAAACATCGCTTCAGGAATGGGCGCAGGCGCGCGGGCTGCAACCGCCCGCCTATCTTGAGACATCCCGCACCGGCCCCGATCATGCGCCGGTTTTCACCATTGAGGCCCGGCTGGACAATGGCGAGACCTCAAACGCCACCGCCAGCTCAAAACGTCAGGCCGAACAGGCAGCGGCCCGCGCCCTGCTGGACAGATTGGAAAACTCATGACCAAACGCGCAGGTTTCATCGCCTTGATCGGCGAACCGAATGCTGGCAAATCCACACTTCTTAACCGCATGGTGGGGGCCAAGGTCTCAATCGTGACCCACAAGGTGCAAACCACCCGCGCCCGCATTCGTGGCGTGGCGATTGAGGGCAAAAGCCAGTTGGTGTTCGTCGATACCCCCGGCCTGTTTCAACCCCGCCGTCGGCTTGACCGGGCGATGGTTGCCGCCGCGTGGAGTGGGGCGGCGGATGCCGATGTGGTGGTGCTGTTGGTTGAGGCCCACAGGGGCGTCACCGAAGGCGTGGAAGCCATCCTTGAGGGGCTGGGCAGTATGGCCAAGAGCCGCAAAGTGGCACTGGCGATCAACAAAATCGACCGGGTGAAATCCGAGGTGCTTCTGAGCCTGACCAAAGACCTCAACGATCGGTTTGATTTCATTGAAACCTTTATGATTTCCGCCGAAAAAGGCCACGGCGTTGATGCCCTGCGTAGCTGGCTGGCGGGTGAATTACCCGAAGGTCCGTGGCTTTACCCCGAGGATCAGATCGCCGATCTGCCGATGCGCATGATCGCGGCTGAAATTACCCGCGAAAAGCTGACATTACGGCTGCATCAGGAATTGCCCTATCAGCTCACAGTCGAGACCGAAAACTGGGAAGAGCGCAAAGACGGCTCGGCCCGGATTGATCAGGTGATCTATGTGATGCGCGACGGCCATAAGGGCATCATCCTTGGCAAAAAAGGCGAGACCATCAAAGGCATCAGCAAAGCCGCGCGGGTCGAGCTGGAAGAGTTCATGGGCCGCCGCGTACACCTGTTTTTGCAAATCAAAGTGCGGCCCAACTGGCTGGAAGAATCTGAGCGCTATTCTGAAATGGGCCTGAATTTCAAGGATGGCAATACATGATATTCCATTCCCCCCACGCCCCGGCCGCATTTTCAATTCTTGTGCCGCGACCTCTGGACCAGCGTAGAGGTCCCGGCGCAAAGGCCGGGACACGGGGCTAGCCACCGATGCCGCGTCTTACCACCGAATTCTGGGTGCAGGCCTATCTCACCCGCCTGCGCCTGCGCAACATCCCGGGTTTTGTCGTGGCCCATGGCGACGATACCGCCGGCGCGGTGCTGATCAAGCTCAACACATTAGACGGGCAGGCCACAGCCTATCAGCGCAGCTTTGATCTGATGAGCGGCACCCGCGCATGGATTGAACTGGCGCAAGGCGACGAAGCCAGTGTCGACGCGGCCCTAAGCCGCCAACGCGGCTTTGACCCCGATCTTTGGGTGATCGAGGTTGAAGACCGCCAAGGCCGCCACCTGCTGGATGAGCCGGGCTTGTCTGCCTAGGACCGCTCTTTCGGCCTCACAGCCGACCTCGCGAGGCGCGCACGTCAGGGCGCGACGAGCCGCCCTCAGGTGGTCAAATCCAGCGCCGCCGCCAGCAAGGTGCGGGCATATTCGGTTTGCGGGTTCTCAAACAATGCCTGCGCCTCACCCGCCTCAACCACATCGCCCTGTTTCATCACGATCATCTTGTGGCTCATCGCCCGCACCACCTTGAGATCATGACTGATGAACAAATACGCCAGCCCATATTTCACCTGCAACCGGCGCAGCAGATCAACGATCTGCACCTGCACCGTCATATCCAGCGCCGATGTCGGCTCATCCAGCACCAACAGCTTGGGCCGCAAGATCATCGCCCGGGCAATCGCAATCCTTTGCCGCTGCCCGCCGGAAAACTCATGCGGATAGCGGTGCATCAGCGCCGGGTCCAGATCAACCTCAACCATCACTTCACTGACCAGATCGCGCGTCGGACGCCCGCCCGGATTGCCATGCACGCCAAGGCCCTCGGCAATGATCTGCTCGCAGGTCATGCGCGGGCTGAGGCTGCCAAACGGGTCCTGAAACACGATCTGCATATCGCGGCGATGCTGGCGCAGCTCGCGGGTGGACCAGCCATTGACATCCTGCCCCATAAAGCTGATCCCGCCCTCCGAGCTGATCAGCCGCATGATCGCCAGCGCCAGCGTGGTCTTGCCCGAGCCACTTTCGCCGACAATCCCCAGCGTCTCACCAGCGCGCACCATGATGCTGGCGTCATTAACCGCTTTCACATGGCCCACAACGCGCTTCATAAAGCCGCGATGGATCGGGAACCACACCCGTAAATCCTTGGTCTCGGCCACCACCGGCGCGCCCGAAGGCACCGGCTCGGGCTGCCCCACCGCGCGGGCATTGAGCAGTTTGCGAGTGTATTCATGCGCCGGATTGGCAAAAATTTCCGCTGTCGGCCCGGTCTCGACAATCTCGCCGTCCTTCATCACGCAAACCCGGTCGGCAATGCGCTGCACCACCCCCAGATCATGGGTGATGAACAACAGCCCCATGCCCTCTTCACGCTTCAGCTCGGCCAGCAGCTCAAGGATTTGCGCCTGAATGGTCACATCCAGCGCGGTTGTCGGCTCATCCGCAATCAAAATATCGGGCTTGTTGGCCAGCGCCATGGCGATCATCACCCGCTGCCGTTGCCCGCCTGACAACTGATGCGGATAGGCCCCCAGCCGGGTTTCGGGATCGCGGATGCCGACGCGCTGCATCAACTCGATAATCCGGGTGCGGGCGGCGTTGCCCACCAGCCCCTGATGCAACTCAAGGCTTTCGCTGATCTGCCGCTCCAGCGTGTGCAGCGGGTTGAGGCTTGTCATCGGTTCCTGAAAGATAAAGCTGATGTCGTTGCCGCGCACCTTACGCAGCATCGCCTCATCCGCGCCGATCATCTGCTGGCCGTCATATGTCACGCTGCCCTTGACCTCAGCCGAGCCACCCAACAGCGCCACCGTGCTCAGCGCCGTCACCGATTTGCCCGAGCCGCTTTCGCCGACCAATGCCACCGTCTCACCACGTTCCACCGCAAATGACACCCCCCTGACCGCCGGGGTCAGCCTGCCATCCTGACGGAAGCTCACACAAAGGTCTTTGACCTGAAGTAGCGGCGCGGCGCTCATAAAAATCCCCCCCAATTCAAGGCGATAATGGCACCCACATAATAGAGCGTGGTGACATATGCCCCGATCCGAAGAAAGACCCCCGGCCGCTTGTTAAAGATCAGCGCGCCTGCCGCCAGGATCAATGAAAATGTCCCCGGGGCAAAGGCGATGGTAGCAAACAGCACCACTATACCCAGTGAATCGGCCCATGTGCTCAAAGGGGTCATGATCAATGTGGTGATAAAATATCCCGCCATGAACATCAAAATCGCAATGCAGGCCCAATAGGCCGGGGCCGCCCGTAGCAGGGATGATCTTTGCCCGCTCATTGAAAGGTTTTCCTTGGATCAAAAGCGTCGCGGATACCTTCAAATATGAACACCAGCAGTGACAGCATGATGGCAAAGGCAAAAAACGCCGTGAAGGCCAGCCACGGCGCTTGCAGGTTTTGTTTGGCCTGCAAGGTCAGCTCGCCCAGTGACGGCGATGACGACGGCAGGCCAAAGCCCAAAAACGTCAGCCCCGCCAGCGTGCCAATGGTGCCGGTGATGATGAACGGCAAAAACGTCAGCGTCGCCACCATCGCATTGGGCAGCATATGCCGAAACATAATTGTCAGGTTGCCCACCCCCAACGCCTTGGCCGCGCGGACATATTCAAGGTTGCGCGCGCGCAGGAATTCTGCCCGCACAAGCCCCACCAAAGACACCCAGCCAAACAAGATCATGATCCCCACCAACAGCCAGAAACTGCGCGGCAGAATGGCAAACAGGATGATGATCACATAGAGCTGCGGGGTTGATCCCCAAATCTCAATAATACGCTGAAATATCAGGTCCAGCTTGCCGCCGAAATAGCCCTGAATAGCCCCGGCGAAGATGCCAAGAAGGCTTGAAACCCCGGTCACAATCAGGGTGAACAGCACCGACAGGCGAAAGCCGTAAATCACCCGCGCCAGCACATCGCGTTTGGTGTCATCGGTGCCCAGCCAGTTTTGCCCGTTGGGTGGCAAGGGCGCGGCCCCCGGACGATCCACCGAGGTATCATAGCTATAGGGAATAAGCGGCCAAATGGCCCAGCCCCGCGCGATTTTTTCACCGTTCACCACACCATCGGCACTATCGGCGATCACGCCCTCGGGATCGTCAAAACAACTTTCCAGCCCGCCCGAGGCAATCAGGCATTTCACCTCAGGGTCGCGGTAAATCGCTTCGGTTTCAAAATCGCCACCAAAGGCGGTTTCGGGATAAAACCGGAAAATCGGCATGTAATATTCGCCGTGATATTTCAACAATATCGGCTTGTCATTGGCGACAAATTCGGCTGGCAGGGCGATAGCCATCAGGATGGCAAACAGGATCAAAGACCATAACGCCCGCCGGTTGCGTTTGAAATTGCGCCAGCGGCGGCGGTTGAGCGGGGAAAGGGCCACGCGCTATCCCTCGCGCTTTTCAAAATCGATCCGCGGATCAATCAGCACATACATCAAATCGCTCAGGATGCCGACAAACAGCCCGATCAGGCTGAAGAAAAACAGCGTGCCAAACATCACCGGATAATCCCGGCCCACGGCGGCCTCAAAGCCAAGCCGCCCCATACCATCAAGCGAAAAGATGGTCTCAATCAGAATACTGGCCCCAAAGAAAACGCTGAAAAACACACTCGGGAAACCGGCGATTACAATCAGCATGGCATTGCGGAAAACATGCCCGTAAAGCACCTTTTTCTCCGACAGCCCCTTGGCGCGGGCGGTGATCACATATTGCTTTTTGATCTCATCAAGAAAGCTGTTTTTGGTCAGCAAGGTAAGCGTGGCAAAGGCGGCAATGGTCGAGGCGGCGACCGGCAGCACGATATGCCACAGATAATCCATCACCTTGCCCATGATGCTGAGCTGATCAAAATTATCCGAGGTCAGCCCCCTGAGCGGGAAAAACTGCCAATAACTGCCCCCCGCGAACAGCACGAGCAGCATGATGGCAAACAAAAAGCCGGGGATGGCATAGGCGGCAATGATGATCCCGCTGGTCCAGTTATCAAACGCTGTGCCCTCATGCACCGCCTTGCGGATGCCCAAGGGGATTGACACCAGATAAGCGATTATCGTCGACCACAGCCCCAGCGTGATCGATACCGGCATTTTCTCAAGCACCAGATCAAGCACGCTGATCTTGCGAAAATAGCTCTCGCCAAAATCGAACCGGATATAGTTCCACATCATCTTGAAGAACCGCTCCAGCGGCGGCTTATCAAGGCCAAACTGCACTTCCAGTTCTTTGATCAGTTCCGGCGGCAGGCCGCGCGCGCCAAGGTATTTGCTGTTGCCCGCACTCGCCTGATCCAGCCCGGCGTCATTGCCGCCGCCGGCAAAGCCCTGAAACACATCGCCATTGCCCTGCAAATTGGCGATCATCTGTTCCACCGGGCCACCGGGCACAAACTGCACCAGCGCGAAATTGATGATCATGATGCCCAACAGCGTCGGAATGATCAGCAAAACCCGCCTGAGGATATAGGCGCCCATTCAGGTGATCCTCGTCATCGCAGCGCGCCCGCCGCCTTGAGGGCCGCCGCCTTATCGGCATTGTACCACCAAAAATCCAACGCCCCCAGCGCATAGGGCGGCAGGGTGTCGGGGTGCTCATACATGTCCCAGTATGCGACCCAGTTTTTATCGAGATACCACACCGGCACCATGAAACGCTCATACCGCAACGCCCGGTCCAGCGCCGTCAGCGCCACATCCTGCCCCTCGCGCGTGGTGGTGTTCAGCGCCGCATCAATCAGCGCATCCACCATCGGGCTGGCCAATCCGGCGGGGTTGAACAGGCTGAACGAGGCCCCTTCCGAGCCATATTGCTGATACAGCCCGGTGCCCGCCTCCAAAAATGCGCCGTAACCATCAAACACCAGATCATAATCACGTTCGCGGTTGCGCAGGGTATATTGCGCCGCATCAATTTTTTCGAATTTTGCATCGATGCCCATCAGTTGCAGGTTGCTGACAAAGCTATCCACCACCGCGCTCATGGTCGCCGACCCTGACGCCGATATTGGAAAATCAAGCGATAGCAATTCGCCCTTGGCATTGCGGCGCTTGCCGTCATCGCCCACTTTCCACCCGGCCTGATCCAAAAGCTTCATCGCCTTGCGCAGATTGCGCCGGTCATTCAACCGCGCCGGGTTTGAGGTATGCGCCATCACCGCCGGTTCTGTCAGCATGTCAGGCGGCACCACATCGCCCAATGATTTAAGCAACTCAAGCTCGGCCCCCTCAGGCACCCCCTTGGCCTCAAGCGGGGTGCCCTGCACAAAGGAATTGCGTTGCCGGAACAGGCCAAATTGCAGGGATTCGTTGGTCCATTCAAAATTATACGCCAGCGCAATCGCTTTGCGCACCCGCACATCCTTGAGCGCCTCCCGCCCCAGATTAAACACGATTCCATTGGGCGACGGCGGCGTGCCATCGGGCAATTCCTCAAGCTTGACATAGCCGCTTGTCACGGCGGGAAAATCATAGCCCGTCGCCCATTTCTTGGAATTGCCTTCAAAGCGGAAAGTATATTCGCCGGCCTTAAAGGCCTCAAACGCGGCGGTATCATCGGCGAAATATTCCACCCGGATAGTATCAAAATTATGCCGCCCCTTATTGATCGGCAAATCCCGGCCCCAATAGTCCGGATTGCGCTTGTAAACGATCCGCCGGTTCACATCATAACTATCCAACTGATACGGGCCAGATCCCGGTGCCGCCTCAAGCCGAGGCTCATCCAGCCGGGCACCGGTTTCATCATACCAATGCTTGGGAAATACCGGGGTTGATCCCACCTGATCAATCAATGAGCGCCGCGAAATATCGGGGGCAAAGGTGAACTTCACGGTGTAATCATCCAGCGCCTCGGCGGTCAAAATCCGCTTGCGCACCGCGTCGGCATAAGATTTCAAACCCTGATCCAGAAACAGATTATGCGAAAATACCACATCCTGCGCCGTCACCGGCGTGCCATCAGCAAACCGTGCCTCGGGGCGCATGTGGAAAATAACCCAGGTTTTCGCCTCGTCATATTCAAGGCTTTCCGCTAATAGCCCGTACATCTCGCCATAGGCATCCGCAGGCGCGCCTTCACCGGTGGCGGGCATGTCGCCCATCAGGCTTTCATACACCATCCAGCTATACCTGCCAGCGCGGCCCTTGCGCGAATAGGGGTTCATCGAATCAAACGTGCCCGGCGCATAAAGCGCAATCTCACCGCCCTTGGGGGCGTCCGGGTTAACGTAATTGAAATACGGATAATCCGCCGGATATGTCAGATCACCAAAATACGAATAGCCGTGGGATTTGATGATCTTTTCCTGCGCCTGTTCTTGCGCCTGCGCCGCTTGCGCCAGCACAACCATCAGGCTCAGCCCAACAAGAGCCGCGACCCATCTGAACGGCGTATCCCTCAAGCTTGCCCCCCGGCTTATAAAACCTGTCATAGTCGTTTTCCTCCTGCCCCTAATTTATGATCTGGGGTCTGTTGCTCTGGAAACAAGCTAAATGAGGGGTGGCCACAGTTACAAGCACGGAAAATTTACCAAGGGCTGTTTTTCTACGGCCTCACCCCATAAAATGTACGGCCCCGCCCCATAAAATGTACGGCCCCGCCCCATAAAAAAGGCCGCCAGCCCAGATTTGGGTAGCGGCCTCAAATTCATATTCGTCGCGGCTCAGTTGTCCAGACTATTAAGATAGGCAATCACATTGGCCCGGTCTTTGGGTTTTTTCAGGCCCGAAAAGCCCATTTTGGTGCCCGGCGCAAAACCTTTGGGATTTTCCAGAAAGGCAAACAGATTCTCAGGCGTCCAGACATCCGCCACTGCTTCAAGGCTGCCGGAATAGTTATAGCCTTTGGCGGTATCCACAGGCCGGCCCACAACACCGTACAGATACGGACCTGTTGCATTGGCCCCGTCTTCCAGCTTGTGACAGGCCTTGCATTTGCTGAATACCTTGGCCCCCTTGGCAATATCCCCCTCGGCCAGCATATCCGCAACCGACGGCCCCGCAGCCGCAGCCGCTTCATCGCCGCTGCTCTCGTCGCCGGTCTCAATCACATAAGCCGCCTGCTGTTCTTCGCCGTAACCCTCACCCTCGCCCGAGCCATAAAGCGCTCCGGCTACAAAGTTACCAAGCAGGAAAAACAACAGCGCGCCGCAAAGCCCGCCAAGGATTTTTGTAATTGTCATAGTATCGAACATAGGCCTGACATCCATTTGATATTTCTTGACCACAGTATCTATCCGCTTCCCCTATCCCGGCGCAAGGTGTAGTTTACGCTTTCAGGGCCTCTTTTGGGGGCAAATTTATGGGAAATACGGCCAATGACCAATCGCATCGCCTTTCAAGGAGAGCCCGGCGCTTATTCGCATCAGGCCTGCCGCGACACCTATCCAGCGATGGAAGCCCTGCCCTGCCGCACCTTTGAAGATGCCATCGCCGCCGTGCGCAAAGGCGACGCGGCCCTTGCCATGCTGCCGGTTGAAAACTCAACCTTTGGCCGGGTGGCGGATATTCACCACCTTCTGCCGTCCTCTGGCCTGCACATCATCAACGAGGCCTTCGTGCGGGTGCATATCAACCTGCTGGCGATTCCCGGCACCAAACTGGAGCAGATTGACAGCGCCATGAGCCACCCGGTTTTGCTGGGTCAATGTCGGAAGTTTCTGGCCAAACACGGCATTCACCGGGTCAATGGCGCCGATACCGCCGGCTCGGCCCTGCAGGTGGCGCGCGATGCCAACCCCAAAATGGCAGCGCTGGCCAGTGAGCTGGCCGGTGAGATTTACGGCCTTGAGGTTCTGGCCCGCCATATTGAGGACCAAAGTAACAACACCACCCGCTTTCTGGTGATGGCCCCCGCGCCCGATCAAACGCGGCGCGGCGATCACGGCATGATGACCAGTTTCGTGTTTGAGGTCCGCAACATCCCGGCGGCGCTTTATAAGGCGATGGGCGGCTTTGCCACCAATGGCGTCAACATGATCAAACTGGAAAGCTACATGCTGAACGGGTCATTCTCAGCGACGCAATTCTATTCTGAGATTGAGGGCCACCCTGACGACCCAGGCGTCAAACGCGCGCTGGAAGAGTTGGATTATTTCACCTCCCACATCACCATGCTTGGCACCTACCCGGCTGATCCGCGCCGGGATTAAATCCCGTGCATTGCCCACGCAATGCACGGTGGCGGCAGGCGATTGCCCGCAATCGCCGAGAGCCCGGCGTTGCTTTCAGACAAGACAGTTCTTTTGGCGATGTATATCTAAATCATTTCCACCGGATCGGATTGGACCAGGCGGATTTCCCGGCCCTATCCCGGATTGTGACCCGAATCCAACTACTGTCTTTCACCCGCCCAAGCGGCATCTCAATGCGGGTCATGGCCTGGCCATGATGGCGCACCACCCCCGGCCCATGGCCTTGGATAAAAGCCGACTCGACCGCTGAACAGGTGATATAAAGCTGGTTTCCCTCAATCTCTATCCCGTGAATCTCAGGCCCTTGGCTAGAGTAGAAATGCCCGGCTTTGAGCGCCTCAAGCAATGCCTCGGGGTCATTTGCCTCGGCCTTGACCATCACCCAACCGCCAAAATGATCATTCGAGGCAAAATGCGCATCATCAGTGGCAATTAGCGTCACATCGCGACCCTCCGAGAGCAGCAGTTCAGCCGTCAAAAACCCCTCGGGGCGGCCATCATCCACGGCGCAGCCATGGTTATAAACCTCAACCGCATGGGCCGCATCCAGCGCGCGTGCATCATTCATCGTCAGCCCAGACCATTGCGGATGCGCAATCGCCACAAACGCGCCCGCGTCGCGCGCGCGTTGGGCAATCTCAGGGCCGGTTTCCATATCATCAACCGGATCAAAATGCGGTGCATTTGGCGGCATGAAATCCTCGGGCAGGCCAATCGCCAGAATATGCCAAACCGCGCCGTTCTCCATTGTGCCGCTATGCAGCTCAGCGCCGGGGATGGTGGTGAATTGATTGTCGCGAAACGGTTTTGTGTCGGCAATCGGATAATTATACAGGCCCACAAAATGCTCGGTCAGGCTGATGAAATCATAGCCCTCCGCCTTATACCGGCGACACACTTCGCCAGGTTCAAGCGCCCCATCCGAGAGGTTGGAATGGGTATGCAGATTACCACGGTAAAAACGCCCGGGGGCGGTGAATGCATCAAATTTCATGAGGGGGGGAGTTCCGTATCCTGAAAGGGGCCTGACGCATCACAGCGCCAGCTCGGGAGGGTTCATCTAATACTTTGCATGGAAATTTTAGCCAAACAGTTCTGATAGCGACAATTTTATTTCGTTTTCAGACTAAAATCAGATATTCTATCGCCACTCAGCGCGTCTGCTCATGCTCAAGCCTCTGGCGCGCAATATCTTCGTTGCGCTCGGCCTTTTGCTGATCCGACAGGGCGTTTTCCACATACCGCAGATGCGCACAAACCGCCGCCCGCGCCGCCACCGGGTCACGCGCCTGCAGGCCCGCATTCATCGCCCGGTGCTGATCCAGCAATATATCGCGGGTGGCGTGCAGCCGGAACATCACCTGCCGGTTATAAAACACCCCCTCGCGCAGCAACTGATACATCGAGCGCATCATATGCAGCATGATCACATTATGGCTGGCCTCGATGATCGACAGATGAAACTCCGCATCCAGCCGCGCCTCATCATCGGAATTGGCCTTGTGGTGCGCCACTTCCATCTTGTCAAAAATGCTCTGGATCACCTTGAGATCGGTGTTTGACGCCAGCCTCGCGGCACGTTCCGCCGCCAGCCCCTCAAGATCACGGCGAAAGCTGATGAAATCAAACACTGCCTCATCATGATCGGCAAACAGCTTGATCAGCGCTGGCGAAAACGCATTGCCAAGTACATCAGCCACAAATATCCCCGCCCCGGCGCGCGACGTCAACAGGCCCTTATCCTGCAACCCGGCAAGGGCCTCGCGCAGTGACGGCCTTGACACCCCCAACCGCTCAGCCAGCTCGCGTTCCGGCGGGAGCCGCTCGCCGGGCCGCAAAATCCCCCGCAGGATCAGCTTCTCAACCTGCCGCGTCACCGCAGATGAAAGCTTTTCCGGCGTAACCTTCTGAAATGGCATGGCAACAATCCCAAATAATTGCTCAGATCATATGACCGCAGTGGAAGCTGCGCAACAGGCCGGCCTGATTGACCCTTAATCCCGGCTTTTCATGGCTTGGCATCAAATGCCTCAAACCAATCCAAAACCATGCCAGACCAGCCTTTAGGAAGGCCATGCCCCCCAGAATGTAACGCAAATTCCAGTGCCGCCCCCGGATCACAATCCCCCCATATCTTGCGCCATATATCCCCCTCGATCACATGATCCGTGGCGCGACTGCCGCAGCCGTTTGTTTGCCGCCAAAGCTGTAACCCCTGATAAATATCGCTCTGGATATATTTCGCCCCACCAAATTCAATGCGCCGCCCTTCAAGGGGCACGGTTTTGTCTTTAAATCCATGCGTGTGAAACAGCTTAACAGGCCCCGCGCATTTTTTGGGAAACGGGGCCCAAAACCCGCCTGAGACCGGTGCGTATGCCCGTGCCGTATCCGGCGCTTTACAGGCCAGATCCCAAACCATCGAGCCGCCGCGCGAAAACCCGCTAATCAGCACCCGATCCCGATCAATGCCAAATCGCGCTGCCGCATCATCAAGAACAGCGTTTATGAAACGTATATCATCCCTTGCGTATTGGGTTCCATCATCCACCCCCCAGTCCCGCGAGTTTGGCTTATCTTCATCAAAAAGTTGGCCGGTTGGGGCAATCAGCGCATAGCCGCGCTTGGTAATATTGGCTGCAAACCCGGTATTGCCAATCACCTTGGCCCCCGAGCCGCCAAAACCATGCAGATGCAAAACCGCTGGCCCCCCGGCCCAGTTTTCAGGCAAGGCCACATTATAACTTCCCTCTGCAATCTGGCAGGGGTCTGTTTTGCCACCGCAAACCATTTCCTGTGCCATTGCCATTTGCGCTGAAAAGCCAAAAATCAAAGCCAAAAAAGCAATGGCTTCTTTGATGAAGCTGCCCCTGAAATTTACCTTGGTCACCTAAAACTCCACCCCGATCTGCGCCTTGATCCCCGACCGGAACGGATGTTTGATCAGCTCCATCTCGGTCACCAGATCCGCCGCCTCGATCAGCTCGGGCTTGGCATTGCGCCCGGTCAGCACCACATGGGTCATCTCCGGCTTTTCCTCGCTCAGGAATTTCACCACCCCCGCCACATCCAGATAGTCATAGCGCAGCGCGATGTTGATCTCATCCAACAGCACCATCTTATTGCTCTCATCGCGGATCAGCTCCTTGGCCTTCTCCCACGCCGCCTGCGCCATCTCAGTATCGCGGTCGCGGTCTTGCGTCTCCCAGGTAAAGCCCTCGCCCATGGTGTGAAACGCGCAAATATCGGTGAATTTTGCCAAGATCATATCGCGCTCACCGGTGCTCATCCCGCCTTTGATAAACTGCACCACGGCGCATTTCATATCATGGGCAATGCAGCGGAAAATCATCCCAAACGCCGCCGAGGATTTACCCTTGCCCTTGCCGGTATGCACAATGATCAGGCCTTTCTCATCGGTCTTGGTGGCCATAATTTTATCGCGCGCGGCCTTCTTCTTGGCCATTTTCATCGCGTGGCGGTCACTCTCGGCGCTCATCTCAAATCTCCTCATTGCTGGCCTCAACACTGTGCCAGCGCCGCCCCCCGCGCAAGCCCTTTTCCGCCACGCCCGATCGCCAGTAAGGTTTTATTAACCATAATACAGACAAGCTCGGACCATGCGAAAAATAGCACTCACAGCTCTCATCCTCCTCACCGCCTGCAACACGCCGGGCCTCAAATTCCGTGGCATCACGCCGCAGCGCATCT
>CAZZKL010000066.1:0-16022 GCA_964655135.1 uncultured Roseovarius sp. | reverse complement strand
GCTCCAAAACCACATGGGTATAAGGCACTTTCCAACCCCAAATATCATGGGGTTTGCCCCTGCGCCCGTGCTCTAGAAAACTGTCATGCCACTGGTGCAGCACCTTCGGTTCATGTTGAATCCGCTCTGGTACAAGCCTGTCTTGCAGCAGCGCCAAGTCGGATTGATCCAAGTCTTGGGGGCGCGACATCTGGCGGAAAAACATGGCGGTGAGCTGGGCAAACTCGGCCTCATCAGACACTAATATATCCCGCCGCCCAAACAATAACGCAAACCACAGATTGTCATTTTGGGCACTTAAATCAGATCCCAGATAAAACCCCAGATCGGTGAGAATCCGGGCAATAACCCGGGTTCCGCTGCCGCCAATTCCACCTACTGCTATTGGGGCATGTGTCATTTAATTTGCCTGTTCGTTCAATCAGTTTTAAAAAATCCATATGGCACAGTTGCACTAAGTTTTCAATTTGTCGACATTTCCACAGGCCCTAAATATCATAAAGCACATTGTTCAAAGGCGTCTTTGCCTAATCGTCACCGGGCACGCCGTATGAGGGCGCCTCACGCGGGTCAAGGGCGCGCTGAATATAGGCCGACAGTTGCGGCTTGTAGATGTCCCAGGCGGTAGCGATGTTTTCAATCGGGCAATCCTCGGTCCAGTCACAGCGCAGCTCGGCCACCGGCCAGGCAACCTTGTCAACGATCAGCATCCCCGCCGAATGCACCGGCCCGGCCTCACCCCCCGCCGCAAGCCCGGCGCGCAGGGCGGCAATCAGGCGGTCCCCAATAGGGCCGGGGGTGGATTGAAACCCGTCAACGATGGCCTGCGGCACGCTGTCATTGGCCAGCAAATTCCCGCCCGAGGCAACGTTCTCGGCCATGGCCTGCGTCCATATCCCCAAAGAGTTTGGCCCGGAATGGATGGCGGTTTTGCCCTGCGTGTCCACCGCCAGCACCTGCCGGTATTCAATGAAACGCCCGCGTTTTTTCACCTCTGCCATTGCCTCGGGCGCGCTAAGGCCATCCTGCATCAGGTCAAGCGCCAAAGGCCCCAAGGTGGGGTCAGTCACGTTTTGCGAGGCCACCGCACCCACGCCCGCACGGGCATAGGAGCAACGTGCCGCCACGGCAGGCGACGACGACGATATAGCAACCCCGAACATACCGGTCTCGGCGCAGCGGGCAACAAGGGAAAATGTCATGGTGTCACTCCGGGATCACGGCTGTGGCGTCAATTTCAACCAGCCAGTCGGGCCGCGCCAGCGCCTGTACCACGAGGCCCGTCGAGACCGGATAGACGCCTTTGATATATTCGCCCATGGTGCGATAAACCGCCTCGCGGTGGCGCACGTCGGTGATATAGACAACCACCTTGACAAGATGCTGCATATTGCCGCCCGCCTCTTCAATCAACTGCCGGATATTTTGCATCACCTTATGGGTTTGCTCAGCCGGGTCGTGGCTGTTGATATTGCGCGCATCCTCAAGGTTTTGCGGGCATTGGCCGCGTAGATAGACGGTTTTGCCGCCGGTGGTGACCACGGCCTGACACAGATCATTATCAAGGTTTTGTTCGGGATATGTGTCGGATGTATTGAATTTGCGCAGGCGGGTATGGGTCATGGTGGTCTCCGGTTGGTCAGGCGTTTTGTCATCGGTACAGGGCCGATTGCCAAGCGGCAATTAGTTTCAGCCAAAGCAAGGCTTAGAAAATTCCTGTTTTCAGCGCAGGGTGAACTCGGCTAAAGCGTTTCGACATATTGTTGACGCAAGACAATATGTCGAAACGCCCACGACATTGAGATGTTGCGCGCGTTTCGAGTTTAAGTCGTGTCTCAACTTAAACTCGAAACGCTTTAAGGAATTTGAATGCCGAAAAAGGATGCAAATATGCCGATTGAGAAAATAGATACGCTTGTTGTGGGCGGCGGTCAGGCCGGGGTGGCGATGAGCGAACATCTGAGCAAAAGCGGCATTCCGCATCTGGTGCTGGAACGCGCCCGGATTGCCGAGCGCTGGCGCAGTGAGCGGTGGGATAGTTTGGTGGCCAATGGCCCGGCATGGCATGACCGGTTTCCGGGGTTGGAGTTTGACGGCGTTGATCCGGCGGCCTTTGCCCCCAAGGAACGGGTGGCGGATTATTTCGTGGATTATGCCAAGAAGATAGGCGCGCCCATTCGCTGTGGGGTTGAGGTTTTGAAGGTGCAAAAGAACGAGGGCCGGGCCGGGTTTCGGGTTGAAACATCCGATGGCGTGATTGAGGCACAAAGCGTGGTCGCCGCCACCGGGCCGTTTCAAAAGCCGGTAATTCCGGCGATTGCGCCCGATGATACCGGACTAATGCAAATCCATTCCAACGCCTACCGCAATCCCGATCAACTGCCCAAGGGCGCGGTTTTGGTGGTTGGCGGCGGCTCATCCGGGGTGCAGATCGCCGATGAATTGCAACGCGCGGGTCGGCGGGTTTACCTGTCGGTTGGCCCGCATGACCGCCCGCCGCGCGCCTATCGCGGGCGTGATTTTGTCTGGTGGCTTGGGGTGCTTGGGCTGTGGGATGTGGCCGCCCCCGCCCCGGGCACCGAGCATGTCACCATCGCCGTGAGCGGTGCTTATGGCGGGCAGACGATTGATTTCAGGCGGCTGGCGACTGAGGGCATGACGCTGGTGGGGCGCACGCAATCTTTTGCCGGGGATGTGGTGACATTTGACCCCGGTCTGGCGGATAGCATTGCCCATGGCGACGCCAATTATCTGTCGGTTCTGGATCAGGCCGATGCCTATATCGCCCGGGGCGGGCTTGATCTGCCGCCCGAACCGGAGGCGCGTGATTTTGCGCCCGACCCGGACTGTGTGAGCAACCCAATACTTGAATTGGATATGGCCGAGGCGGGGATTACTTCGATCATCTGGGCCACCGGTTTTGCGCTTGATTTCGGCTGGTTACAGGTGGATGCCTTTGACGCGGATGGCAAGCCACAGCATCAGCGCGGTGTCTCGTCCGAGCCGGGTATGTATTTTATTGGCCTGCCGTGGCTATCGCGGCGCGGATCGTCGTTTATCTGGGGGGTGTGGCACGACGCCCGGCATGTGGCCGATCACATCGCGACGCAGCGCAGCTATCTGGCGCATCATTTGGCGGCGCAGGGCGACCCCTAGATTTTTTGCACCCCCAGCAACGGCACCAAAAGGCTGAAAAGTTCGGCCTGCGATGAGATCAGGCATTTTTTGTAAAGCTGCTTGCGAAACACCTTGACGGTTTGCGGGCTGATCCCCAACCGAAGCCCGATTGAGACCGAGGAATGCCCGCGCAGGATCAATAACGCCACCTCGGCCTGCCTTGGGCTGAGCGCGATGTCACGGGTTTCGTGCAGGGCAGTGATCAGGCTGGAAATGGTGTCTGTTGCGGTATGTTTTCCGCCCGAGGTCAGCGCCTTCCAATGGGCGCGACTGAGCACATTAACCAAAGGCACGATGCTGTGCGCGATGCTCAGATCACGTTTGCCAAAGCGCTGCCCCGAGCAGGCATCACGCCCCAGACAGATATGCAAAGACACGCCTTTTGAGGGGTGGCTGACAAAGGCAATCTCATCGACCATGGTGGTTTTGCTGTAAAAATCGCGGTAGTATTCATTGCGTTTGAACTGATCCGGGGCGATGTCGCTCATCCGGTACAGGCCGGGCGGGGCCTGTTCCACATGCAGGCCATAATATGGGTCTAGCAGATAGGCATGGGTTAAATAAAGCCTGTCAAAATCGTGATGAACCACACTGTTTTTGCCATGGGTGATCAGCCCAACCGGCGCGCGATCCTGAAAATATGCAAGGGCGGTAATATTGTCATAATCCAGATTAGATGACAGCCATTTGCAAAGCTGCCTTTCAAACCCGTCGGTGTGCAGGCTGGAAATTGCACCCGCCAAAAGCGTCTCGGAGGATTTTTGCGCCATGGGATACTTCTCTGGGGGATACCTCTCTGGGGGTATATACCCCCAGATAAGCCAAAACTACACTAAAAGCCAATATAAAGTGGTATGTCTGATCAATGCAACCGGGGGGAGCGCGTTACAACATGCGGGATATTGCCGTTGATATTATCGAGCTGACCAAAAAATACGGCGCGTTCACGGCGTTGGAACAGGTGTCACTTGATATTCGCGACAATGAGTTTTTCACCCTTCTGGGGCCGTCGGGATGTGGCAAGACCACGCTTTTACGCTGCATCGCGGGGTTTGAGGATGTCACGACCGGGGCCATCAGGCTTTATGGCGAAGACATCGCCGATCTGCCGCCCAACAAGCGGCCGGTGAATACGGTTTTCCAGAATTACGCGCTGTTTCCGCATATGAATGTGACGCAAAATATCATGTTCGGGCTGTTGCAACTGGGCCAAAGCGATGCGCAAGCCCGGGCGCGCACGGGTGACGTTCTTGAGATGGTACGATTAACCGATTTTGCCACCCGTCTGCCCGCGCAACTGTCTGGCGGACAGCAACAGCGGGTTGCCTTGGCGCGCGCCCTTGCGCCCAATCCCAAGGTGCTGCTGCTGGATGAGCCATTATCAGCGCTTGATCTAAAACTGCGGCAGGCGGTGCGGCTGGAATTGCAACAATTGCAGCGCGAGACCGGCATAACATTCGTGTTTGTCACCCATGATCAGGAAGAGGCGCTAACCATGTCGGACCGGATTGCGGTGATCGCGGGTGGCCATGTGCAGCAGGTGGGCAATGCGCGCGATATTTATCAGGCCCCGGTGAATAAATTTGTCGCTGGTTTTATAGGTGAGACCAACCTGATTGAGGTTCAGGTGCGCGATGTATCGGGCGGTAAGGCCGCCTGTGATCTGCCCGGCGGCGCCACGTTTACTTGCCCTGCCGCTCAGGGGGCAAGCGCCGGGCGGGGGCATCTTTCGGTGCGGCCCGAGCGGGTGGCGTTTGCCAATACGGACGGCGCATTGCTTAGCGGCACTGTGACCCGGCATGTATTTCTGGGCACCGATATGCAGGTGGATGTGCGGCTGAATGACGATGAGGTTATCACCGTGCGGGTGCAAAATTCCGAAGACAGCCATATCCCCGAGGTGGGTGAGGCGGTTGGCCTGAATTTTGAGGCAGGTGCCGCGCGCCTGTTGGTGGACTGATGGCAGGCATCCCGGCAAAATCCGACACCTCAAACAATACCGTCTATGGCGGGCTAGGGGGCTGGCTGATGCTGCCTGCCTGGGCGGTGATCGGGATTTTTCTGGTGCTGCCGGTATTGATGATGCTGGTTTATTCCTTCCTGACCAAGGAATTCAGGGGCGGGGTGATCTGGGAATTTTCCATGGCCGCCTATGATCAGTTCTTCTTTGATCGCGGGCTTTTTGGCGATGACCCGCCGGTGATTGAATGGACCTATATCCTGATCTTCTGGCGCTCAATCTGGCAGGCGGCCATGGCGACGTTTTTCTGCCTGATCATCGGCTTTCCCACCGCGTGGTTCATCGCCACGCGCCGGGGCACAAACCGCTCAATCTGGTTGTTTTTGATCACCATCCCCTATTGGGTCAACCTGCTGATCCGTACCATTTCGATGAAATTCCTGATCCGCGACACCGGCCCGTTGAATGAGTGGCTGATGTCATCGGGCCTGATTTCTGAACCCATCCATATGATCAACACCAATTTCGCGGTGCAACTGGGGCTGTTTTATTCTTATCTGCCGTTCATGGTGCTGCCGATTTACGCCAGTGTTGAGCGTTATAATTTCGCCCTCTCTGAGGCGGCGGCGGATTTATATGCCTCGCGCTGGACCACCCTGCGCCGGATCATCCTGCCAACGGTCAAGCCGGGCATCATCGCCGGGTGCATCTTGGTATTTGTGCCCTCACTGGGGGCGTTTTTGGCCCCTGATTTGCTGGGCGGGGCCAAGAATTTCATGATCGGAAGCCTGATCGAAGAGCAATTCAAGGGCAATGCTGGTAACTGGCCGTTTGGCGCGGCGGCCTCGATGATTTTGCTGTCTATGGTGCTGATTGTGCTGACATTTTACGCCCGCGCGCAAGGCAAAGAGGGGGCGCGCTGATGGCCAAGAAAATCGACCTGCGCCGTTTCCCGGGCTTTTTGCCGATGACCTATCTGTGTCTGTTTTTGCTTTATGCGCCGCTGATCATCGTGATGATTTATTCGTTTAACGAAAGCCAATCCATCACCAAATGGGGCGGGTTTTCGCTGCGCTGGTATGGCGAGGTTTTCTGGGGTGTTGAATCGGCCAAATTCAAGGCCGCAGCAGTTAATTCCTTTACCATCGCCATCGTGGCGGCAACGATCTCAACCTGCATCGCCACGCTGGCGGCAACTGCGATGCTGCGGGCGGGCCGGTTTCGCGGCAAAGGGATCAGCTTTGCCCTGATCAACCTGCCCCTGATGGTGCCCGAGATTGTCACCGCCGTGGCGACGCTGATCTTTTTCTCGGCCATTGGGTTTACCACCGGTATCCTGACCATCCTCTTGGCCCATATCGTGTTTTGCATCCCCTTTGCCTATCTGCCGATTGCCGCGCGGATGCAGGGGATTGAGGAGGTTTATGAGCAGGCGGCGCAGGATCTTTATGCCACCCGGTTTCAGGCCTTCAAGCTGATCTTGCTGCCGCTGATGACGCCGGGCATTATCTCGGGGTTTTTGCTGGCTTTCATCATCTCGCTGGATGATTTCATCATCACCAATTTTGTCAAAGGCGCCGGGATTGAGACCCTGCCGACGGCAATCTTTGGATCGGTCAAGCAAGGCATCAAACCCAATATAATGGCAATTTCCACCCTGCTTTTGCTGGTGTCGGTGGTTTTTGTCACCCTGTCCTATCTGGTCGGACGGATGGGGCAGAATAAAAAATAACGACCATAACAACAGAGGAGACGATTATGAAAACACTATTGAAAATGGGGGCCTCGGCCCTTGCGCTGACCTTGGCCGCAACGGCGGTGCAGGCCGAAGGCAAGCTGTCAATATATCACTGGTTTGAATATATCCCGCAGGAATTGCTGGATAAGTTTTCGGCAGAATATGATGTCGAGATTACCATGGATACCTTTGACAGCAACGAGGCGATGCTGGCCTCACTCAAAGCTGGTAAGATGGGCACTTATGACGTGGCCGTGCCCGGCGATTACATGGTTGAGATCATGGCGGGCGAGGGGATGCTGGACACGTTTAAGCCATCAGAGCTGTCTAATTTTGGCAACATTGAACCGCAATGGGTGGATGTGAGCTTTGACCCCGGTCGCCACAGCTCAATCCCGTATCAGTGGGGCTCAACCAGTTTTTCGGTCAATCGCGATGTCTATCAGGGCGACATCAACACCACCGACATTCTGTTTAATCCCCCGGCCGAGCTGGCGGGTAAGATCAATGTGCTTGACAGTGAAGGCGAGGTTCTGGCGCTGGCGTCGATGCATCTTGGCATTCCGCAATGCACTACGGACCGCGATCAGTTGCGCGCGCTTAATGATTTACTGCAATCGGCCAAACCGAAATGGGCATCGTTCAGCTCGGACGGGGCCAAGGATGTGCTGGTCTCGGGCGATGCCGCGGTTGGCATGATCTGGAACGGGTTTTCCGCCAAGGCCCGCGAGGAAGGGGCGAATATTGAATATGCCTTCCCCAAAGAGGGCTTTGTTGTCTGGATGGATAATGTTGTGCTGCTGAAGGACGCGCCCAATCGCGCCAATGCGCTGCTTTTCATGAACTTCCTGCTTGATCCGGTTAATGCCGCTGCGGTGACCAATTACGCGCAATATACCTCGGGGGTTAAGGGGGTGTCGCAGTATCTGGAAGAGTCCGTGGCCAACGCGCCCGAGCTAAGCCCGCCTGCCGGGCAAAAGGGCGAGTTTATCATGGCCTGCCCGCAAGAGATTCAGACAGTTTACGATAAAATCTGGACTGATCTTAAGAAGTAAAACCAGAGGCCCCGGCGCAAGGCCGGGGCAGCTATTTCTTATGCAAACCACTGCCTTGCCGGGCAATGGGGCGGGAAAGATCACACGATCACCGGCCTTTAGGAGGACAAAATGAACACGCTAAGTACCGATGAAATCCTGACCCGCGACGCGCATCTTATTCAGTCATTTGCCGATCTTGACGGGCTGAAACAGCGCGCCGCGCGTACCGCGATTGTAAGCGCCAAAGGGGCCTATGTGACCGATAGCGAAGGCAACCGGATGATTGATGGCATTGGCGGGCTGTGGTGCGTCAATGTCGGCCACGGCCGCGATGAGATTATCAATGCAATCACCACGCAGTTGCAAACGCTGGATTATTATTCGACGTTTTATAACTTCACCCACCCCGCCGCTGCGGCGCTGGCGGCAAAGCTGGCCGAGCTGGCACCGGGCAGTTTGAACCGGGTTTATTTCAGCAACTCAGGCTCGGTTGCCAATGATACCGCCATTCGCATTCTGCATCATTACAACAACCGCCTTGGGCGCCCGACCAAGAAGAAAATCCTGTCACGGATTGGCGCTTATCACGGCTCAACCCATCTGGCGATGGCGATGACAACCCCGGCTTATAGCGACGGCTGGGATACCGCCGCTGACGGGTTGGTGCATCATCTGCGTGCGCCTTATGCCTACCGCGAGGCGGGCGATATGACTGAGGCCGAATTTCTGGAGGCTCTGGCCGAGGACATGCTGGAAGCGATCAAAAACATCGGTGCGGAAAACATTGCCGCTTTCATCGCTGAGCCAATCATGGGCGCGGGCGGCGTGTTGGTGGCTCCGGATGGCTATCATCAGCGGATGCGCCAGATCACGGCGGAGCATGACATCAAATATATCGCTGATGAGGTTGTCACCGCTTTTGGCCGTCTGGGGCATATGTTTGCGTCTGAGGATGTGTTTGGCATGGTGCCGGATATCCTCAACACCGCCAAGGGGCTGACCTCGGGCTATCAGCCGCTGGCGGCCACGATCATTTCGGATGAGATTTATGATGTCATATCCGAGCCGGGGGCGATGTTTTTGCACGGCATGACCTATTCCGGCCACCCGGCGGCGGCCGCGGCGGCGCTGGCCAATATTGACATATTGGAGCGCGATGAGATCCCACAACGGGTGCAGCACACCGGCAAGGTTTTTGAAAATGCCTTGCGGGGGTTGGAACGCTCTTCGATTGTTGGCGAGGTGCGCGGCAGCCATTTCATGATGGGGATTGAATTTGTGAAGGACAAAGACAGCCGCGCGGGTTTTGCCGATGATATTAATGTAGGCCTGCTTGTGGCTCAGGCGGCGCAACAGCGCGGGCTGATTGCCCGGCCTTTGGGCAATATCCTGATCCTGTCGCCGACGTTGATCATGGATGAGGCGATGATTGGCGAGATTGAGACGATTTTGAGCGATAGCATTAATGCAGTCGCCGCAGAATTAGCGCATTGACTGTTTTGCCTGTAGGGTGGGTGCAACCCACGCGGCGCCTGATATATTAAACTCAGGTAGGTGGGTTGCACCCACCCTACGCAAAAAAGCCCCGCCTGCATTAACAAGCGGGGCCTAATAATTTTACAGTTTCATGAAAGCCTCAACTCACCTTGTGGCCTTTGCCCTTGAGAGGGGCCCAGATGCGTTTGTTGGTCAGGTAAAGCAGGACCGAAAGCAATGTCAGCAATAGCACGGCCACAAATCCTGCATGTTTGCGCGCCATCATCTTGGGTTCGGCTGTCCACATCAGGAAGGCGGCAATATCCTCGGCTTCGGCTTTCAACTCGGTGCTGCTGCCGTCGATGAACTCAACATCATCGCCAAACAGCGGCTGCGGCATACCGATCCAGCTTCCGGGGGCCATGCGGCCCACTTCACGCTTTTCAACCTTGATTTTGACGCTGCCGTCAGGCTGCACCACTTCGGTCTTGGTTTCCTCGTAGATTTTGCACTCATCGGGGTATCCGCCCGGCCCAAAGGCCGTGTTGTAATTGCCTTCAAAATCCTCCGGCGCGCAATCGGGCGCTTCTTCATAACCGGTAAGAATGGCGGTGATATATTCCGGCCCACCCATGCCGCGAAAAAGCTGGGTTATCCCGGTGCCATATGGCCCGTGAAACCCGGCGCGCTTTTTCGCCATCAGGCTCAGGTCCGGCGCGGCGTCCAAGCTGGAGACCGGGAAATTATCGGTGGGTTTGGCCGGGCGGGTATCGTCCAGCTCAGGATCAAACACCTCAATATTCTGGGCGGCATAGGCGCGCACCTGATCCTCAGACAGTTGTGGCCCGCCAGTGTCACCTAGCGTTCGGATCGGCACATAACGCAGGCCGTGGCAGGCCGCGCAGACCTCGGTATAAACCTGCAAGCCGCGTTGCAGTTGATCCTGCTCGAATGTGCCAAACGGTCCCTCAAATGAGAACGCCACATCCTCCATTTCAGTTTCCACCTCTGCCGCCAAAGCCCCTACGGTTGAAAGGGCCAGAGCGGTAAGTGTCGCAATGCTAATCTTCTTAAACATCATCCCGTTTCCTACTCTATTCAGCCGGTGTTTCTGAGGGGTGGTAATGCGCATTGAAATCATCCTCAATGGTCTCGGGCTGTGGGTCAGGTTTTTCAATCACGCCAAGCAGGGGCAGGATGACCAGGAAGTAAGCAAACCAATAGGTTGAGGCAACCAGCGCGAAGCTTTTGTAGGGTTCTACTGCCGGTCTGGCACCCAGCCACATCAGCACTATGAAATCAATCACCAGCAATCCAAACCACCATTTGAACATCGGCCGGAAGCGCCCTGAGCGCACCCGCGAAGTATCAAGCCATGGCACAATGAACAGCACCGCAATTGCGCCGAACATCGCAATCACCCCAAAGAATTTGGCGTTGATGATGCCGCCGGTGATAAAGCTTGCCACAATCACCACCCAGACATCCGCCGTGAAGGCGCGCAAAATCGCGTAGAATGGCAAGAAGTACCATTCCGGCACAATTTCCGCCGGTGTCTTCAGCGGGTTGGCTTCGATATAGTTTTCCGGCGCCCCAAGGAAGTTGGGCATAAAGCCGACAACCGCAAAGAAAATCACCAGAATGACCGCCAATGCGAACAGATCCTTGATCACGAAATAGGGCCAGAACGGCACGGTATCCTTTTGCACCTCGGCCTTGGAGCCACGGCGCACCTCAACCCCGGTGGGATTGCTGTTGCCGGTGGTATGGAAGGCCCAGATATGCAGCGCCACAAGGGCGGCAATCACGAAGGGCAGCAGGTAATGCAATGAGAAGAAGCGGTTCAGGGTGGGAGTGCCCACCGCCGGTCCACCCAGAAGCCATGTTTGAATGGGTTCGCCAATGACCGGGATCGCGCCAAACAGGCCGGTGATCACCGTGGCCCCCCAAAACGACATCTGCCCCCAGGGCAGCACATAGCCCATGAATGCCGTGCCCATCATCATAAGATAGATCAGCATGCCGATGATCCATGTCACCTCACGCGGGGCTTTGTATGAGCCATAATAAAGACCACGGAAAATATGCAGATAGACGGCAAAAAAGAACAGTGCCGCGCCATTCATATGCAAATACCGGATGAAATGGCCGCCGTTTACGTTGCGCATGATATGCTCGATCGAGGCAAAAGCAATATCAACATGCGGTGTGTAATGCATCGCAAGCACAATGCCGGTGATGATTTGCAACACCAGACAGAAGGCCAGAACAATACCCCATATCCACATCCAGTTCAGGTTCTTTGGCGTGGGGATCATGATGGTGTTGTAAAGCAGCCCAACAATCGGCAGCCGTTTATCCAGCCATTTTTCAATGCCTGATTTGGGTTCATAATGGTCGTGGGGAATTCCGGACATCCGTTTTCTCCGTTAGCCGAGTTTGATGGTTGTGTCGTCTACCCAGCTTGTCAGCGGGATATCCAGATTGCGCGGTGCCGGGCCTTTTCGTATTCGGCCTGCGGTGTCGTAATGCGACCCGTGGCAAGGGCAGAACCAGCCGCCGAAATCACCCGACTCGTTGCCGATTGGAACGCAACCGAGATGCGTGCAGACCCCGATCATCACCAGCCATTGACCGGCTTCGTCCATTGTCCGGTTCTGATCCAGCGCCGGCACAGCCTCTTTATGATTCGGGTTTTCTTTCACATAATCCACCGGATCGGGCAGGTCGCTCAGGGGCGTGGCACGCGCGGCATCAATTTCGCCTTGGCTGCGGCGACGGATAAAGACCGGTTTGCCAAGAAACTTGACCGTAAGCTGTGTACCAACCTCGACATCCGCGACATCGACTTGGATCGAGCTGAGCGCCGTTACATTGGCTGACGGATTCATCTGATTGACCAATGGCCAGACAGCGGCCCCGACGCCTACAGCCCCAACACTGGCGGTGGCGTAGTAGAGGAAATCTCTGCGGGTACCTTCGTGTTCTTCTGCATGGGACACGGTGGGGTTACTCCATTTTAACTACCGCCGGGGCGGCTTATGCGATTCTGGGCTGCGACAAGCCGCAGCCTTTATATCCCGATGTTTAGCGGGGCTTTGCAGGCCCGTCCAGAGGTCAATGCGGCAGAATTGAACAAGGTGCGTATCTGTCACGCTTGATTTCAACGGTTTACGCCCCTTTTTACCCGGGTCGGGTGGCTTTCATGCTGTCACGCTCGCAAAATACCGCAAACCAGTCATCCAGCGCATCATTGCCCTTGCGCCAGCCCCGCCCGTCATGGCGAAAGTCGAGATAGCCCAAAGCACAACCAATCGCGATATGGCTCATGTCCAGCGGCCCGGCCAAGTGGCTCATCCAGCGCCAGTTCACCGCCTCGACCGCTTTGGCAATTTTGCCCCATTGCGCGTCAGTCCAGCCGTCAAACTGCTTTTCCTCGGGGCGCACCCGGGCCTCATAAACCATCAACACACCGGCATCCATGATCCCGTCGGCGGTGGCCTCAAGCGTCAGGGTCTCCCACAGGCGGGCCTCGGGATACAGCCCCGATCCGGCGCGCGCGTCCAGATAGCGGGTGATCACCCGGCTATCATAGAGCGTCGGGCCATCGTCGCGCACCAGCGCCGGGATTTTGCCCAGCGGGTTGGCGGCGGCCAGCGTTGGATGGGTGTTGACGGGGGTCGATGCCGCCGCGACAACCTCAACATCCCCAAGCTGGCCGGTTTCATGCAGCAATACCCGGACTTTGCGGGCAAAAGGCGAGGCATCGGCGGATATAAGTTTCATCTCACGGCTCCTGATCTGATTTGCACGCAGGGTAATCTTACCGGGGACAACTGTCCATCATTCTTGGGTGGATATATCTTGCATCCTCGCGGCCAAGACAGCAGTTTCATATCCAAGCCCGGCCTTGGCAATCTCGCGCGCCGCACTCAGGCGCACCTCATCGGGCTTATTCTGGCTCAGCTTCCAAGTGCCCTCAACATGGTCCACCCGCATCCGGCACGGCACGATCTGCCGCATCATCCGGTCCAGCACATCGGGCGTCATCTTATCCGCCTTCCATGGCGGTTTGGGCATCAGCCGGGCCTCAAACAGCGCCGATTGCCGATCAAGCAGATCGCGCAGCTCATCTTTGGGGCGCAGCTCAATCTCACCCAGCAGATGCACGGCGATATAATTCCATGTGGGCACCTGATCGGTCACGCCGTACCAATCGGGCGAGACATAGCCATGCGGGCCTTGGACCGCGAGACGGGCACGTAAGGGTGCTTTGATCCGCACGATGGGATTGGAGCGCACCAGATGGAATTCGGCGCGGGTGCCGTCCTTGGACAACAAAAACGGAATGTGGCTGATCAGCGGGGTCTCAGGGCCGGAAACCGCCAGCATGCCAAAGCTTTGCTCGCGGGCAAAGCTGAGGTTCTCATCACGGGTGGCTTTGCGGTAAATCGGATTGGGGTGCATGGGGGGTCCTTTATATTTCACCCGCAGGAAAGATCACGGGCGCATCCCCGGCCTGCCATTGCGGATATTTTATCATGATCTTAGTGAAACGGCGGGAAGATTTGAACGCCTCCAGCCAGCGGATCACATGGGGCCAGGGTTGCGCGCTGAACCACGCCAGATCAACATGGGCAAACTGCCGGATAAACGGCAAGATCGCCATATCCGCCAGACGCGGCTGAGCGCCATAAAGCCAGTCGTGGCCGGACAGCAGCGCCTCAAGCCGATTAAGATACTGCCCCGCATCACGGCGCTCGGCGGTAATATCAACATCCATATGGCGGGTGCTATATTTATAGCGGTCGAGCGCGGTTTTGAACGGGCCATCACATTCATCTATCAGAGCAAGCCCTGAATCGGGCATTGAAAGCCAGCTTTCAGGATCATTGATCCCCAACGCCCAGAGCATAATATCAAAGCTTTCGTCGATAATCCTGCCGCCTGCCTTTAGGCAAGGCACCGTGGCCGTTGGCGATGCCTCCAAAAACGCGGGCGGCTTATCGCGCAGCCAAACCTCGCGCAGGTGAACCTGCACATCGGCGCTGGCCACGGCCAGCCGGGCGCGCATGGCATAGGGGCAGCGGCGAAAGGACCAGAGGACCGGCTCAGGCGACAAGCTGTGTGCCATTTTGATCAAGAATGGTGGCAGTGATGATCTGCCCCTCAGGGTGATCGCGGGCAAATGTCACCTCTGTAAACTGCCCGGTGCGGCCCATGCGCGGGGCCTCCATCAAAATATCATGGGTCTGGCCGATCTGCGCTTTCAAATGGCGCGTGACCTGAGTGGCCCCCGCCGCGCGCAGGCGGGCGGCGCGCGATTTGATGTCTTCGCCCCGGACCTGCGGCATCCGCGCGGCAGGTGTGCCCGGGCGCGGGGAATAGGGAAAGACGTGCAGCCATGTCAGATCACACTCTTGCACCAGCCGCAAAGAGTTCTCAAAATGCGCCTCGGTTTCAGTTGGGAACCCGGCGATAATATCGGCGCCAAACGTCATATCCGGACGCAGCTTTTTGGCCTCTTGCGCAAAGGCAATGGCATCGTCGCGCAAATGCCGGCGTTTCATCCGTTTGAGGATAAGATCATCTCCATGCTGCAGGCTGAGATGCAAATGCGGCATCAGCCGTGGCTCAGTCGCGATGGCGCGCATCAGGTTCTCGTCCACCTCAATGGAATCGATTGAACTGATCCTGAGCCGCGCCAGATCCGGCACCAGCCGCAGGATACGCATCACCAGATCGCCCAGCTTTGGCCCCGATGGCAAATCCGCCCCCCAACTGGTCAGGTCAACCCCAGTTAGAACCACCTCGTTATAACCCTTGCCCACCAGCCGCTTGATCTGTTCCACCACCACCCCCGCAGGCACCGAGCGCGAATTGCCCCGGCCATAAGGGATGATGCAGAAGGTACAGCGATGATCACAGCCGTTTTGCACCTGCACATAGGCGCGGCTGCGACTGCCAAAGCCGTCAATCAGATGGCCGGCTGTCTGAGTGACGCTCATAATATCGTCCACCTGAAGCGCCTCGGTGTCGCCGATGAAATCTGCGGCCAACCCGGCCCATGTATCCGGCATCATCTTTTCGGAATTGCCAATGACGGCATCCACTTCGGGCATGGCGGTGAAGGTCTCCGGCTCGGTCTGAGCGGCGCAGCCGGTGACAATCAGGCGCGCTTTGGGATGGGCGCGGCGCAGCTTGCGAATTTCCTGACGCGCCTTGCGCACCGCTTGCGACGTGACTGCACAAGTATTGACCACCACGGCATTCTCCAGCCCGGCAGCGGCGGACAGCTCTTTCATCGCCTCGGTCTCATAGGTGTTGAGGCGACAGCCAAGCGTGGTGAAAACAGGCGCGGCTCCCATCAGATACGGCCCAGAAATTCCGCCGTCAGCACGCCGTCGCAGACGTGGCTGGTTGGCCCGGTCATCCAGACGCCATCATCGCGCCAGTCAATTTGCAATGTGCCGCCATCCAGATCAACCTGCACCTTGCGCCCGGTCAGGCCCCGCCGCGCCGCCGCCACAACCGTGGCACAAGACGACGAGCCAGACGCCATGGTGATCCCGGCGCCGCGCTCCCACACCCGCATACGGATGTGATCGCGGCCGATGATACTGGCCACCTGCAC
>CAZZKL010000065.1:0-16440 GCA_964655135.1 uncultured Roseovarius sp. | reverse complement strand
GCGCAGGCGCAGATCGGTGCGAAACACATAGCCCTCGGCGGTGCGGTCATTCAGCGTATTGGCCATGCGCCGGGTGGCGCGGACAAACGAAGCGCGGGCCTGCGGGTAGTCATCCTTGGTGAACCGGGTTTCATCGAAGAGACAAATAAGATCAATATCCGAGCTGTAATTCAGCTCCCCCGCCCCCATCTTGCCCATGGCCAATACCACCATCCCGGCGGCTTGCGCCACATCATCCAGCGTCATGCCCGGCAGTTTACCACGCCTGATCTCGGCACTGATCATCGCCTTCATAGCCAGATCAACCGCCAGATCGGCAAACTCTGTCAGCGTCCCGGTCACGGTCTCCAGCGGCCACACCCCCGCCAGATCAGCCAACCCCGCCAGCAACGCCACCCGCCGTTTGGCCTGTCGCAAGGCTGAGCCAAGCCGGTCCGGCGAAATCTCCGCCAAGCTGGCAAATTCTGCCCTAATCGCCGCCTCGGGGTCCTCAAAGGCCGGGATCAGCCAACCGGCTTCTTTCTCGGCCAGATATTTCAGATAAGGGCTGCACCCGGCAGTGGCCGCAAGCAGATCAGCCAAATCCTTGCCAATGCCGGGGAACATGGCGCGCAATTCGTCCCCCTGCTCAAGGTCATAAGCACGCGGAGCGCGGGTGATACGCGAGGTAAAATCCATGGGATGAAAATGCGTTGCCTTGCCCGCCGCGTCAATGACCTGCGTCAGCCGGCAGGCGTGTTTTCAACCGGGGTGTCCTGACTGAATAAATTCCGCCACCCCTGCCCCTCACGCTGCCAAAGTGAGCTGACATACATCGCCTCATCCGCCACCGCCCCGGCGCGGCAATAATCGGCGCGATAACACAGCATCGCATGGGCCTTGCCCACGGCAAAGGCGCGTATTTCTGAAAGCCGGTAAGATTTGATGCTCGGGCCATCGCGCACCTGTTCCACATGCCCCGCGCGCCCGGTCATGCCCGAGGGGTAAACCCCGGTGAAATCAGGCCGCAGCAAATCATGATCCGCGCCGGCATCGCCATTGACAAGCGCCTGCCAGACTTTGGTTTCATGCTCAATAAGGCCGGGAAAATCACAGGATACAGCGTGCGTCATCCTTCAGTAGTTACATGAAAAACCCCGGATGAACAGAGCAGGCAGCGTTATGGCGGTCAAATAAAGAGGATATTTATATGGCCTATCCACTTGTAACTAAAAGATATAGTACCATAATGTAAAAAACTTTTACATTACCTCTTGCAAATCCCACCCTGCGGGGCAATCTATCTAATGTGAAACACATTCACATAGCACAATTAACAAAAGGACAGCCCCCATGACGACCTTCGACCAACCGGCCCCCTCCACTGGCTTTTTCGGATGGCTCCGGCGCACGGAAGCTTGGCTTGACGACAAAGGCAAAGGCGCGTGGATCATTGCCATGGTGCTTGCATTTGTCATCTTCTGGCCCCTCGGCCTTGCCCTTCTTGCCTATATGATCTGGAGCAACAAAATGCCTTGCAAATCTTCCCGCCGGTCCTGTCGCCGGTCCGCACACGGCCCGCATATGACCACAACCGGTAACGCGGCGTTTGACGCCTATAAATCCGAAACCCTACAACGGCTGCAAGATGAGCAGGAAAACTTTGAGGCCTTCCTGCAACGCCTGCGCGATGCCCGCGATAAATCCGAATTTGATCAGTTCATGCAGGATCGTGAAAAATCCGCCGCCGCAGTGGAACAGCCAGAAGCCTGATTAGACGATAAGGGCGCAGAAAGGAAATCTCTGCGCCCTGATTTTTTGCAAAATTTCATGCAAAGACCTTCTAAATCAGCAAAAGCGTCTCAAAATTAAGTTGAGACATGAACTTTATTTCGAAACGCCCACGCCATCAAAGGGTTGTACACGTTTCGCCTCATTGCTGTGATTCAACAATGAGGCGAAACGCTTTAAATATCAGAGTTTTTCCACTACCCCCTTGGCGTTTGCCGGCAGGATTGTTATCGTTTTAATGAAAATATCATAAAACAAAGCAATCATGCGCCATTCACTTCCCATTGCGCCCCAATTCTATGTGACGGCCCCGCAGCCCTGCCCTTATCTTGAGGACAGGATGGAGCGGAAACTGTTCACCGCCCTTCAGGGCGACAGCGCGCAACGGCTGAATGACGGGCTTTCAAAACAAGGCTTCCGGCGCTCGCAAAATGTGCTCTACCGGCCGTCTTGCGCCGATTGTTCGGCCTGCATGTCGGCCCGGATCAAGGTGGCGGATTTCACCCTGTCGAAAAGCCAAAAGCGCAGCTTAAAGCGCAATCAACGGCTTGAGCGCCGCGCCACCTCACCTTGGACCACAGAAGAGCAATATGCGCTGTTTCGCGATTACCTCAATTCACGCCACGCCGCCGGGGGCATGGCGGATATGGACATGTATGAATTTGCCGCGATGATCGAGGAAACCCCGATCCGCACACGGGTGATTGAATATAATGACCGTGAAACCGGCACCCTTGTGGCGGTGTGCCTCACCGATCTTTTTGATGACGGGCTAAGCATGGTCTATTCCTTCTATGACCCCGAAAAGACCCGCGACAGCATCGGCACCTATATCATCCTTGATCATATTGAGATCGCCCGCGAGGCCGGTCTGCCCTATATTTATTTGGGCTATTGGGTGCCGGGCAGCGCCAAGATGGGCTATAAGGCCGGGTTTTCCGGGCTTGAGGTTTATACCGGGGGGGCATGGGAAACGATGCGCAATGCCTCAGATTATGACGCCCGCCTGCACCCGCTCAACAATGATCCCATCGCCGAGCAGGTGGCTGATATTTCCCTGCCCGACGGACAGCCGCTGCGCCCCGGCCCTAAATAATCCGGCCCTAAATAATCCGGCCCTAAATTATCCCACCAGTGGCAGCACCATCAGTTTGACATCAGCGCCGGTACGATTGTGACAATCGCCGGGAAGAACCATAAAATCCCCAGCCCCAGCACCTGTATCAGCACAAAAGGGAAAACCCCGCGATAGATATGCCCGGTGGTCACCTCTTTTGGCGCCACCCCGCGTAAGTAGAACAGCGCAAAGCCAAACGGTGGCGTCAGGAATGAGGTTTGCAGGTTGACCGCAATCATGATCGTCACCCATTTGGGATCAAATGAGCCGCCATAAATCACCGGCCCGACGATGGGGATCACGATATAGATGATCTCAAGAAAATCGAGCACGAACCCAAGCACAAACAGCACCACCATCACCATCAAAAATACCTTGAATTCAGAATCAAAGCTTTTGAGGAAATCCTGGATATAGGCCTCGCCACCAAAGCTGATCACCACCAGATTAAGCATTTGCGAGCCAATCAGGATGGTAAACACCATCGACGTCACCTTGGCGGTTTCGCGTACAATCGGCGTTAAAACTCCGCCGGTATAGAGCACATAACAGCCAAACAGCAGGCCGAATGAGGCATAAAGAAACGCGCCGTAAGCGGCAAAGAAAGCAACCCAGGATTCAAGCGGTACAGCATCACGGTTGATCCGCAGATCAAAATTGATCCCGATCAGAATACACATGATTATTGCAAATGTGGCATAGATGATCACCATGCCGGTGCCGCCCTGATCCTTGAGCTTGCGGTACGCCGCCAGCATGATCGCGCCGCCGGCCCCAAGCGCCGCCGCCGGCGTTGGGTTGGTGATACCGCCCAAAATCGACCCCAGAACCGCGACGATCAACACAAGCGGCGGAAACACCACTCGGATCATCTCATTCTTGGCCAGCCGCCCGGCGGCTTTCTTACAGCCATAAAGCGTCATGGCCATCGGGATGAACAGCAATATCCATGTCAGGCCAGAACTGCTTGACGGGGCAATCAGCAAAATATCAACCATCAGGCCCAGAACCACCCCAAGCGCGCCAATCAGCAGCGGCGTGGGCGAGGCCGACGGCTTGATGCCGCGCCCCACCACCAAGATCAGGCCAAGCAGCATAAAGATTAGCCCAACACCGGTGCCGATGGGGGCCGCGGCCGCCTCTTTTTCCACTAGTGCCGCCGCAATTTCATCATCGCTCAGCTTGACACTATCCTTAACCCCGCCGACGGCATCAATCGCGGCGGTTTCCGCCACCGCCGTATCCCAGGCATCCTGCCCGTGCAGCTTGATCATCGAAACCTGACACGCCTCGCTGACATTGGTGCGCAATGACGCCGAGCTGCCACGGGTGGAATAGCTATCAATCGTCAGGTCCTGCGAGCCGATCATACCCAGCGATGACAGCATGAAAAAACCGCCAATCAACGCCACCGGAATAGCCATAAACCAGGTCAGCTTTTCGGTGCCGGTGATGATCTCGCCCGTGCGCGCCACGGCTGCAATGGCCGGGGCTTTTGTTGGGTTGAGCAGGGCATAGCCAAAGGCATAAAGCGCATAAAGCAGCGCCAGCAGAATGCCCGGCAGCAACGCCGCCTGAAACAATGTGCCCACCGAGACAACCGCCGGCGTGCCCAGATAGGTCAGCGCATCCGAGCACCCGGCCACAATCGCGCGGTTTTCTTGCGCCACTGAATAAAGATCGCCCGCCAGCGTGCCGAGCAGCACAATCACAATCGACGGCGGAATGATCTGCCCCAGCGTGCCCGACGCGGCAATCACCCCGGTGGCAATCTCGGGCGAGTAATTATTCTTCAGCATGGTCGGCAGACTGAGCAGGCCCATGGTCACCACCGTGGCCCCCACAATCCCGGTCGAGGCGGCCAAAAACGCCCCCACAACCACCACCGACACCGCCAGCCCGCCGGGCAGCGGGCCAAACACCCGCGCCATGGTGGTCAGCAGATCATTGGCAATCTTTGAACGCTCAAGGGTGATGCCCATCAGCACGAACATCAACACCGCCAGCAGCGTCTCAATCGACGCCCCCGCCAGCACCCGCTCATTCATCCGGTTGACGATAAACGACAGATTGCGATCCAGCGCCACTTCCCAGCCCCGGTCAAACACCGGCCCGGCAATGCGCGGCAAATCCGGATAGCGGAAGGCGGATATGGTATCGGCATGGATGCCCGAATTGACCAGCGCCTTAAACCCGTCACTGCCGGTATCAATCGCCTGATGGATCAATATGCCGCTGCTATCAAGGGCCGCAATAATGGTGAAGGATATGACCCCGGCCCCACCAATGGCAAAGGCCACCGGAAAGCCCGATAAAATACCCCCGAACAGGCACATAAATATAATGATCAGCCCGATCTCGACGCCGTCAAGTCCAAATAACATATGCCTCAAGTCCCTATTAAGCGTTGTGCCTTGTTTCCAATTTCAGGTGCCTGCGCAAAGCGCGCGAAACCAAATATTCGTCGTTGGGTGCTTCGCTTTCAATTCATCGACAAATTGAATGCAAAACACTTTAGTGTGTGCCCTCATAGGCTTCTTCGCCTTCGCCAAGGCTGTCCATATCAAGGTATTTGCCTTCGCTTTCCGGCCCTTCTTTCCATTCCAGATAGGAGCGGTAGAAAAACGAAATTGCGTGTATGAAAACCATCGCCGCGTATGAGATCAGCAGGATTTTGAACAGGAAATAGCCGTTAAACCCGTTGGGGCTAAAGCCGATTGTTTCCACGTTCCAGCGCAGCGCGCGCGATTTCAGCAGCAGTTTTTCCAGCGTGTCACTGGCCGACGGGTTGGGCACAATCAAATGCCGCCACATGAAGAACCAGCCATACATCCACACCAAACATGCCACCGGCATCATGAAGAAAAGCGAGCCAAACATGTCAATCGCCCGCTTGGTGCGAAAGCGTACTTTGGCATAGACCAGATCCACCCGCACATGCGAGCCTTGGGCAAAGGTGTAGGTCGCACAAAGCGCCACAACCATGGCATTGTAAAACTTCAGCTCCTCGGCCCACCATGAGATGTCAAAGGTCAGCGACAGACCAAAACCAAACGAAATCGTCGCGGCCACGAAAATGCGCTGCATGAAGATGATGATGATTTGTTGCAGCACCATCAACAGCCCGGCCCATGCAAAAAACCGGCCCACGGTGTTGGCAAAGCCCTCAAGCGCGCGCACACAGCCCCACATAAAGCTGTTTTTCCACAGGCCGATGGCCGTAATCACCAAAAACGTGGTGAAAACCACAAAGAAAAACTCCATCGAGCCGCCATAATAAACAAACCGCATGAGCGATTGTTTATCCGACCAGTCAAGCCAGAGCTGCGGATGCGTGACCGCATAGCCCAGATTATAGAATGACAGTCCAAGCTGCTGGAAAAACCAGACAATGCCGTTAAGCATTGCACCCCCCACCACCGGTTGTCCGGTGTTATAAAGATTGTTGCTGATTGCCCGGGCCTGACATTGGTTTTGTCAGGCCCGGATAGTTAAAGGGGCTTAGCCCATCACGCGGTCACGCTGGGCACGGTAGGCACCCGACGACACTGTCAGCCAGCCCGAGCTTTCACGCATTGATTTGGTATAGGAGTCAAAGATTTCCTTGAACAAATCATCGCCCATGAACTCGGCGTAAACCTGTTTGGAGCCTTCACCAAAGGCATCCCAAACACTGTCAGGGAATTCCAGAACCTTCACACCACCGGCCTTAAGACGCTCAAGAGCGGCCCCGTTGTTGTTGAGGTACTGGCTCAGTGACCAGATATTGGTATAGCCCGATGCCGCCTCGATAATTTTCTGATGCGTCGGGCTCAGACTATTGAACACATCAAGGTTGGTGGCCAGCGAAAGACCCGCCGCAGGCTCGTGGAAGCCGGCAGTATAGAAGAATTTGGTGATCTCCTGGAAGCCGGCTTTTTCATCCGCCCAAGGGCCGATCCATTCGGTGCCGTCCAGCGCACCCGAGGCCAGCGCCTGATACACTTCCGAGCCGGGCAGGTTTTGCACCGACGCGCCAAGATAGCCAAGCGCCTTGCCGCCAAGGCCGGGCATCCGGAATTTGAGACCGTTGAAATCCTCAGGGCCATTGATTTCCTTGCGGAACCAACCCCCGGCTTGGGTGCCGGTATTGCCGCAAAGGAAAGATTTGAGACCAAAGATTTCACCCAGAGTATCGTGATACTGACGGCCCGTGCCGTGATAATACCAGTTGTTCATCTCGGTTGCGGTCATGCCGTAGGGCACGCCGGTAAAGAAGGCAAAGCCGGGATGCTGGCTGATGAAATAGTAATCCGCCGCGTGGTACATATCGGCCTGACCGGATGTCACCGCGTCAAACACTTCAAACGCGCCAACCAGCTCGCCTGCGGCTTTGATCTCAACCGTCAATGATCCGTCGGACATGGCGTTGATATTATCTGCGGCATGTTGGGCCGCGTCAAACACACCGGCCAGTCCCCGGCCCCATGCGGTGACCATGGTCAGGGTGCGTTTGCCCTGCGCATAAGCCGGTGCTGCCAGCGATGTGGCGGCAGCGGCGGTCCCGCCCAGTGCGGTATTTTTAAGAAAAGAACGACGATCCATATTTTATTTCCTCCCAGATTATTGTCATGCGTTCAGCCCGTTCAGGCCGCGCGCGGATCGTTACAAGTGCGGCGAACCTAACCTGCCTTTCATCAAATTGAAATACCGCGAACCGCAAACTTTCCGGTTTTTGGTCCGGAAACATGACCAATTTCACATCTATGCCTATATTTAAGGCAGTCTGGCTTGGAAATTGCCCGCCCGTGCGAATCTGCCATAGCTTGTGTCCACAGGGGTTAACCGCAAATGATCCGCTCCTCATGCACGCCGCATCAGCGATAAGGATTAACCACAGCATGCGAGCACAACCAAAGACCGTTGCCCAAAGAAATTACACATTTGGGGCTGCAATACCGGCCACCCACGCAATAATCGCAAAGAATTTTGTGTCTTTGCGACATTTATTTCACAAAACCCGCTTGACGCCCTATATCCCCGCTCATATTGTCTCGCACACGCAGCATAGGAGAGTCGCCCAGATGGGATGCCTAGTCGTCATTGTGAAAAGAAAGCGCATGGGCCGGTAACGGACACCATAATGGTCCCCATGCGCCCCCGAAATTTCCGGGGGCTTTTTTATGCGCGTAAGATAAGTTGATGTCATGAACGGAGCAAAAATATGACACGTCAGATGACCGGAGCGAAAATGGTAGTCCAGGCCCTCAAAGATCAGGGCGTGGATGTTGTCTTTGGCTATCCCGGCGGTGCGGTGCTACCGATTTATGACGAGGTGTTTCAGCAAAACGATATTCGCCACATTCTGGTGCGCCATGAACAGGGCGCGGTCCATGCCGCCGAGGGTTACGCCCGTTCCACCGGCAAACCCGGCGTTGTTCTGGTGACCTCCGGGCCGGGGGCGACCAATGCGGTCACCGGCCTCACGGATGCGCTGCTTGATAGTATCCCGATTGTTGTGCTCACCGGTCAGGTGCCCACTTTCATGATCGGCAATGACGCCTTTCAGGAGGCCGATACCGTTGGCATCACCCGGCCCTGCACCAAACATAACTGGCTGGTCAAGGAAACCGATAAACTCTCAAACGTGATCCACGAGGCGTTTCATGTGGCCACCACTGGCCGCCCCGGCCCGGTTCTGGTGGATATTCCCAAGGATGTGCAGTTTGCCAATGGGCAATATACCCCGCCGCAAAAGGTGGATGTCAGCCATTATCAGCCGCAGGTCAAAGGCGACATGGAAGAGATAACCGAGCTGGTCGCCGCCCTTGAAAAAGCCAAACGCCCGCTGTTTTACACCGGCGGCGGCGTGATCAATTCCGGCCCCGCTGCCAGCCAGCTTCTGCGCGAGCTGGTTGAGGCCACGGGCATCCCCATCACCTCAACCCTGATGGGCCTTGGGGCTTATCCGGCCTCGGGCAAGAACTGGCTGGGGATGCTGGGGATGCATGGGCTTTATGAGGCCAACATGGCGATGCATGGCTGTGATCTGATGATCAACATCGGCGCGCGGTTTGATGACCGCATCACCGGCACGCTGGACCATTTCAGCCCCAAATCGATCAAGGCCCATATCGACATTGATCCCAGCTCGATCAACAAAATCGTGCGCGCGGACATACCGATTGTCGGCGATATTGCCCATGTGCTGGAAGACCTGCTGAAGGTTTGGAAATCACGCGGCCGCAAGATCAACCGCGAGGGGCTGAAGGGCTGGTGGGCACAGATTGAAGACTGGAAAAAGGTTGATTGTCTGGCCTTCAAGCAAACCGGCAAGACCATCAAACCGCAACACGCGCTGGCGCGGCTTGAGGCCCTGACCAAGGATCACGACCGCTATATCACCACCGAAGTGGGCCAGCACCAGATGTGGGCGGCGCAATATCTGGGTTTTGAAGACCCAAACCGGTTTATGACCTCCGGCGGTCTTGGCACCATGGGGTACGGCTTTCCCGCCTCCATCGGCGTGCAGATGGCGCACCGCAACGCTTTGGTGATCAATGTCGCCGGTGAGGCCTCATGGCTGATGAACATGCAGGAAATGGGCACGGCGGTGCAGTTTCGCCTGCCGGTCAAACAGTTCATCCTGAATAACGAGCGCTTGGGCATGGTCCGCCAATGGCAGGAATTGCTGCACGGCGAGCGTTATTCGCATTCATGGTCCGAGGCGCTGCCGGATTTTGTCAAACTGGCCGAGGCGTTTGGTGCCAAGGGCATCCGCTGCTCTGACCCGGCGGATCTGGATGAGGCGATCCTTGAGATGATCAATCATGACGGGCCAGTGATCTTTGATTGCCGGGTTGAAAAGCACGAAAACTGCTATCCGATGATCCCCTCAGGCGCGCCGCATAATGAAATGCTGATGGGCGATGCATCGACTAAAGATGCCATTGGCTCGTCCGGCGCGGTGCTGGTTTGAACAGCGCGGTGGGTTTCACCCACCCTACATTTTACCTCGTAGGGTGGGTGAAACCCACCGCTTATTTTGATTTACGAAAGGGGGCACTATGTCTGCTCTAAAAATTAAAAAAGGCTCGACCAAACATTCGGCCTACAATCTTCGCCCAAATTTTTCGGACAAAACCGAAACCCACACGCTGGCCGTGATTGTCACCAACGAGGCCGGTGTTCTCGCCCGCGTCATCGGCCTGTTCTCCGGGCGCGGCTATAATATCGACAGCCTGACCGTGGCCGAAACCGATCACGCCGGCCACCTGTCGCGCATCACCATCGTCACCAACGGCACACCGCAGGTGATTGAGCAGATCAAGGCCCAGCTTGGCCGCATCGTGCCGGTGCATGAGGTGCATGACCTGACCGTCGAAGGCCCCTCGGTTGAGCGCGAACTGGCGTTGATCAAAGTTGTCGGCACCGGCGACAAACGGGTCGAAGCCCTGCGCCTTGCGGATATTTTCCGCGCCAGCGTGGTTGACAGCACCCTTGATAGTTTTGTGTTTGAGCTAACCGGCACACCTGAAAAAATTGATGCCTTTTCGGATCTCATGCGCCCCTTGGGCCTGACCGAGATCGCCCGTACCGGCGTGGCCGCCCTACCCCGAGGGGTCTAATCCCGCAGTTTTTGCAGTTTTTATTGCCGACCAGTATTGCCGCCCTGCAATGGAGTTATACTGCGCAGATTTGGTTTCACCCGTGTTGCAGATGCAATTTCCGCCCCGGTCTCTCTGAGGTCCAGCATCAATGTCGGATATTCATCCGCCGCGACAAGCCTTGGATTATGCGCCAGCCTGAGCTGGCTGTCTTCGCTAAGATCAAAATACACCAGGTCGCCCGGCTCAAGCCGACAATTCTCAGTTGTGCCGCAAGTCTGGCCACCATAAAACGCCAGATCCCCGTGATCTTCACACCAGATCACAGCCCGTCCCTGCGCTCTATCACTCCAGATAATTACCCCGTGCATACGACCCCCAAAAACCACGTCCCCCAATGAACAAAGATTGATTATGTATGAGTAAAAACAAACCACCGTTAACTTAAACCATTAATGCTGTGATTTAGGGCGAATAATGGGCACAGCACCCACTATAATTGTTTCAAATCATCAGTATGTCCAGCATTCATATACTAAAGAGTTAATTTTAATCGCATTTTCAATTTTTCCGGAGGTTTGCACTACTGTGATTATCGGCAAGCCGGCAGTTTTCCCTTACGCCAGCCAGATGAAATATAATGTCGCCTTGAGAAAAGTGACGTCGCAAAATGGCGGTTTATATTGGGGTAATCCTGTTGTTATCAAGCCATTGCAGCCAAAAGGATACGGCCATGCCACAAAATCTTACCGATCTGTCTGGGGTCCGCAGGGATGTCAAAGAGGCCAATGGTTTACCCAATGCGCATTACATTGATCCAGACGTGTACAATGAAGAGAAACACGCCCTATTGTTTACGCAATGGTCCGGTCTGGCCGTAGCATCGGATGTACCAGAGCCCGGAGACGCCCTGCCACTCGAGTTTCTTGGTATGCCCCTGCTGCTGTTGCGCGACAAAGACGGCGCGGTTCGCGTGTTCCACAATATCTGCCGCCATCGTGGCATGATTTTGGTTGAGGAGCCGCGCAAAATCGAAGGCGCCATTCGTTGCCCCTACCATTCCTGGTGCTATTCCACCAAGGGCAACCTGATCAGCACCCCGCATGTGGGCGGACCCGGGCATAACACCCACGCGGCGATCAAACGCGATGAATTGGGCCTGATGCAGGTGCGCAGCCACATCTGGCGCGATGTGGTCTGGATCAACATCTCGGGCGACGCGCCTGAATTTGTCGATGCCATGGCCGACGTGATCACCCGCTGGGAAGATTTCGACAAACCGCTTTACCACGGCGGCGCGGACAGCAAATTCCAACTCGACATCAAAACCAACTGGAAACTGGCGGTGGAAAACTACTGCGAAAGCTACCATTTGCCGTGGATACATCCCGGCCTTAACAGCTATTCCAAACTGGAAGATCACTATCACATCGAAAACCCCGGGCGCTATTCCGGTCAGGGCACCATGGTCTACCGGCAACTGAAAGACGATAACGGCAACACCTTCCCCGATTTCGCAGGCGTCGGAGAAAAATGGCACGAGCAGGGCGAATATATCGCCATCTACCCCAACGTCCTTTTGGGGGTGCAGCGCGATCATGCCTTTACCATCATCCTCGAGGCCAAAGGCCCCGAACAAACAATCGAGCATATCCACCTCTACTATGCCACACCCGACACCGATATAGGCCTGCGCCAGCTCAATACCGCACAATGGCTTGAGGTGTTCAAGGAAGATGTCTTTGTGGTCGAAGGTATGCAAAAGGGCCGCCATGTGGAGCAATTCGACGGTGGCCGCTTTTCGCCGGTAATGGACAGCCCGACCCATTGCTTCCACGATTGGGTCGCAGGCCGCGTCATCGCCCACCGGGCACAGGCAAAAGCCGCTGAATGAGCAATCTTGATGCCCGCCTGCTCGCGGCACATGACGCTGGTGACAAATCAAAACTGGTCGCCCTCTATGCGCAGGCGGCCAATTCGGCCGATGATCTCGACGCCAAATGTTTCTACCTCACCCACGCCTATATCTTCGCACTTGAAACCGGCGCGCCGCAAACAGCCACCCTGCACGCCCGGCTCATCTCCCACGGCCGCGAGGAATAACCCCGCTTTCATTTTTCCCAAAATACTCTCGCCGAAGGCGGCGCTGAACCCGGCCAAACAGACAAACCGACATTATACACGTCGCCTCAGCCAAGGGAGCCCGAGGAAGAAGCCAAAGGCTGATGACGAGACAATCTGCGTGCGCCCGCGCACTCCTTCAGATCACCCCGCCGCCGCCTCACAAATCAGCCGGTAAAGATGCCATGTGGCATGGCCCAACAGCGGCAACACAATAAACAACCCCAAAAACCCCGGAATCATCGCCAGAAATGTCAGCCCGGCAATAAACGCCCCCCACAGGACCATCGGTGCAAAATTATTCAGCACCACCTGAAAACTTGTGATCATCGCGGTGACAAAATCCACCTCCCGATCCAGCAATAACGGCAGCGAAACCACCGTGATCATATAAAGCAACAGCGCAAACAACCCGCCCACAACACTACCAACCGCCAGCATCGTCAGACCCTGAGAGGTTAGATAAATATCCAAAGATGAGGATACATTAGTCATCACCGACAGCCCCATGAACAAAGCAAAAATCATATGCGCCAGAAAAAACCAGAACAAAAACACCATGATGACAATCACACAAATCGACGGCAGTTGCCTGCGCCGTTGATGCGATACCACGCCGAAAATATCGCTGAAATTCAGGTCCATCCCCTGCTCAATCCGGTGGCTCACCTCATAAATCCCCACCGCCGCGAACGGCCCAAAAAGCGGAAACCCCACCGCTGCGATCAGCAGCCAATAGGTCTGCCCGGTGATATAGGTCAGCCAGAGCATCCCCAGCCCGAAACTCACGCATATCCCGGCCACGATCAGGCCAAATACCGGCGCCCGGCGCATGTCCTTCCAGCCCCGCGCAAGGGCCTCTTTTAGCATTGAATATGTCACCGTGCCCATCTCGGGCACGCCCTGAATCTTTTCTGGCTGGCTCATCTACCGTCCCTTTTTTGCCCAGCCTAGCGCCCACCTGCGGGACTGCAAAGGTAAAACTTAGCTGTATCTTTAATCCGGTCGCCGCACCCCGGGCCAGCGGGTTGCCTGATGATAGGCTTCTGCCAGTTGCAACAGCCCCGCGTCGCGCCCGTGCCGCCCGATTAACTGCACCCCCATGGGCAGGCCATTTTCACCAAAACCAGCAGGCACCGCCAGCGCAGGCAGACCGATTAGGCTGGCCGGTATCATCACTTCCATCCAGCGGTGATAGCTGTCCATCGCCTGCCCGGCAATCTCCTTGGGCGCGGTCCAATCCATCGGAAACGGCCAGACCTGCGCCGTCGGCAACACCAGCGCATCATAGCTGTCAAACAAATCCGCCGCCGCCCTGTACCAGTCCGAGCGGATCACACTGGCCGCCTGCACCTGCATCGCCGACAATTTCATGCCGCGCTCAATCTCCCAAATGGCATCGTCTTTCAGCCGCCCGCGCGTGGCTTTATCTTCCATCAACGGCGCCAAACCGGCCGCCACTGCCCAACTGCGCAGGGTGGTCCAGCTTTCCCACAAAGCCTCGCGCGAAAACGGCGGCTTCACCGGCTCAACCTCACAGCCAAGCTCCTCAAACACGCCCAAAGCCGCGCCACTTATGCCCAAAATCCCCTTCTCCATGGCATAGGCCCCGCCCCAATCGCCAAGCCAGCCAATGCGCTTGCCCGCCACATCGCCGCCGGGCCGGGCCAGCCATTCATTGGCCATGCACTGCGGCTGACGCGGGTCCGGCCCGGCCATGACATTCAAAAGCAGCGCCAGATCAGCCGGGCACCGCGCCATCGGCCCGTTGGTGGATAACTGATGCAGAAAAACATCCCCCTCCGAGCGCGCCGGCACCCGCCCCCAGCTTGGCCGAAAACCATAGATATTATTCCACCCCGCCGGATTGCGCAGGCTGCCCATCATGTCCGAGCCATCGGCGATTGCCAGCATGCCTTGCGCCAGCGCCACCGCCGCCCCGCCCGATGAGCCGCCCGCCGAAACCGCGCTGTCATAGGCATTGCACGTCGCCCCATGCACCGGGTTGAACGTGTGACTGCCCAGGCCAAATTCCGGCGTGTTGGTCTTGCCAATGAAAATCACCCCAGCGGCCCGCATCCGCGCCACATGCAGACTGTCAGTACCGGCAATCTGCCCGGCAAACGCAGGCGAGCCTTGTGATGTCGGCAACCCCGCCACATCCGCCAGATCCTTGATTGCAACGGGCAAACCATAAAGCGGACCACTCACCGGCGCGTTGTCCATGGCTTCGGCCTCGGCCAGCAATTCATCGCGCGGACGCCGCGATACAATCGCATTAACCCCGCCATTCACCGCCTCAATCCGGGCCAACGTAGCTTGCATCAGGTCCTTCACGCTCAGCTCGCCCGCCGCAATCAGCGCCGCCTGTTCGCCCGCGTCCCGCTCAAGAAGTGCATCCATTTCATTGCCCCGACATTTCAAACCCGACCCCAGTGATCAAACACAATCATATTATCGCATCCGCCATCATCTAAAGCCACACCTATCGCAAGCCGTTATAGGATCGCCATCCGGCCCGATGCCCCAAATGACGGCAAGCTTTCATCCCGCCACTTGAGGAAGGTCTTGATATTTCAGCGCAAGTATTAAGAATGCAAATCCGGTCCGGGGTGCATAATGATTGTTTTGCGTTTGTGACTGATGATATGCTGATCCGGGCACCCGCTTTGATGGGAATTACCGAACCAACCCAAGGTCTTGATCTATGAAGAAGCGAAGATATGCAGCGGTCACAATGGTGCGCGATGAAACGGTTCATCTAAAGCTTTGGTACAATTATTATTCGAAAGAGTTTGGCAGTGAAAATATTTATATTATTGACCACAATTCCCAAAGACATCGTCCAAATGACGTACTGAATATCGCAACCAATGTTACCCGTTTGCCGTTTACAAACCCTGTTGCGGACCCCACCGGTGAGCTGCGGAAATTTGATCAGGTTCGGTTTGAATTCATTTCCAATAAAATCCAGGGGCTGTTGAAATACTATGACTGTGTCGTCTTTAATGATGTCGATGAACAATTCATTGTAGATAGCGATAATGCCTTGGGATTGCGTGATTATCTGGATTCCCTTCCAGATATAGGGATCCGTTGCGGTGTGGGCATTGAGCTGTTTCAAAAAATTGGACAAGAGCAAAGCCTCAAACTTGATATGCCACTTTTCCAGCAACGGCGTTTCTTTCGCTATAACCTGCATTTTTGCAAGCCCTGGATCATTTCCAAGCCAACCCAGATTACCGGACATGGGGCATTTTCCCCGTTTCATATTGATCCAAAACTCATACTGGTTCATCTGCACTGGATAGATTTGGAAATCACATTCGCAAGGCAAAAAGACCGCATTGCAGCCTTTGAAGAAGGCCGCGGCGGGGAGCGCTCAAGATGGAAACAAACACTGGAAACTAAGAAGGATTATTTTACCGAGCTGTCTCAACGGCAAGTCTGTGAGGACATATTTCCACATTACGATTTTTTGAATACACTTTTCCCAGATTACCAGCACAAAGAATTCTCTGAGGAAAACTATAAAAAGGTAAGGGGAAAGCGCTTTAAAACCCTTGAGGTTACACAATTTATCCAGCCCGATATTAAACGAAAGCTGGATGAGCCAATATACAAAATACCCGACCGGTTTTTGAAGCTAAACTATTGAACACTGGCCGTTAACCTGCCCCCCGGGCCGGTGCGGCTGAGCCTACGTCTCGCGCGCCTCGGCGCGTGATTTACCAGCCACATCCATCGCCAGCGTGGCCGCCATAAACTGATCCAGATCACCGTCCAGCACCCCCTTGGTGTCGCTGGTTTCCACCTCAGTGCGCAGATCCTTGACCATCTGGTAAG
>CAZZKL010000064.1:0-16511 GCA_964655135.1 uncultured Roseovarius sp. | reverse complement strand
CCGGTCGGTCAGACCCCGCAGGTTACGCTCCAACGTTTCAACCCTTCGATGCTTGTCCGCCAGCACCCTCGCACAGCCGGTAAAGCGCCCGGCAAACTCTTCTGCCCCCGGCAATCCACCAGCGGCGGCGTTTAATGTCGCCACCAGCGCCACCTCGGCCCCGTCGGCCAACAGCGCCGGTTCCACCTGCAAAATCCCCGCCAGACGCATAAGGATCTTGCCGCCGATTCTGCGGCGGTTATGCTCGATCAGATTAAGGTACGAAGCCGATATTCCGGCGGATTTCGCCAATTCCGCCTGCCGCAGGCCTTGTTGCAGCCGCCGCTCACGAATGCGAGTACCGATGATTGAGCTGTCGCGCATATCAATTTTCCCTGCAATTCACGGAGCTTCCGACACGGAAATACAATTTCTTTACAAATTCCATAGCAGATTTGTGTACTTCTTTACAAAATTATTCTTTTGTTAAAAGCAGTTGTTGCGTAATTTTCTTACCCCCCCCCATAATACGTTTGCACAAATGTGCCATCCGGGGAGGCGCAAGAGGAGGCGCAGCCCCGGGCGTTAATCCAATGGGAGGATATTTATGTCCAATTCAAACTTCACCCGTCGGGGCCTGCTGAAGACCAGCTCACTTGCTGGTGCCAGTCTGGCCGTTCCGACGATTTTCACGGCCTCATCCGTTGCGGCCTACACCAACGAGCCAGATGGCAGCGGCGTCACCTTGGGCTTCAACGTGCCACAAACCGGCCCCTATGCCGATGAAGGCATGGACGAGCTGCGCGCGCAACAACTGGCGGTCGAGCACCTCAACGGCGAGGGCGACGGCGGTATGCTGAACACCTTCAGCTCAAAAGCGCTGCAAGGCGGCGGCATCCTTGGCAACAAGGTGTCCTTCGTGACCGGCGACACCCAAACCAAATCAGATGCGGCGCGGGCTTCGGCCAAGTCGATGATCGAAAAAGACGGCGCAATCATGATCAATGGCGGCTCATCTTCTGGTGTGGCCATCGCGGTTCAGGGCCTGTGTCAGGATGCTGGCATTATCTTCATGGCCGGTCTGACCCACTCAAACGACACCACCGGCAAAGACAAAAAAGCCAATGGTTTCCGCCACTTCTTTAACGCTTACATGTCTGGGGCCGCACTGGCACCGGTGTTGAAAGCCGCTTACGGCGCAGATCGTCGCGCCTATCACCTGACGGCGGATTACACTTGGGGCTGGACCCAACAGGAATCAATGCAGGCCGCAACCGAGGCCGTGGGCTGGGAAACCGTCAACAACGTGCTGACGCCGCTTGCCACCACTGATTTCTCGTCCTATGTCGCACCGGTTCTGAATTCGGGTGCCGATGTTCTGATCCTGAACCACTACGGCGGCAACATGGTCAATTCACTGACCAGCGCGATCCAGTTTGGTCTGCGCGACAAGATGGTCAACGGCAAAAAATTCGAGATCGTCGTGCCGCTTTATTCTGAGCTGATGGCCGCTGGTGCGGGTGAAAACATCAAAGGCGTTCTGGGCTCGATGAACTGGAACTGGCAACTGCCGGACGCGGGCACCAAGGCCTTTGTTAAATCCTTTGGTGAAAAATACGGTCGTCCACCGTCGAATTCGGCACAGACCTGCTATGCTCAAACGCTGCTTTATGCGGATGCGGCCATGCGGGCAGGCTCGTTCAACCCCTGCGCCATTGGCGAAGCTCTGGAAGGGTTCGAGTTTGATGGTCTGGGCAACGGTCCGACACTCTACCGGGCCGCTGATCACCAGTGCTTTAAGGATGTGCTGGTTGTGAAGGGGGCTGAAAACCCGACCAACGAGTATGACACCCTTGAAATCGTCGAAGTGACGCCGCGCGCGCAAGTTGAATATGCGCCGGATCACCCGATGTTTGCCGGTGGTGAACTGGGTACTTGTAACCCAGGCGCATAAGCCTCGAAAAACCTGTGTAGGCCGGGCTTAAGCCCGGCCTACCTTAATTCACGGACGATGCGCATTATGTCCCGCGCCGGTCCATCCATATACAGGTGGGAAATATGGACGCACTCATTCTGCAATTTCTCAATGGCCTCGATAAAGGCTCCGCTTATGCGTTGATCGCCTTGGGCCTGACATTGATTTTTGGCACCTTGGGCGTGGTCAACTTCGCCCATGGCGCGCTCTTTATGATCGGCTCATTCTGCGCCGTCAGCCTGTCGAAAATCCTCAACCTCAGCTATATCACCATTGACGAGACCCAAACCGACTTTTTGGGCAATGCGCTCAAGGTCAAAACGCCTTATGTGGAAAGCATATTCGGTCCCGAGCTGGGCGCCTCGATCATTGACTGGGCGGTGCCTCTGGCGATCATCTTTTCCATCCCGATCATGGTCACCATCGGCTTCATCATGGAGCGGGGCCTGATCAAGCATTTCTACAAACGCCCCCACGCCGATCAGATTCTGGTGACCTTTGGCCTCGCCATCGTGCTGCAGGAAATCGTCAAACACTATTTCGGGGCCAACCCGATCCCGACACCGGCCCCGGACGTCTTTAAAGGCAGTCTCGATTTTGGCGTGCTGCTGGGGTTTGAGCCGAATGCCATCATCTATCCCTACTGGCGGCTGGTCTATTTCGTATTTGCCGCCGTGATCATCTCGGCCGTCTTTGCCTTCTTGCGCTTTACCACCTTCGGTATGGTGGTGCGCGCCGGTATGGCCGACCGTGAAACCGTGGGCCTTTTGGGTATCAACATTAACAAACGCTTCACCATCATGTTTGGCATCGCCGCCGCCGTGGCCGGGGTTGCGGGCGTGATGTATGCGCCGATCAACTCGCCCAATTATCACATGGGCATGGATTTTCTGGTGCTCAGCTTTGTGGTTGTCGTGGTCGGCGGCATGGGCTCATTGCCGGGTGCCGTGGCGGCCGGGTTCCTGCTTGGGGTCCTCGAAAGCTTTGCCTCAATGAACGAGGTCAAGGCGCTGATCCCCGGGATTGACCAGATCATCATCTACGTTGTTGCAATTATCATCTTGCTTGTCCGCCCCCGTGGCCTGTTGGGCAAGCCCGGCGTGATGGAGGATTAAGCCATGTTAGGACTAAGTAAAAACGATCTTAAAATGCTGGTGATCGTGGCGCTTGTCGCCATTTTGGCCCCCTTCATCCTCAACCCGTTCCCAAGCGACAGCGCCATGGCACAATTCAACGCGGGCTATCCCGACCTGATGCAGCGCTTTGCCATCTACGGCATCTTTGCCGTCGGCTTTAACATCCTGTTTGGCCTGACCGGCTATCTCTCGTTTGGTCATGCGGCCTTCCTCGGGGTCGGGTCCTATTCGGCCGTTTGGATGTTCAAACTGCTCAGCATGAACGTGGTCCCGGCAATCATTCTCAGCATCATCATCGCCGGATTGTTCGCCCTGCTGATCGGCTTTATATCTCTGCGCCGTTCGGGCATCTATTTCTCAATCCTGACACTGGCCTTTGCACAGATGAGCTTTAATCTGGCTTATTCAGTTCTCACCCCCTTCACCAATGGCGAAACCGGCCTGCAAATACGCCCCAATGATCCGCGCATCCTTGGCGTCAGCAAAACCGCCGATGGCTCGTTGCCGACAACCAATTTCTTCGGGTTAGAGATGCGCTCGACCTATAGCCTCGATCTGGGCGCGTGGAGCTTTCAGTTCAACGTCGGCTATTACCTTTGTGCCCTGATCCTGCTGGTGGTGTTCTATCTTTCAATCCGCATCTTCCACTCGCCTTTTGGCATGATGCTGCGGGCGGTGAAATCCAATCAGACCCGGATGAATTATACCGGCCTCAATGCGCGCCCCTATACCTTGGCCGCGTTTGTTATCTCGGGCATGTATGCCGGTCTGGCGGGCGGGCTTTTGGCCTCAATGGACCCGCTTGCCGGGGCCGAGCGGATGCAATGGACGGCTAGCGGCGAGGTGGTGCTGATGACCATCCTTGGCGGCGCGGGCACACTAATCGGCCCGGTGCTGGGTGCTGGCTTTATCAAATATTTTGAAAACATCTTCTCCAAGATCAACGCCAATATCCTGCATGACTGGTTCAGCTTCCTGCCCGACGGGCTGGAAAATGCCGTGGTCTGGGTGGGTGAGTTTTTTGTTGGCCCCGGCTGGCAACTAACCTTGGGCATGTTGTTCATGCTGATCGTTATCTTCCTGCCCGGCGGGCTGGTTCAGGGCGGGCAAAAGATCATGCGCCGGTTGCGCCGCAAACCTGACAAAGCGCCGCCCGCAGGGGATGATAAACCGGGCGACGCCCCCAACTCCACGCCAGCAGAATGAAAGGGGCCGTTTGATGGGAATTCTCGAAGTTAAAAATGTGAACAAACGCTTTGGCGGGTTGCAGGCCCTGGGTGATGTCAACCTGAGTATCGAGGAAAACTCGGTGCACGCCATCATCGGCCCCAACGGGGCGGGCAAATCGACGCTGCTCAATGTCCTGATCGGCAAGCTGATCCCCGATACCGGAAGCGTGATGTTTGACGGCCAATCGGTGCTGGGGCGCAAACCCTATGAGATTTGCCAGATGGGCATTTCCCGGGTGTTTCAAACGCCTGAGATTTTTGGCGACCTTACAGTGCTTGAAAACATGATGATCCCGATCTTCGCCAAACGCGACGGCTCGTTCCGGATGCACGCGCTTGAAAGCATGGCCCATGAAAGCGGCATCATTGAACAGGCCGAGGAGATGCTGGAAAGCCTCAACATGGCCGATCAGCGCTTTAATCATTCCGCCGCCATGAGCCGTGGCAATAAACGCCGGCTTGAGATTGGCATGTGTCTGGCGCAAAACCCGCGTCTGTTGCTGTTGGATGAACCCACCGCAGGCATGGCCCGCGCCGATACCAACAACACCATTGATCTGCTGAAACAGATCAGGGATGAGCGCGACATCACCATCGTCATCATTGAGCATGACATGCATGTGGTGTTTTCTCTGGCCGAGCGCATCACCGTTCTGGCCCAAGGCACCCCCCTGGTCGAGGGCACGCCTGACTATATCAAAGGCCATCCAAAAGTCCGCGAAGCCTATCTTGGCGAAACTGCGGTAGGAGAAACCACATGAACGACACAGCAGATTTCTCCAGCGGCATAAACCACGCCAAAACCGCGCCCGCCTTCCTGTCGGTCTGGGATCTGAAAGCCTATTACGGCGAAAGCTATATCGTGCAAGGCATCAGCTTTAACGTGCATGAAGGCGAAATTCTGGCGCTTTTGGGCCGCAATGGCGCGGGCAAAACCACCACCCTGCGTTCCATCGCGCGCATGGATGACCCGCAAATACACCACGGCGAGATCTGGCTGGATCACCAGCCCTTGCACAACATGGTCAGCCATGAGGCCGCCATCGCAGGCATCGGCCTTGTCCCCGAAGACCGCCGCATCATCGCGGGCCTCACGGTTGAGGAAAACCTGCAACTGGCGCAAATTGCCCCGCCGATCGGCTGGTCACTTGAGCGGATTTACGATCTTTTCCCCCGCCTCGCCGAGCGCCGCAAACAAGAGGGCACCACTCTTTCAGGGGGTGAGCAGCAAATGCTGGCGCTGGCCCGCGCGCTGGCCCGCGACATCAAAGTTCTGCTGCTGGATGAACCCTATGAGGGCCTCGCCCCGGTGATTGTCGACGAGATCGAAAAAACCCTGCGCATCATCAAGGAACAGGGCATCACCACCATCATTGTTGAGCAAAACGCCGTGCGCGCGCTTGAATTATCTGACCGCGCGGTGATCCTTGATACCGGCGGCATCGTGTTTGACGGCACCGCTGAAGAAGTACTTGAAAATGAAGAACTGCGCACCGAATATCTGGCAATCTGAGCGCCCATATTGATCCTTTTGACCAAAGCAGGCATCCTGCTGATTATTCGCATTCAACGACAAAGGCTCCGACATGACCGATAAACTGTACCCCCCCTCAGCCGATTTCATTGCCCATGCCCATATCAATGCGGCCAAATATGATAGCATGTACGCCGCATCAATCTCTGATCCCGATGCATTCTGGGGCGAGCACGGCAAGCGGATTGACTGGATCAAACCCTATACCAAGGTCGAAAATACCAGCTATGCGCCGGGCAATGTCTCGATCAAATGGTATGAGGACGGCGTGCTTAATATCTCGGCCAACTGCATCGACCGGCACCTTGAAAAGCGCGGTGATCAAACCGCGATCATCTGGGAATCCGACAATCCGGATCTGGCGCATCACATCACCTATGCCGAGCTGTCGGAACATGTGAACAAGCTGTCCAACGTCTATAAATCTTTGGGCGTCGGCAAAGGCGACCGGGTTGTGCTTTATATGCCGATGATCCCCGAGGCGGCCTATGCCATGCTCGCCTGTGCCCGCATCGGTGCGATTCATTCGATTGTTTTTGCAGGGTTTTCGCCTGAGGCCCTGGCCTCGCGCATCGACGGATGCAAGGCCAAACTGGTGATCACCGCCGATGAGGCCCCGCGCGGCGGGCGTAATACGCCGCTGAAAACCAACGTCGATCAGGCGCTTGCCATCTGCGGCGATGTCACCACGCTGGTGGTCGAGCGCACCGGCGGCGACGTGCCGATGAAAACCGGCCGTGATCATGTCTACGGCGCGCTGATGGCGCACGCCTCGGCTGATTGCCCGCCCGAGCCGATGAACGCCGAAGACCCATTGTTCATCCTCTACACCTCCGGCTCCACCGGCGCGCCCAAGGGCGTGGTGCATACCACCGGCGGATATCTGGTTTATGCGGCGATGACCCATGAATTGGTGTTCGATTACCATGACGGCGATGTCTATTGGTGTACCGCCGATGTCGGCTGGGTCACCGGCCACAGCTATATCGTCTATGGCCCGCTGGCCAATGGCGCGACCACTTTGATGTTTGAAGGCGTGCCCACCTACCCCGATGCCAGCCGGTTCTGGCAGGTCTGCGAAAAGCATTCGGTCAATCAATTCTATACCGCGCCCACCGCCATCCGCGCGCTGATGGCGCAAGGCCCTGAATATGTCAGGAAATGTGATCTCTCCTCGCTCAAGCTGCTGGGCACCGTGGGCGAGCCGATCAATCCCGAGGCGTGGAACTGGTATCACGAAGAGGTCGGCGGCGGGCGCATTCCCATCGTTGACACCTGGTGGCAAACCGAAACCGGCGGCCATCTGCTTACCCCCCTGCCCGGTGCCCACGCCCTGAAACCCGGCTCGGCTATGAAGCCGTTCTTTGGCATCACCCCGGTGGTGCTTGAGCCAACCACCGGCGAAGAAATTACCGGCAATGATGTCGAAGGCGTGCTGTGTATGAAGGGGAGCTGGCCCGGCCAGATGCGCACCATTTGGGGCGATCATGACCGGTTTGAGAAAACCTATTTCTCAGATTACAAAAATTATTACTTCACCGGCGACGGCTGCAAACGCGACGCCGATGGCGATTACTGGATCACCGGCCGGGTTGACGATGTGATCAACGTCTCGGGCCACCGCATGGGCACCGCCGAAGTGGAAAGCGCCTTGGTCGCCCATCACAAAGTGTCTGAGGCCGCCGTTGTCGGCTATCCGCATGACATCAAAGGCCAGGGCATCTATGCCTATGTCACCTTGATGGCGGGTGAGGAATACACCGATGATCTGCGCAAAGAGCTGTCAAATTGGGTGCGCAAAGAAATAGGCCCCATCGCCAAGCCTGATTTGATCCAATGGGCGCCCGGCCTGCCAAAAACCCGCTCGGGCAAGATCATGCGCCGTATCCTGCGCAAAATCGCCGAGAACGATTATGGCGCGTTGGGCGATACCTCAACCTTGGCTGACCCTTCGGTGGTCGAGGACCTGATCAAAAACCGGATGAATCGCGGCTGAGGTTGCGCTGCCTCCGGCGGGGATATTTTTAGCCAGAAGAAACATGAAACGGGTTGCCTCATGGCGGACCGGGGGGCAAGGTGTTTGCCATGCCCTCAGTCAGCCTTGATACACCGGTCGGTCCGTTAACGATTGATAGCCACGCGGGCGCGATTTGGCGGTTGCGCTGGTGCGAGGGACCTGAGGGGGCGGAAACGCCCGAGTTGTTGGAAGCAAGGCGGCAACTGGCGGCGTATTTTGACGGAAAATTGACCAAATTTGATTTGCCGTTGTCTGTGCGCGGCTCGGATTTTCAACGCGATGTGTGTGAAGCGATGCAAGCCATCCCGTTTGGTCAGACCCGGACCTATGGCGATTTATCGGCTGATCTTGGGGTGCCAGCCCAAGCCATCGGCGGCGCGTGTGGCGGCAATCCCATTCCGGTGATCATTCCGTGCCACCGCATTTTGGGGGCGTCTTCATTGGGCGGATTTTCGGGGCTTGGCGGGGTCGAAACCAAGGTCTGGCTTTTGCGCCACGAGGGCGCGGCGGGTTTATTGATTTAGCGCCGTTCAGGGATGATCTGCTGCGCAATGCCTGCAAAAGTCAGATAAATACTGGTGGCCACCAGCCCCCAATGGGCCCAGCTTTCGGGATGAAAATCGACCCAAGCCGCCCAGCCGGCAAAAAATGTCCAGGCAAAGGCCATCGGCAGTGACAGCATCCGCCAACGTATGGTCCGCACCGGATGGATGAATTTCAGCGGGATGAACATGGTAATGGCAAGCCCGGTGACAAGCGCCACGATGATCCAGAAATTAGGCTCAATCGCGAACATCACGATGATCAGCATGTTCCAGCAACCGGGAAAGCCCGAGAATGAATTATCCTTTGTTTTCATGCGGGTATCGGCGAAATACATCGCACTGGCAAAGGTGATCACGATGATGGCAAACCATCCTGTCCAGCCCGGAAGCAGCCCGGATTTGAACAAGGCAAAGGCCGGAATAAAAACATAAGTCAGGTAATCTATGATCAGGTCCAGCAGCACCCCGTCAAATTGTGCGGCGTATGTTTTGACCTCATATTTTCGCGCCAATGGCCCATCAATGCCATCCACCGCAAAGGCCACCACCAGCCACAAAAACATCAGATCCCATTTCTGATCCACCGCCGCCAGCATCGCCAGCATGGCAAAAACCGCCCCGGTGGCGGTCAGAAGGTGAACCAGTAATGCACGGGCTTGTGGGGTCATTTCAATTACATGCCCGATCACACCCAAAGATGCAAAAAGAAAAAGCCCGAGGCCTTTCGGACCCGGGCTTTTATCTGTCGTGAGTGGTTAATCTTGGGTGATACGAACCTCTTCCGCCGGATAGGCCAGCGCATCCTGATCTTCCCAGGCGATATGGCAGCTGCTACAGAAACTTTGCTTGAACTTCATAGGCTTACCATTCGGCTGCAGCCCGCTATAAAGCCAATCATTGGTCTCGGGTGAGGCGCCTTCCTCAAGCTTTGTCATGATGAAAAGCGGCCCGATAACGGCTTTCTTTTTCTTCTTGTGGATCTTGAAACTTTCCTTGGCCAGCACCGATCCAACCGGCATCTCAACGCCTTCTTCCTCAAATTTGAGGTACTGCTCAGCGGCAATATCATTGGCCCAAGTCTGTAAAAATCGGTTGCCATGCGGCCCGGTCACCGCCGGGCGGGTCGAGGTCACGGTCCAATCGCGATACGCCGATCCGATCTCATCGCCTTGCTTGCTATAGCCCGCGGCCATGCTGTCTTTCATGCAATCATAAAGCGCAACAACGGCATCCGCCTCCAAATCAAAAGGGTCCGTCACATCAACCGGGCACTCAGCGGCAAAGGCCGAAGAAGCCATCAGTTGGGCACCTGCAATCATTGCAGCCGCAAACACCTGGCGTTTCATATAAATCCTCCATTTATGGTCCAAAGTCAGAATTAAGGTATTGGCACCATGGCACGATTCCCATTCAGATAGTTTCACATGTGCGTGAGGGTTGATTACAACCCGTGGGGATGGGTTTGGCTGTAAACTTCCATCAAACGCGCGGTATCCACCGCCGTATAGGCCTGCGTTGTCGACAAAGACGCATGGCCCAACAGCTCCTGAATCGCGCGTAAATCCCCGCCTGCGTTCAATAAATGCGTGGCAAAGCTGTGGCGCATCGCGTGCGGCGTGGCACTTGCCGGCAGGCCAAGTTGCAGGCGCACCCGCTCAACCACCTTTTGCACCATACGCGGGTTTAATTTGCCGCCCCGGACACCACGAAACAGCGGCGCGTGCGGGGTTAAATCATGCGGGCACAGCTTGGCATAATGCGCAATCGCCGTGCGCACCGGGGCAATCACCGGCACGATCCGCTGTTTGCCGCCTTTGCCGGTAATCCGCAAAATATCGCTGATCGGCAGGTCACTTCCCTCAAGGCTCAGCGCCTCGGAAATCCGTAGCCCACAGCCGTAAAGCAAGGTGATCACCGCCTGATCGCGCGCCGCAATCCACGGGGTATCTGTTTGATAATCAATGGTTTCTATGACATCCTTGGCGGCATCCGGGCTTAAGGGGCGCGGCAATTTACGCTGGAATTTGGGCGCGCGGGTGGCCAGAACGGCGGTGGGCTCAAACCCTTCACGCTCGGACAGCCAGCGATAAAAACTTTTCACCGCTGACAGTTTTCGCGCCAAACTTCGCGGGCTCAGGTCCCGCCCCCGGGCCTCGGCCATCCAACTGCGCATATCGGTTTGAGAAATCCGCGCCAGTGGCTTTAGCCCCTGCAATCCGCCCTTATGCGCGGTCATGAAAGCCAAAAACCCGGCCACATCCCGGCGGTAGGCCGCAATCGTGTTATCGGCGGCATCCTTCAGCGCCTTTTGCGCCGCAAGCCAGGCCTGCAAAGCCTCGGATGCAGCCGCCGAAATCATGCGGTCCAGCGGTGCAGAATGCGCTCAAAAACCCCGGCGAAAAACGTAAGCAAATCAGAGCCTTGCTGCGGGAAAAACATCTGAGCGTCGCGTGATCCAAGCGCCAGCATTCCGGGTGAATTATCATCGCCCAAATCAAAAAGCAGGCAGGCCTCCGAGCGGATTGTTGCGCCCTTATCGCCGTAAATCTGCGTATTCTCATCGCGGGTCTTGCGCAACGTCACCTGACGCACCGGCCCGCGCCGCCCAACCTTCAGATAATCCTCAATAAATCCCGGTTTGGTGATCGACAAAACATCCCCCTGCGCCGGATCAATGCCTTTATGCTTGGTCTCCAGCACCAGACGCACCGCATCCACCCGCAATATCGCCGCTATATCGCTGCTTAGAACCTTGAAAAACTCATCCAGTTCAACGGGTTCCAGCATCCGCAAAATCGCCCGGTGCACCTGATTGGCCCCGGCCAGATTTTCATAAGCGGCGGCAATCACGCATTGATGGGTGTCCTCAAGCCGCTCAAGCCTTGCCTCAAGCCGCTTCATCGCAACGCCGCGCAAATCCACGATATTGCCGCCCATAGCGCGTTCATTCGCGGCCACAAGGGCACGCATAAGGTCTTGATCTTCAAGGATAACATCCGGCTGCGCGATGATCTCCTCGCGCAGCTTATCCCCCATCTTGGGTTTATTGCTCATCTTCGCCTCGACTGCTTTGGTCTTTTTATTTTGCGACCTTATAACATGGGTTTACAGAATTTGTTGCCCTGTTTTTTCCCAATCGGCCAAAAATGCCGCCAGACCCTTATCTGTCAGCGGATGTTCGGCCATCTTTTTGATCACGTTTGGCGGCGCTGTCATCACATCCGAGCCAATAAGCGCCGCCTGATACGCATGGTTCACATTGCGGATTGAGGCCGCAAGGATTTGCGTTTCAAACCCGTAATTGTCGTAAATCTGCCGAATATCGGCGATCACTTCCATGCCATCAAGGTTAATATCATCCAGCCGCCCAATAAAAGGACTGATGAATGTGGCCCCGGCCTTGGCCGCCAAAAGCGCCTGATTGGCCGAAAAGCACAGCGTCACGTTGACCATATTCCCCTCTGATGACAACACCTTACAGGCCTTCAGCCCATCCCATGTCAGCGGCACTTTCACCGCGATATTATCCGCGATCTTGGCCAGCTTGCGGCCCTCGGCGATCATCGCATCGGCCTCAAGCGCCACCACCTCGGCGCTAACGGGGCCATCCACCATGCCGGCAATCTCTTTGGTCACTTCCAGAATATCACGGCCTGATTTCATGATCAGCGACGGGTTTGTTGTCACCCCATCGACCATGCCAAGATCATTCAGCTCAGCAATTTCATCGACTTCGGCGGTATCTACAAAAAATTTCATCTCAAGGGTCCATTTTTACGCGTTCGGGGTTTCATTATCAAAGGTGTACCTCATAGAATGCGAGGCCGAAACCCCTTGATGAGGTCCGCCCCTTGCCGCCAAATCCAGAATTCTATGACCACGGAACGCTGGTGGCGGTGATGGCAACCCAACCTTTGGGCGGCGCATTGGATTACAAAGCCCCCGAAGGCGGCTGCCATATAGGCGCATTTGTCGAGGTGCCGCTGGGGCCGCGCAAGGTGTTGGGGGTGGTCTGGGGACCGGGGCAAGGCGGGTTTGACCTGACCAAAGCCCGCTCGGTGATCCGGGTGCTGGATGTGGCCCCGATGCGCTATGAATTGCGCGAATTTCTGCGCCGCGCTGCCGCCTATACCCTCACGCAACTGCCGGCAATGCTCAAGCTGGCCACCCGCGCGCCGGGCCTGGGCAAACCGCCCTCGATGCTAAAGATTTACCGGCTGGGCGAGGGCAGTCCTGACCGCGAAACCGACGCCCGCCGCCGGGTTCTTGGCGTGCTGCACGAGTTTGGCGGGCTGGCCTTTACCCTTGGCGAGTTATCTGAGCAGGCCGGTGTCAGTACCTCAGTCATCAAAGGGCTGGTCAAACAAGGCGTGCTGCATGAGGAGGTCGCGCCGCGCGACACACCCTATCCAAAGCTTGATCCGGACCGGGCCGGGGCCACGCTGACCGAGGATCAGGATCAGGCCGCAAAGGCGCTAATATCCTCATTGAAATCAATGGATTACGGCACCACGCTTTTACGCGGTGTCACCGGATCGGGCAAAACCGAGGTCTATCTTGAGGCCGTCGCTCAGGCCCTGCGCCAAGGCCAGCAGGCGCTGGTATTGCTGCCCGAGATTGCCCTGACGGCTGAATTTCTCACCCGTTTCAAGGCCCGTTTTGGCGCCCGCCCCGCCGAATGGCACTCGGGCGTCACCATGACGGAACGCCGCCGGGCGTGGAAAATGGTCGGGCAAGGGGCGGCTCAGGTGGTGGTCGGCGCGCGCTCGGCTTTGTTCCTGCCGTTTCAAAATCTGGGGCTGATTGTCGTCGATGAAGAGCATGACACCTCCTACAAACAAGAGGACGGCGTTTTGTATCACGCCCGCGATATGGCCGTTTTGCGCGCGTCAATTTGCGGCGCTCAGGTGGTGCTCGCCTCGGCCACGCCCAGCCTTGAGACATGGACCAACGCCGAGGCCGGGAAATACGCAAAAGTCGAATTAATCGCCCGCTACGGCGAGGCGGTGATGCCGCTGATCAAAACCATCGACATGCGGGCCGAGCGCCTGCCCTCAAGCCGCTGGATTTCCCCCACCCTGCAACGCGAGGTGACGGCCCGCATGGCCCGGGGCGAACAATCACTGCTGTTCATCAACCGCCGGGGATACGCCCCCATCACCCTATGCCGCGCCTGCGGTCATCAAATTGGCTGCCCCCATTGCGATGCGCGCATGGTTGAACACCGGTTTTCCAAGCGGCTGGTTTGCCACCAATGCGGCGAAACCTGCCCCATCCCCAGCATATGCCCCGCCTGCGAGGCCCAAGACCGCATGGCCGCCGTCGGCCCCGGGGTTGAGCGCCTGACAGAAGAGGCGCAAAGCCTGTTCCCGGACGCAAATATCGCCACGTTATCGTCGGATATGTTCGGCTCGGCGCGGGCGCTAAAGGCCCAGATCAGGAAGATCGCAGGGGATGAAACCGACATCATCATCGGCACCCAACTGGTGGCAAAAGGCCATAATTTTCCACGGCTTACCCTCGTGGGGGTGATTGACGCCGACCTTGGGCTGATGGGGTCAGACCTGCGCGCGGCCGAGCGCACGTTTCAACTGATGCAACAGGTCTCGGGCCGCGCCGGGCGGGTTGATACACGCGGCACGGCATACCTGCAAACCTTCCAGCCCGAGCACCCGGTAATCCGGGCCATTTTATCCGGCGATGAGGTGGGGTTTTGGCGCGCGCAAGCCAGTGAGCGCCAGCACGCCGGCGTGCCGCCTTTTGGCCGTCTTGCGGGCATTATTCTATCCTCGCCCGATCCTCAGGCGGCGTTTGATCTGGGCACCGCACTGGCCCGGAATGATGCCGCCATTCGCCAGATCGGCGCACAGGTTTTTGGCCCGGCACCGGCGCCTATTGCGCGCATTCGCGGGCGTCACCGGGTCAGATTGCTGATCAAAGCGCCCAAAGGCGTGGCGTTGCAGGCGGCAATTTCACAGTGGATTGGTCAGTTTAAACTGCCAAATCAAATGCGGCTCAGCGTCGATATTGACCCGCAAAGTTTTTACTGAATGACGCTTAGCAGCCCTTGCAGAAACGGATGCGCCGCAATCGCCGGGTCCACGATGCTGCGTTGCAATATAGGCCGCAAGGTTTCGGCCACCTGCCCCGGCATGTCCTGCAACATATCCTTGCGCGCGGTGAGCGAGATTACCCTAGAGAGCGGCTCAAACGGCAGTTCAAACACATCAATCTGATCGGCAAACCGCCGCGCGCGCATCAGGGCCAGCGGTGTCAGGATGGTCCACCCGGCCCCCTGCCCGACCAGCGCCAAAATCGCGTGATAGCTGTCCAGCTCAAACCGGTGCGGCAAAGTCAGGTCCTGCCGCGCCAAATGTGAGCTGATCAAGCGGCCCATATAATGCCGCTGAGTATACTGAATAAGCGGTATTTTCTGTAATTGTTTCAGTATGTTGGCGCTCTGATCAATCATTCCCTTGGGGGCGGCCACGGCAAAGCCCTCACGCATAAGCGGATGCACCTCGGCCCAATCCGCGCCAGCGCCAAATTCAGCGGCGACAATCACATCCAGCGCCCGCGCGTCCAGTTGATCATGCAAATAATGCGTCGCGCCGGTTTCCAGCAGAAACTGACAGCCCTGCAATTCTCCGGCCATATGGGTGAGCAGTTGCGGCGTCACATCCGCCTCAAAATCCTCGATCATGCCAAGGCGAAACCGGGTTAATTTGGACAGGTCTGACGTCGCCAGCTCGGCCCGCGCCAATGCCGCCTCATTCAGGATCACCTGCGCCCGGCGTTGCAGTATCTCACCCGCCGGTGTCAGGCGAATGGGCCGCGCGTTGCGTTGCAGCAAAATCGCCCCAACGGCAGTTTCCAGATTGGTCAGTTGCTGGCTCACCGCCGAGGCACTGACATCCAGACGCCGCGCCGCCGCCGAGATTGACCGCTCATCAGCCGCAACCATAAAAACCTCAATCCCCCAAAGGGTTATGCGGCCCGAGGTCTCAGCCATCAGCGGTTAATTACCCATTTTCGACAGCTTTTCCTGAAGCTCAGCCAGCTGTTTTTTGATCTCGTTAAGATTATCATCTTCGCTTGCCGGGGCCTTTGCCCCGACCGTCCCCATGCCGGGAATGCCGCCGGTCACCGCCTTCATGAACGCCTCTTGCTGGGTGCGCATGGCCTCCATTCCGGGCATACTGCCAAGCGGGCTGGTCTTGGTGATATTCTCCATTAGCTGGGATTGGCCATCGCGCAGCATCTCAAAGCTGGCCTGCAGGAATTGCGGCACAACGCTGGTGGCCTGCGAGGCATAGCTGCGCACCAGATCATTCAGCACAGAAATAGGCAGCATGTTTTCGCCACGGCTTTCGTGCTCGGCAATGATTTGCAGCAGATATTGCCGGGTCAGGTCATCGCCGGACTTGAGATCAATGATCTGAACCTCGCGGCCCTCGCGAATGAACTCGGCAATATCATCAAGCGTCACATAATCCGAAGTTTCAGTATTATACAGCCGACGACTGGCGTAGCGTTTGATTAATAACGGTTTTTCGGTGTCAGCCAAGGTAACCTCCCGGAAAATGCAGCACTGCGGCAAAGCTTATGCTAGTGCAGCACAAAAAGAAAGGGCGCGCCTTGGGGAAGGCGCGCCCTTTGCAGATGTATCCCGACCGGGAGGAGGCCGGGATGCAATCAAACGTTTATTTAGCAGTTGCTTTTTTAGCAGCGGCAGTCACCTCATCGGTGGCGTTTTTAACTGCTTTGGCGGCATCGGCTTGCATGTCTTTGCCAGCACCCATCAGAAGCTCAACAGTCTCCATTTGAACTTTTTTCGCAACTTCAGCGAAGGCGGCCATGTTTTCAGCAGCAACTTCTGCATTGACGGAAGCAAAATCAGTGATCGCTTTGACGTAATCAGCCGGATCGGTTTTGGCTTTGGAAACATTGGTCAGTTTCGCCAGAGTTTCTTTGGCCCATTTGCCGGAAATTTCAGCCGATTTTTCAGCCGCATCCAGTGCCAAACCCGAAAGCTTTTCGCTCAGGTCTGCTTGATTTTTGAAAGCCGAGTCAAACGCTTTGGTGTCGACCGGGAA
>CAZZKL010000063.1:0-16932 GCA_964655135.1 uncultured Roseovarius sp. | reverse complement strand
GTCAAACGCGGCCGTGTCAACCGGGAATGCGCCCATGATGTCTTTCATTGCGGCGTTGATGTCTTGTGTCTTAGCCATTGTTCATATCCTTTGAGTTGGTGTTATAGGATTATAGTTTTCTGCGCTTGCAAACAATATACATGCCGCAGTGCAGCATTTCAAGTATTTTTTCTGCATTGCAGCATAAAATTACCGCTTCAGGATATTTCCGTTAGAATTCAGTCATTTGCCTTGCGCAAAACATATTTCCCCGGGGCCGGGCCTATCGGTGGATGTTTGGAATCACCGGGTTTGCGCGCCGAAACCTTCTTGCCCGAGCGCTTTTTCAGCCAAGATTCCCACCGGGGCCACCATGACCCGTCATGGAATTTTGCCCCCGCCATCCACTCATCAGATGAAAGGCTCAGATCGTCATTGGTGTAATGGCCGTATTTTTTCTTGTTTGGCGGGTTGACGATGCCCGCGATATGGCCCGATTGCGAGACAATGAACTGCCGGTTTTTCGACCCCATTTGCTGCACCCCGCGATAGCAGGTTTTCCATGCGGCGATGTGATCGGTCTCGCAGGTGATCGCCATCAACGGGATGTCCACATCTTTCAGTCGCAGGGTTTCCCCCATAAGTTCAAAGCCTTGCCGGGCAAACCGGTTCTCCTGACACAGCCCCCGCAGATATTGCATCGCCATTTTCCCCGGCAGGTTGGCCCCATCGCCATTCCAGTACAGAAGATCAAACGCCGGCGGTGCCTCGCCCATCATATAGCTGCGCACCGCAGGCGCATAAATCAGGTCATTCGAGCGCAGAAAACTAAAGGTCCGCGCCATGATGAACGAGCGCAGCAATCCCTGCTGTTTCACCTCTTCCTCGATCCCGTCAATGAAATCATCCTGCAAGAAGGGTGTGAATTCTCCCTGTTCGGAAAAATCCGTCAGCGCGGTGAAAAACGTCGCTGATTTGACCGATTTATCGCCGCGTTTCTTCAGCAATGACAGCACCAAAGCAAGCGTCGTGCCCGCGATGCAATAGCCCACCGCGTTCACCTTTTCCTGGCCTGTGATGGCCTTGACCTCACGAATGGCACTCAGATAGCCATCCTCAATATACTCCTCCATGCCCACATCGGCATAGCTTTTATCGGGGTTCACCCAAGACACCACAAACAGGGTATAACCCTGATCGGTGATCCATTTGATCAGGCTGTTTTTCTCTTTTAGATCAAGGATATAGAACTTGTTTATCCACGGCGGGAACAGGATGATCGGCACCTCATACACCTGCTTGGTGGTCGGCGCATACTGGATCAGCTCCATCATTTTGCTGCGGTAAACCACCTCGCCCGGCGTGGTGGCGATATTGCTACCCAGCTCAAACGCATCCTCATCCGCCAGCCGCACAACCAGCTCGCCGTTATTGGCCTCAAGGTCCGCCACCAGATTTTCCAGACCCTTCACCAATGATGCGCCCTCGGTCTCTACCGCGCGCTCCAAGGCATCGGGGTTGGTGCCTAAAAAATTAGTTGGTGACATCATATCAATGATCTGATGCGAAAAATATTCCAGCCGCCGCTTCTCAACCGGTTCCAGCTCATCCAGATCCGCCACCGCCTGTTCAATCGCCTTGGCGTTCAGCAGATATTGCTCCCGAATCAGGCTGAAATAGGGATTGGTCTGCCACATCGGGTTGGCAAACCGCTTATCGGTGGTCTGAGTTTCCGCGCCGTCCCCCATGCCGCCCTGCAGCATCATTTGCTGGGCATCGATGAAATGGCGCACTGTTTCGCCCCAATATTCCATCTGCTGCGTGTAAATCTTCGCCGGGTCTTCCAGCATCTCAACCCAATAAGAGCCAGCCGCCTGTGTAAACAGCTCATTTGATGGCCCGCTCAACGTCGGATTGGCCGGATTACGCGCCGATAAAGCCTTGATCAGCCGCGCCGACAGCTCTTCCACATGCGCCAGATTGGCATTGACCTTTTCAACATCAACGCCGGTTATTTCCCCTGAAACCTCGCCCGTGACATCCTCATGCGTTGCCATTGTTAACTTTTCCCCTTAGAGTTTCTGCTATGCAGCATAACACAGCCAATCCCGGCTGGGCAGTGCGGTTTATCATTGGGCCCCCCGCGCCCAAACAGGAGAATACCAATGCGCTTTATGGCCACTTACGATCTGATGGAGACAATGCGCAACACCAATCAATGGCTCGGGGCCACGGCCCAATCCTTTGCATCATACCCGGCTTTCTCGATGCTGCCAAATCCGATGTTCAACTGGATGGCCGCCTGGGGCGAAGTAACCGAGCGCACGTTTCAGCGCATGGTCACCAAACCCGATTGGGGCATCGACAGCATCACCGGCGAAGATGGCCGTGATCACCTGATCAATGTCGAGGTAGAAGTGACCCGCGCCTTTGGTGACCTGATCCATTTCAACGTCGCCGGTCGCGCGCCGATGGACCGCCGGGTTTTGCTGGTGGCACCGATGTCGGGGCATTACGCCACGCTCTTACGCTCAACCGTGCGCTCGCTGCTGCCCGATTGTGAGGTCTATATCACCGACTGGCACAATGCCCGTGATATTCCGGTCAGCGAAGGCAAGTTTGATATTGAGGATTACACCCTCTATCTGGTTGATTTCATGCGCCATCTTGGGCCTGACATCCATGTCATCGCAGTCTGTCAGCCGGTGCCATTGACGCTGGCCGCCACCGCCTATCTGGCCGAGCAAGAGCCCAAGGCACAGCCGCGTTCACTGACCCTGATTGGCGGCCCGGTTGATCCGGATGCGGCCCCCACCGAGGTCACCGATTTTGGCCGCCGCGTGACCATGGGACAGCTTGAGGAAACCATGATTCAACGGGTCGGGTTCAAACATCCCGGCGTTGGTCGTCTGGTCTATCCCGGCCTGCTGCAACTGGCCTCATTCATCTCAATGAACAGCGAGCGCCATAGCAAAGCCTTCAGCGATCAGATTGCCCATGTGGCCCAGAATGAGGCCTCAGATCACGACAAGCACAATAAATTCTATGATGAATACCTGTCGGTAATGGATATGACCGCCGAATTTTACCTGTCAACGGTCGAGCGCATCTTCAAAGGGCTTGAGATTGCCCGCAATGAATTTGTCGTCGATGGTCACAAGGTGGATTTTGGGGCGATCACCACCGTTGCGGTGAAAACCGTCGAAGGCGGCAAGGATGATATTTCCGCCCCCGGTCAATGTGTCGCGGCGCTTGATCTGTTAACCGGCCTGCCGGACAGCAAAAAAGCCAGCCATCTTGAGCCGGGCGCAGGCCATTACGGCATTTTTGCCGGTCGAAGCTGGCGTGAAAATATCCGGCCTCTGGTGCTTGATTTCATTGATGCCAATACCAAAGCCCCGGCCAAACGCAGCCGCACCTCACCGCGCAAAGCCGCCAACAAAAACGCCGCCTGATTGGTCAGTCCGCCACCCGCGCGGGCTGATTTTGCGGCTGCATCAGCCAGTCCAGTAAAACCGTTGACACCTCGGCCGGGCATTCCAGCGTCGGCAAATGACCGGCATTTTCAAACACATGTAATTGCGCGTTGGGGATCAGCTCGGCCATAAAACTGTGCCGTTTCACCGGCGTCATCGCGTCATGCTTGCCACACAGCACCAGCGCGGGCACCTTGCAGCGCCGCAAAACCGATTGATAATCGCGTCGTCTCTGCATCGCCCTAAGCTGCCTGACAATGGCCTCCGCGCCAATATCCCCAGCCATTTCAATCAGTTGCGCCATGATCTGCGCGCGTTCAGCCCCCGGTGCAAGATGCTCGGATGGCATCATCGCACGCACAGTTTCCTCCAGACAGCCAGCCCTCAGTTTGATGATAAACGGCTCAAAATCAGCCGCCGATTGTGGCGTTTCAGCCAAGGATGAGGTGTTGATCAACGCCATCCGCGTCACCCGATCCGGCGCGCGGCGCATAAGCTCCATCGCCACAACCCCGCCAATGGATTGGCCCACAAGGGCAAATTTCATCGGCAGTTGATCCAGCAGGTTTGAGGCAATTTCTTCAATCCGCTCGCCGTGGGTGGTGGGCGCAATGGTCACCGACGTCCCCCGCCCAAGATCGGCCACTTGCGGCGCAAATAATCGCGCGTCGCACATCATGCCCGGTAAAAACACCAATGGGTCCTGCATCCGCGTGGTCCTTTTATAAACCGGCCTGATAGGCCTCTGACCCCAATTTGCCACAGAAATCTCTGGGGTCAAGCGGCGCGTGAAATAACCTCATCCACCGTGGCCTCGATCAGCGCCAGACACTCCTGATCCGAAAACCGGTGATCCGCCCCGTCAACCAAACTAAGCCGCATATCGGGGCTTTCTGCGTGCTCCAAAAGGGCCAGCGCCACGGATATGTCCACGTCCATATCGGCGGTTCCCTGCAAGCACCGCACCGGAAAAGGCAGCTTCAGCGGCGCGCGCAAAACCAGATGCGCGCGCCCGTCCTCGATCAATCGGCGGGTGATGATATACGGCGCGCCGTACTCACTTGGCAGCGCCACCTGCCCGGCTGTGATCAGCTCATCGCGCTCAGCGTCATCAAACCCCGCCCAAATGGAATCTTCGGTGAAATCCGGCGCGGCGGCGATGGTCACCAATCCGGCAACTTTTTCCGGCATGTCCCGCGCCAGCAGAAGCGAAATCCACCCGCCCATGGACGAGCCAACCAAAACCTGCGGGCCTTCTGTAAGGCTTTCAATCGCCGCGCGCGCATCCCCGGCCCAATCGCCGATAGCGCCCTCAGTGAACTGCCCCGAAGATTGCCCATGCCCGGAATAATCAAACCGCAAAAACGCCCGCCCCGCGCGTTTGGCCCAGGCCTCAAGCCGCATGGCCTTGGTGCCGTCCATATCGGATTTGAACCCGCCAAGGAAAACCACCCCCGGCGCTTTGCCATTGGTCTTGTGATAAGCCAGCTTGCGCCCCGCAGGTGTCATCAGAAATTCAGGGTTTGTCATTTTATCCTCCGGCATTGCCCCCTACATATCCATTTCAACCCATGACAATACAACCCCTGTTTCACCGGCTTGACTTGCCGCCGCAAACCGGCCAAAACAGCGCAAACCCATAACCCGCAACCGGGCGTTCCGTAGGCGCCAAACCGACGAGGAGCTTAAGGCCAATGGCCCAAATTTCCCTTACTTTTCCTGATGATACAGTGCGCTCTTACAGTAAAGGTTTAACTCCAGCCGAGATTGCCACCGGTATTTCAAACTCACTGGCCAAAAAGGCCATATCCGCCACTGTGAATGGCCAGCATTGGGATTTGCAATGGCCGATCACTGAAGATTCATCCATTAAAATCAATACGATGAAAGACGAAGCTCAGGCAAATGAGCTGATCCGCCATGACCTTGCCCATATCATGGCCCGCGCCGTGCAGGAGCTGTGGCCTGATGTCAAAGTCACCATCGGCCCGGTGATTGAAAACGGCTGGTATTATGATTTTGACCGGGCCGAGCCATTTACCCCCGAAGACCTTGGCCTCATCGAGAAAAAGATGAAAGAAATCATCAACCTACGCGATGAAGTTAAGACAGAAATTTGGGACCGCCCCCGCGCCATTGCGCATTACGAGGCCAATAATGAGCCGTTCAAGGTTGAACTGATTGAGGCCATCCCCGGCGATGAGCCCCTGCGCATGTACTGGCACGGGGATTGGCAGGACCTGTGCCGTGGCCCGCATTTGCAACACACCGGACAGATCCCCGCCGATGGGTTTAAACTGATGAGCGTCGCCGGGGCCTATTGGCGCGGCGACAGTGATCGTCAGATGCTGCAACGCATCTACGGCGTCGGCTTCAGCAACCGCGACAAACTGAAAAAATATCTGCATTTCCTTGAGGAAGCCGAGAAGCGCGACCACCGCAAACTTGGCCGCGCGATGGATCTTTTCCACATGCAAGAAGAGGCCCCCGGTCAGATTTTCTGGCACCCCAATGGCTGGCGCATCTACACCACTTTGCAAGATTACATGCGCCGCCAGCAGACACGCAGCGGCTATGTTGAGGTCAACACCCCGCAGGTGGTTGACCGCAAATTATGGGAGGCCTCGGGCCATTGGGATAATTATCAGGAGCATATGTTCATCGTCGAAGTGGACGAAGAACACGCCCGCGAAAAGCGGATCAATGCGCTAAAGCCAATGAATTGCCCCTGCCATGTGCAGATTTTCAATCAGGGCCTGAAATCTTACCGCGATCTGCCGCTGCGCATGGCGGAATTTGGATCGTGTAGCCGGTATGAGCCTTCCGGGGCGCTGCATGGCATCATGCGGGTGCGCGGCTTTACCCAGGACGACGCGCATATTTTCTGTACCGAAGATCAGATTGAAGCCGAAACCGGGCGCTTCATCGAATTACTGGCCGGTATTTACCGTGAGCTTGGCTTTGAAAGCTTTGACATCAAACTTTCGACCCGCCCTGAAAAACGGGTTGGCAGCGAAGAAAGCTGGGATTTTGTCGAAGCCGCACTTGAAAATGCGATCAAAAAAACTGGCAATGCCTATGAGATCGATCCCGGCGAGGGCGCGTTTTATGGCCCCAAGCTGGATTTCAAACTGACCGACAGCATTGGCCGCGAATGGCAATTGGGCACCTTTCAGGTTGACCCGAACCTGCCGGAACGCCTTGATGCCAGTTATATTGGCGAGGATGGCGCAAAACATCGCCCCTATATGCTGCATCGGGCGATTCTTGGCAGTTTCGAGCGCTTCATCGGCATCTTGATTGAACATCATGCGGGCCGTTTGCCGTTCTGGCTCGCGCCGCGGCAGGTGGTTGTGGCCTCGATCGTGTCGGACGCGGATGACTATGTGCTTGATGTGGTTGCGAAATTACGCGCTCAGGGTATTGCCGCCGAGGCCGATATCCGCAACGAAAAGATCAATTACAAAGTCCGTGAACACTCGGTCGGCAAAGTGCCGGTGATTCTGGCCTGCGGCATGAGAGAGGTGTCAGAGGGCACGGTTTCCCTGCGCCGGTTGGGCGAGAAACAAACCTCGGTGCAGCCGCTTGAGGATGTGGTCCGCGATCTTGCGCTTGAGGCTACGCCCCCGGATTTACGTTAAAAATGCGCCTTGGGCTCGTCCGGTTTGCCCGCGGCAATGGCCAATATTCCGCCCAGCAAGGTGAAGCCGATGGGGAACATGGTGAACACATTGAAATGAAACGCGTAATACATCGCGCCTGCCGATAGCAGCATCAAAACCCCGGCCCAAAGGGCGCGAATACGGGCCATCGCCCCACCGGCGATTGCCAATAACGGCGCCAGAAAACTGACGGTACGGATCAGGCCCACGCGATCAACCTGCTCGGCGACGCCCTGAATTTCGCCGTAGCGGTAGATCATCTCGGTGTAGCCGTAGCTGAAAAACCCGACCATCATCCCGATCAATCCGCCGATAATTCCAAGCACCAGTGCCGCATTTCGCATGTTTTTTTCCTCTTTACGAACCCCAAATAAACCGATTCCGGCGATTATCCAAGCAGGGTGTTTTGCACGTCTTTTGACCAGCTTAAAAATAACACGCCATCCCGTTCGATCAATGGCCGTTTCATCAATGCCGGATAGTCCGCTAACAGCTCTAATGCGTCCCGTGCCCGAGCGGACTCATCCAAATTCCGCCATGTGGTTGATCTGGTGTTAATCAGATCGGCACCGAATTGCTTATGGGCCGCCTGCAAAACGGGGGTGGGAATGCCCTCAGCCCGGACATCGCAAAACCGCGCATCTGGCAGTGATTTCATCGCCTTACGGCAGGTATCGCAATTTTTCAGCCCATAAAGAATCATGCCCGTCCCCTTGTGTTTTCCAACTCAATACCTGCGGGCCCCAAATAGATCACGCGGTTTTTCTTGCTTTTTGCGTGACGCATGCAATCATTGGGGCATGTGGCGGTTGCCACGAAAAGGCCCGGCAACACCCCGGGAAATACACTTGAAGAAGGAGAAGCGGCATGCCGACGGGCACCGTGAAATGGTTTAACACAACAAAAGGTTTCGGGTTTATTGAGCCCGCAGAAGGCGGCAGCGATGTGTTTGTGCATATCTCGGCGGTCGAGCAATCCGGGCTGACCGGGTTGGCTGATAACCAAAAGGTTGAGTTTGACCTGCAAGATGGGCGCGACGGGCGTCAAATGGCAGGAAATTTGAAACTGCTTTAAGGCCAGGCCCGCCCCTGTTGATCGGGGGCGACGCCACATAGATGGGCAACAGCCCGGCTAATCTGCTGGATTTCCGGGTGGGATGATTTGAGTCTGTCTGCTTCCCGTCCCGCACGCATTATTTTTCGCTCTGCAAAACCGCCTCAAACTCGCGCCATTCGCCTTTGGACATGCCGGAATTTTCCTGATTTACCGCCTCCCCCTTCAGCATCCGGCGCACGCAATCCAGCGCCGAGGATGAAAGCGTCGCGCCGCCCATGCGGTAATCTTGAAACGCCTTATAGGCAAACGGCACCCAATCGGCGGTGATTTTACAGATCACATCGGCATAAACCCGAATTTCATATTGCGCGTGGGCGTCGGCGCGCAGGCGCAGGAAATGCAGCAGATTATGCAGATCAACCTTCCAATACCATTGGGTATAAATATTGGCAGGCAGGTTCATCCGCGCCAATTCGCGCGCCAACCCGGCCTGCCCCTCGTCGCTGATCATGTCCTCGTAATGGTCATAGCAACGCATCGCATCATCGGTGAGGATTTTCAAAACCCGCGCCGCCTCATCGCCGCTCAGGGCGGCGCCCCGGCCTTGATTATTGACAACCGATTGCGCCGCCAATGCGTCTGGCGCGGGGATGTAAAACTCACGGTCAAGAATGGAATAACGGGCGGAATATTCATTCACATTGGCGGTGCGGTGGCGGATCCATTGCCGCGCCACGAACACCGGCAATTTGACATGCAGCTTGATCTCACACATCTCAAACGGCGTCGAATGCCAGTGGCGCATGAGATAGCGGATCAGCCCCTCGTCATTTTGCACCGATTTGGTGCCCTTGCCATAGCTGACCCGCGCCGCCTGACAAATCGCCGCGTCATCGCCCATATAATCAATCACCCGCACCAGCCCGTGATCCAGCACCGGATGCGCGGTATAAAGGTGCTTTTCCATGCCCGGTGCAACCGCGCGCAGGGTGGTCTGCGGGTGGCTGCGCTGCTCATCTATTTGCGCTTGCTGCTCGGATGTCACGGGCATTGTTCGGCTCCATTCCTCGTTCGGCGATTCGTGTATGACTATATTTTGCGGGTGCCTTGGAAGGAATAACAATATCAGGTGTCATCTTTAGGTCAACAGCATAGCGGGCGACAAATCGTTTAGGCTCGACATATGCGCAAGGGGCGTTATCGTCATGTCCTATCAAATGAGTTGGAGAGCAAAATGCGCGTCAAATATCTGCACACCATGGTCCGGGTGCGCGACCTTGAAAAATCAATGGCGTTTTATGCGCTGCTTGGCCTGCGCGAAATCCGCCGGCACGAAAGCGAAGGCGGGCGGTTCACGCTGGTTTATCTGGCCGCCGAGGGCGATGAGGATTGCCCGCTTGAGCTAACCTATAATTGGGATGGCGATGAAGGCCTGCCCTCGGACAGTCGGCATTTTGGCCATTTGGCCTATTCGGTCGGCAATGTTTATGAGATGTGCCAGCACCTGATGGACAATGGCGTGACCATAAACCGCCCGCCGCGCGATGGCCGCATGGCGTTTATCCGCAGCCCCGATAATATCTCGGTTGAGCTGTTGCAGGAGGGCGGATCACTTGACCCGGCCGAGCCATGGGCCAGCATGGAAAGCACCGGTATTTGGTGAAACTGGGTTTTCATATTCTGGCGCTTTGGCTGCTGATGGCCAACGCGGCGCAGGCCGGGTGCCGCTTGGCGCTGGCGCTGGCGATTGATGTGTCGTCTTCGGTGGATGCGGAGGAATATAATCTGCAACGTCTGGGGCTGGCCGCTGCCCTCGATGCGCCAGAGGTCAGATTTGCCATTTTAAACGGGGCCAAGGGGGATGTGGCGCTGGCGGTGTATGAATGGAGCGGGTTTTACCAGCACAAGCTGCATCTCGACTGGACGCTTTTGAAAACCGAGGCGGATATAAGCCGCGCAGCCCTGACGATTGGCGCGATGAAACGCAAACACGACGATTTTCCCACCTCCATCGGCCCGGCGCTTGGCTACGGCGCCACATTGCTTGAACGCGCGCCGGAGTGTGACAGAAAGGTTATTGATATGTCCGGCGATGGCATCAGCAATTACGGCTATAGCCCCGACGCGGCCTTCCGCAATTTCATGTTTGATAATGTCACCGTGAATGGGTTGGTTATTCTCAGCAACAGCACTGGCGTGGTGGACTATTACCGCCGGAATGTGCTGCACGGCCGCAATGCTTTTCTGGTCGTCGCCGAAGGATTCGCCGAGTTCCGCGAGGCCATGACCCGCAAACTCTATCGCGAAATCAACGATATAGTGCTTGGATCATCCCCCCGAGGCACGGATGGAAAAACCTGACGATCAGGCAACATCCCGGATATTTATCCGCCCCCGCCCCGGATCATATCCAGAGCATTAGGCGGGCCAGAAGATCCCGGATCAAGCCCGGGATAAGACAAGCTCAATAGATATAGCGAATTTGATCTGTCCAGTAACGCTCAACCCGGCGCAGGGCGGTGGTGATATGATCAATCCCGTCCATCCCAAGCACGCCTTTATTTTGCAGCCCCTCCGCGTGACGGGCAAAAAGATTGCCCACAACATCGCGTATCTCACGGCCTTTTCCCGTCAGCCGGACCCGTACCGAGCGGCGGTCAATCTCACAACGCTGGTGATGCATGAACCCCATCTCAACCAGTTTCTTGAGGTTATAACTGACATTGCTGCCCTGATAATAACCGCGGGTTTTCAATTCACCCGCTGTCACCTCATTATCACCGACATTAAACAATAAAAGCGCCTGAACCGCGTTGATCTCAAGCATTCCGACACGCTCAAACTCATCTTTGATCACATCCAGAAGCAGCCGGTGAAGCCGCTCCACCAGTGCAAGGGCATCCAGATAACCGGTAATAAATCCCTGATGTTCTTTGGGCTGTACCATTGGGGTGTGCAAACTCATATCTATCTCCGAGAAAAACTGCTCAGATCAGACATTGGCGCATAAACCCCAATAACCGGTTAAATCCGGATAAAATCAGGTAAAATGCAATCTATATTGTGCCACGGGACATATTTGGCAGGAAAACCACCTGTTTATCCCGGATTTGCCCCGACAAGCTCGGCGATCTGCGCGATCAGCCCGGCAAACCGGTCCGGCGGCGGCATCTGCCCGCTGACCCATTGATAAAGATCGTGATCATTCTCAGACAACAGCGCATCATAGAGTTCCAGATCATCCGCCGACAGCCGCGCCAGACGCGCATCGGAAAACTCACCCAGAATCATATCCATCTCTTTGATCCCGCGCCGGATTGAGCGCATCCGCAATCGTTTCAGCCGGTGTTCGGGGGTCTCAGTCATACACCTGATCTTTCAAAGCCGCCCGCAAGTTACGCTCCAACCGGCCCAGACGCTCGGTTGTGTGCATCAGCTCGGCCCGCAGGGTACGAAAATCCGTTAGCAAATCGGCAACCTCAGGGGTTATCGCGCTTGTCTCATCGGGCGCGCGCGGGGCGTCACCCTCGCCGCTGATCAGCCACAGCAGCGACACATTCAGCATCCCCGCCATCATCGACAGTTTATTGGCGCGCGGCTCGGTAAAGTCATCCTCCCAGGATTTCAGCGTCTTGAGCTTCACCCCCAGACGTTTGGCCAGCTCAGGCTGGCTCATCCCCGCCTGTTCCCGCGCCCCCGCGACGCGGTCGCCAAAGGTGGTCACCTCAGGGTCAAACCATGCGTCATTTGGAATCTCGTTCATTTTCAGCCTCTATCCATGGTAATCATCCTTGATCACCCGCTGCGCACTGCCTAATACAAACCTGTTGCAATTATAACCCCGGAGCCCGCCATGAACCCGCTTTCTGCGACATTATCCCGCGTCAAACCGTCCCCCACCATTGCCGTTAGCACCATGGCGGCGGAACTCAAGGCCGCTGGCCGCGATGTTATCGGCCTTGGCGCCGGTGAGCCGGATTTCGATACACCCGAGAATATCCGCGAGGCCGGCAAGCGCGCGATTGACGAGGGCAAAACCAGATACACCGCGCCCGACGGCATTATTGAGCTGAAACAGGCGATCGTTGACAAGTTCAAACGCGAAAACGGCCTTGAGTACACCACCAAGCAGGTCAGCGTCGGCACCGGCGGTAAACAAATCCTCTATAATGCGCTGATGGCCACGCTCAATCCCGGCGATGAGGTGATCATTCCCGCGCCCTATTGGGTCAGCTACCCCGACATGGTGCTGCTTGCAGGCGGCGAGCCGGTGATTGCCCCGGCGACGCTTGAGAATGATTTCAAACTGACGCCTGAGCAGTTGGAAGCGGCGATCACCCCCCAAACCCGCTGGCTGATTTTTAATTCGCCCTCCAACCCCACCGGCGCGGGCTATACCTGGGATGAGCTGAAGGCGTTGACAGATGTCCTGCTGCGCTACCCCCATGTCTGGGTGATGAGCGACGATATGTATGAGCACCTTGTCTATGGCGATTTCAAATTCTGCACCCCGGCGCAGGTGGAACCCCGGCTGTATGACCGGACTTTAACCTGCAATGGCGTGTCCAAAGCCTATGCCATGACCGGCTGGCGCATCGGCTATGCGGCGGGGCCTGAGGTGCTGATCGGCGGGATGCGCAAAATCCAAAGTCAAAGCACCTCCAACCCCTGCTCGATCAGCCAATGGGCGGCGGTCGAGGCCCTTAACGGCCCGCAGGATTTTCTCGCCTCCAACAATGCGGTGTTCAAACGCCGCCGGGATTTGGTGCTTGACATGCTCAGCACGATTGACGGCCTCACCTGCCCCACCCCGGACGGCGCGTTTTACGTCTATCCCTCGATTGCCGGGCTAATCGGCAAGACAACGCCCAAGGGCACGGTGATTGCCGATGATGAAACCTTCGCCACCGCTTTGCTAAGTGAGGTCGGCGTCGCGGTGGTGTTCGGCGCGGCCTTTGGGCTTTCGCCAAACTTCCGGGTCAGCTACGCTACCTCCGACGACGCCCTGACCGAGGCGTGCACCCGCATCCAAAAGTTTTGCGCGTCACTGACATAAAGGGGGCCCCATGGCCGCAGATCTGCCCGAGTATTATTTCCGCGTGCGCGACAACGGCGCGTTTGTGTTTCGCGTTGACATCGAAAACCGCCAACGGCGCATCGACATGGATCAGATCGCCGTGGTCAACCTGCGCAAGGGCGAGATCAAGCCCCACGGCGAGCGGCAACTGTCCAAGGCCGATATTGACGTGATCAACGACTGGATGACCGAGCGGGTTGCATTGCTGGCCCAGCGCGACATCGACGATATTCACCGGGCGGTGGATTACCTCAACACCACGGCGCAATGGGTGCAGTCCCGCGCCACGGACGCGCAGTTGGAAGACGTCACCGATGCTTTGCTATTGGCAATGCACGATCTGCGCTCAGCTTTGGTGCGCAAAAAGGCGGACCGTGTGCTGAAGGATTGACCCCTAACAGGATATGTCTATGAGGGGGGGCGGGCTGAAGCCCGCCTTACGGTGAGACCCCATGCCCCGGCCACATTTATCAATTCCTGTGCCGGGACGTGGGGGCGCTGTCATCGCGCTCACCTCACTTCAAGAAATCATAATCCCCAAGGCGGAGCCGTTTGCGGCTGAAGATGAAATGCACCACCGATTCCGGCGACAGGCTGGTTACATCACCGGTCCGGTTGCGGCGGTAAAACGATTCAACCTCGCTGCTTTGCCAAACGGTCTTTTTCAGGTTCTCCCTCAGCTCAGCCACATACGCCCGCTGAACCTCAGGTTTCACATCAATCGCTTTGATGCTTTTATCCCGCTTCACCGCGCAAATCGCCTGCACCGCGTATTTAACCATGACCTCCATATAGCATAATTGCGAGCTGTGGCCGGTGCCGGTATTCGGCCCGTTGATCTTGAAATAATTCGGATAGCCCGACACCATAAGCCCCTTATAGGAAACCGCCTCAACCTCCCATTCAGCGTTCAGGTTTCTGCCACCCACGCCGTAAACCTCAAACGGCAGCATCTTTTTCACGTCGGAATAGGCATGAAATCCGGTGGCATAGACAAGGACATCCAAAGCAATATCTTTGCCGTCTTTGGTGCAAATGCCGGTTGGGGTTATGCGCTCAATCCCGCTGATATCAACCTCAACATTATCCCGCGACAGCGCCGGAAGGTAGGCATTTGTCGGAATGACACGCCGACAGCCCAATTCATAATCCGGCATCATATGCTGGCGCAATTTGTCGTCTTTAATGTATTTCTCAAGGTTCTTTCTCAGGTTGCGCGCATAAAGCTTTTTGATCAATCCGCTGAGCTTCAACGTCAGGGGATAGCGCCGGAACCCGATGAACCTGACCTCATGCACCATGAATATCCTGAACCGATTAAGATGCCGGATCACCGGCAAGGTCATAATCGTCTGCTCGATGGCGCTATAAGTCCTGTCCGCACGCGGCAATATCCATTCGGGCGTGCGCATGAACACCGTCAGCCGGTCAACTTTGTCGGCGATGGCCGAAACCACCTGCACCCCGGAACAACCCGAGCCAATGACGCCGACGTTTTTGCCCTCATAGGCCACGCTATGATCCCACTGCGCGGTATGAAATTTATCACCCTGAAACGTTTCAGCGCCATCAATCTCGGGGATTTTCGGGTTTGCCAGCACGCCGCTGGTATCGAAGATGAACCGCGCGGTGTAACGCTCGCCCGAGGCCACCTCAACCTGCCACAAACACTCACCTTCCTCATAGCTCAGCTTGGTGACGTTTTGATTTACCCTGGTGTGTTTTCTGATGTCAAATTTATCAATGATATGGTTGGTATAGGCAAGCAATTCGCTTTGCGGCGCGAATGTTTTGTTGAATTTATATGGAATAAAGGAAATCGAATACAGGCCGGTGGGAACATCCACCTCGGCCCCGGGATATGAATTATCCTTCCATGTCCCCCCCATCTCGGGCCAGCGTTCCAGCAAGACGAAATCATCACAGTGGTTCTTTTTCAAATGGATCGCCGCCAACAACCCTGAAAACCCCGTGCCAATGATCACGGTTTCAAAATGCTTGGGTTTTTTATTCATTCAACTGACCTGAGTATGGATGCTGGTAACTGCCCATGAACAAAGGCCCACGATAAGGCGTTATCTGCACGAGTGATTATGCCATCAGCCCCATAGGTTCAACCCTCCCACGATTACATCCCCGCCGAGCGCGCCCAAAACCGCCACATCAGCAGCACCGCCGCATTGCCCAGCCCGACGGCCAGCCCCAGCCAGATGCCAACGCCGCCCATCCCATAGATGAAGCCCAGCACATAACTCACCGGGATGCCGATCAGCCAATAAGATACCATCGCAATCACCATCGGCACGCGGGTGTCCTGCATCCCGCGCAGCAGGCTCAGCGCCATGATCTGCATCGCGTCCACCACCTGAAACAGCGCCGCCGCCGCCAGCAGGCCGACGCCGATCACAATCACCGCCTCGCGGTTTGGCTCACTGGCGCGCATGAATAATCCGATCAGGCTTTGTGGCATGACCAGGAACAGGATCACCGCCACCGTTGCCACCAACCCCGCCATGGCAATCGCCACCTTGGCGCCATTGCGCAGCCCGGTGCCATCCTTGCGGCCCATCGCCTGCCCGGCGCGGATGGTGGCGGCATTTGACAGGCCCACATGGATCATGAACACGGTTGAGACCACCTGAATCGCAATCCCGTGCGCCGCCAGTTGAATAGTCCCCAACCAGCCCATCATCAGCGATGTGGCAGCAAACAGCCCGGATTCCGACAGGCTTGTCATACTGATCGGCCAACCCAGTTTGAACACCGCCCTCAGCGCCTCCCAATCGGGCCGCCACAGGCGCTGAAACATCGCGTGCTCAGGCAAGGCCCGGGCGACATAAACCGCCAGCACAACAACCGCCGCGATATTGACAATAAGCGAGGCAATCGCCGCCCCCTCAATGCCCATCTCGCGAAAGCCCCAGTTGCCAAAGATCAGCGCATTGTTGATGACGATATTCACCCCCACGGCGGCCACCGTCAGCCACAGTACAACCTGCATCCGCTCTAATGCCGACAGATAGGATTTCAACACCATCACCATCAGCGCCGGGATCAGCCCCCACCCGGCAATTTGCAAATACTGACTGGCCATATGCGCGGTTTCCGCCTGCTGGCCCAGCATCAGAAATATCGGCTCGGACCAGATCATCAGCGGCATCACGGCAATGCCAAACCCCAACGTGGCCCACAGGCTCATGCGGGTGACCCGGCGCACCTGCACCTCGTCCCCCGAGGCCTGCGCCGCCGCCACCATCGGCACCACCGCCCAGGCAAACCCGGATCCGGCGATGAACAATACAAAGAAAAACATCCCCCCCAACACCTGCGCCGCAAGGGCCTCAACCGAGTACCAGCCCAACATCACAGTGTCGGTAAGCTGAATGGCAAACTGCGCCAGATGACTGCCGGTCAACGGCAGGCCAAGGGCCAGAATGGCGCGGGCATGGCGCAGGTATTGCGGGGAATGTTGCATTTCTCCCCCTACCGCCGGGCCGCAGGCGTGGCAAGCGTGATATAAATAGCTACTTACCGTTCACAGGGAATATTCGCGCGTCAGTCAATAGCGTTAAGACTGTTGGCAAGAGGGGAATCACAGGAGGAATCACAGGAGGAATCACAGGAGGAATTACAGGAGGAATTACAGGGGGAATTACAGGGGGAATTACAGCGGCCACCGCAT
>CAZZKL010000062.1:0-17012 GCA_964655135.1 uncultured Roseovarius sp. | reverse complement strand
GTTTGCACAGTATGTTTGCACAGTATGTTTGCACAGTATGGCGCATTCGGGCCGGGGGATGAACGCTCATAACTATGAAAGGGTCCGGGCATTTCGCGCCAAACCTGTGACTAAGGGTTTTTCACGAAACGCTTTGGATTGGTATCGCTCTGCCAAATGCCTGTGGCCTGGCAAATGAATTTTATTGAAGGCAAACCAGCCGGTTGATAACAGGACATCTTTCAAAGAAGACGTGTCAAATATAACATGTCTACATAACTATGTATCATAAGGGGCTGCGTTTCATTGAGTTTTCCTGCGGCCTCTTACAAGGGACCAGCCTCCCTTCTCTGCCTCCCTTCTCTGCATCCCTTCTCTGCATCCTTGCACAATAACTGGGCGCAAACCGGGAATTGCGCAACCTCATTCAAAGACTATATCCTGAGGACAGAAAACAACGAGGTTTCCCCATGACCACCCCTATCCATCCACAAACCAGCATCGGCCATGTTCACCTGAAAGTGGCCGATCTTGACCGCGCCATCGGTTTCTACTCCGGCGTTCTGGGCTTTGAGGTGCAGCAGCGCCACGGCGATGAGGCGGCGTTTTTATCCGCAGGCGGCTACCACCACCATCTTGGCCTAAACACCTGGGACAGCAAGGGCGGCACCCCGGCCGCAAAAAACCATACCGGGCTTTACCACACCGCGTTTCTCTACCCCAACCGCGCCCAACTCGCCGATGCCCTGCGCCGCGTCATGCAGGCGGGCATCCCGATCGAAGGCTCCGCCGATCACGGTGTCAGCGAGGCGATCTATATCTCGGATCCCGATGGCAACGGGGTTGAATTATATGTCGACCGCGCCGAACCGGACTGGCCGCGCGACGCAAACGGCAATCTGGCGATGAGCAATGCCCGGCTCGATCTGGATCAACTTCTCACCGAGGCGCCGTAAGCACTGGACGCCCCCGCAAAGCAGGCATAGGTTGCGCTCCGAATAGCAAGGAGGCGACCCATGGCGATCAGCAAAAACATCCGCACATTTTATCAGGGGCAATGGCATGACGGCGATGTCTCGGTGATCAAGGCCGCCGATCATGGCTCGTGGCTTGGCTCCACCGTGTTTGACGGCGCGCGCTTTGCCCATGGCCTGACGCCCGACCTCGATAAACACTGCGCCCGGCTGAACCGCTCGGCTCAGGCGCTGATGGTCACACCCACGGTTGAAACCTCGGATATGGTTGATCTTGTCCTTGAGGGCCTGAAAGGTTTCGCCCCGGACGCTGCCGTCTATATCCGGCCAATATACTGGGCGATTGACGGCGGCATGTCGGCGATTGTGCCCAAAGAGAACAGCACCGGCTTTGCCATCTCACTGGAAGAGGTGCCAATGGCCGCGCCCGATGCCTCGGCCACCCTCACCCGCACGCAATTTCGCCGCCCGGTGCTTGAAGACGCGGTGGTCAACGCCAAGGCGGGCTGCCTTTACCCCAACAACGCCCGTATGCTGGTTGAGGCGCGCGCCAAAGGTTTCTCCAACGCACTGGTCGCGGACGCGCTGGGCAACGTGGCCGAGACCGCCACGGCAAATGTGTTTGCAGTCAAGGATGGCGAGGTGTTCACCCCGGTGCCCAACGGCACATTTCTGGCCGGCATCACCCGCGCGCGCCATATTGAGAACCTGCGCGCCGACGGGATTGTGGTGCATGAAGAGGTGATGGATTTTGATCAGTTCCACGCGGCGGATGAGATTTTCCTCTCTGGCAACATGATGAAAGTGACGCCGGTCACCGCGTTTGACGACACCCAGTATCAGGCCGGGCCGATAACGCGCCGCGTGCTTGAGATGTACTGGGATTGGGCCGCATCTGCCGGCTCTTGAGTTGTCCATGTAGGGTGGGTGAAACCCACGCGCGCTGGACTTTAAAGCGCTTCGATATAAACTCGTGATTCAAGTTTTTCTCGAAACGCTATAATCAAAGAGGCGCGTGGGTTTCACCCACCCTACGGGCGCTACAATATGCCTACCCTAAAGCGGCCACAAAAACGGGATGATCGCGCTGGCCAGCAACCCAATGCTCAGGTTCAGCGGAATCCCCACCCGCAGAAAATCGGTAAACCGATACCCGCCGGGGCCATAAACCATCATGTTGGTCTGATAACTGATTGGCGTGGCAAAGGTCGCACTTGCGGCCACCATCACCGTCACCACCAACGCGCGCGGCTCAACCCCAAGATTGACCGCCAGACCAATCGCCACCGGCGTCAGCACCACCGCCACCGCATGGTTGATCAGTTCCGACAGGAACGAGGTCAGCAGATACACCGCCCAGACAATGAAAAACGGTGAAAACCCTGCAATCAGCGGCGCGAAATTGGCCACAATCAGGTCCACCGCGCCCGAGGTCTCCAATGCCATCGCCACCGCCAGCATGGCAAATATCATCGCCAACAGACGACCATCCACAAAAGAAAACGCCTCATCTGAATCGATGCAGCGGGTCAGAAACACCACCGCCATCGCCAGCACCGCCAGCAATAATATCGGCGCCACGCCAAACGCCGCCAGTGTCACGATCCCCAGCAAAGCGGCAATCGCAATCGGCGCGTGGCCCCGCCGGTACGCCCGCGCCGAAGGGTGCGAGACATCCACCATCTCCATCTCACGCGACAGCCGCGCAATATCCCCCGGCGCGCCTTCCAGCAGCAGCGTATCGCCCACCTTCACCACCAGATCATCCAACTGTCGGCCAATGTTTTGGTTCCGCCGATGCACCGCCAGCGGATAAACCCCAAACCGCCGCCGCAAACGCAACGCCCCCAACGATCGCCCCACCATCTTGCACCCCGGCGTGATCAGCACCTCAACGGTGGTGGTTTCCACCGCCGAAACCTGATCCACCCGTTTGAGGCTTTTGTTGCGTTGCAGGCTCAACAGCTCGGTCATCTTGGTGCGCAAAACCACCCGGTCACCGACCTGCAAGGTCACCGCCTTTAAATCCCGGCGCAGCGAGAGATCCCCCCGGATCACGTCAATCAACCGCACGCCTTCACGTTTGAATAGCTGCACCCCAAGCACCTCACGCCCGATCAGGTTTGACTCCGGCGGGATCACCGCCTCGGTGAAAAATTTCATCTGGCTTTTGTCCGACAGAAGATCGGCCATGCTATCGCGGTCCGGCAACAGATAGGGGCTGATGAAACGCAGATAAATCATCCCCCAGACCACCAGCACCGCCGCCAGTGGCGTGACCTCAAATATCGTAAACGGCTCCAGCCCCTGTGCCCGCGCCACACCGTCCACCAACAGGTTGGTCGAGGTGCCAATCAGCGTCAGCGCGCCGCCCAAAATCGCCGCATAGCTCAGCGGGATCAGCAATTTCGAGGCATTGATCCCCAGCGACCGCGCCAGTTGCACAAAAACCGGGATCATCACCACCACCACCGGCGTATTGTTCATGATGCCTGAGGCCAGCACCACAAAGCCCAATAGCATACCAATGGCCATCTTCGGGTTCACCTTGGCCACCCTTTCGGCCAGCGCGGTAAAGGCATCGAGCGCGCCAGTGCGCACCAAGGCCCCCATCACGATGAACATCGCCACAATCGTCCACGGCGCGGGGTTGGCCAGCACCTGTAGCGCATCCTCATAAGGCAGCAACCCCAGCGCCAACAAAGTAGCCGCGCCACCAATGGCCACCACCTCGGTTGGGTACACCTCGCGGATAAACAGCCCAAACATCACCGCCACAACCCCCAGCGCCGTCAGCGCCTGCGCGGTTTGGGAAATGTCAAAAAGATGTATCACGCGGGTCCGCCTTTACTTGTTCCCCCCTTTGTCCCCCATGCCGGGGGCCACTGCAAGCCATATGCACGCAGCACCCCCCCACGTCCCGGCCCCCGCGCCGGGACCTCTGAGTTGGACGAGAGGCCTCGGCGCAAGAATAAATAAATGGGGCCGGGGCACGATGGGGAGAGCGGTTAATGTCAGGACCCAAACCCCTGCTATCAAACTCATCCGCCCTTTTCACTTGCCATAGCCCACGCATAAAGCCAAAACACCCCTGATACCGCCATTTGAGATAACCAAAGGGATGAATACATGCGCGTGGTTTTTTGGGTGGGCCTTATCACAACCTTGACGGATCAGATTTTGAAATATCTGATTGTGCATCTGCTCGATCTGGCGCGGGTGCGTGAGATTGATCTGCTGCCGCCGTGGCTCAATCTGCGCATGGGTTGGAATACCGGGGTTAATTTCGGGCTGTTTTCGTCAAACCGTTGGGCGCTGATTGCCATCGCTTTGATCATCATCGCGGTTATCCTTTGGTGGATAAGGCGCGAGCCGGGCGGGCTTTGGCATAAAATCTCTGCCGGGCTGCTGATCGGTGGCGCGCTTGGCAATGTGATCGACCGGCTGATTTACGGCGCGGTTGCGGATTTCCTCAATATGTCGTGCTGCGGGTTCACCAATCCGTTTGTGTTCAATACCGCCGACATCGCGGTCTTTGCCGGGGCTTTGGGTCTGGTTATCTTTTCCAACGCAAAAAAGCCCTCGTGACCATCAAATTTCTGTGCCATAACCCCCCAAAATAGAGTTTTGAGGAGGGTGGCAATGAATCTGCCGCGCATATTGGTCATCACGTTGATCTTCGCTCTGGCCGCCTGTAGCAGCCGGAAAGAAGAAACCAGTCTGAGACGCATTAAGAAAACCGGCAATGGCCCGGATGAGTTTTCCATCATCCCCGGCAAACCGCTGCAATCGCCCGAAAGCTATGCCGCCCTGCCTGCCCCCACTCCGGGCGGGGGTAACCTTACTGATCAAACCCCCGAGGCCGATGGCATCGCCGCCCTTGGCGGCAACCCCACCGCGCTGACCGAAACCGGCATCGCCCCCAATGAGGCCGGTCTTGTGGCCTATGCCGCCCGCTACGGCGTCACACCCGGCATCCGTCAGACCCTGGCCAAGGAAGATCTCAAGCGTCGTCAGCGCTATGGCAAAGTCAATATTTTCCACATCGGCCCGACCGATGATTATGCCAATGCCTACCGTAAACAATGGCTGGATTCCTTTGCCGAACAGCGCCGGATGCGCCGCCTTGGCATCGCCACGCCCTCGGCCCCGCCGCAAGATCAATAAGGCCTGTCCTTAAAAAAAGCTGTCAGTTGCGCTTGATCCGGGCGGTTTGCAACGTATCTATCCATAACACCCCGCGCCCGCGCGGATCATACCAGACCGGAGACCCCTATGCGCCACCTGATCCCCTGCCTGTCGCTTCTTCTTTCCACGCCGGTGCTGGCAGATGAGCAGATCACAACCTTCACCCTCAAAAATGACATGAATGTGGTGGTGATCGAGGATCACCGCGCCCCGGTGGTCACGCAAATGGTCTGGTATCGCGCTGGCTCGGCCGATGAAAAGCCCGGCGTTTCCGGCGTGGCGCATTTCCTTGAGCATCTCCTGTTCAAAGGCACCAAAACCCTAAAGCCCGGCGAATTTTCCGCCACCGTGGCGCGCAATGGCGGCTCGGATAATGCCTTCACCAGCTATGATTACACCGCCTATTTTCAGCGCGTCGCCGCCGACCGGCTGGAACTGATGATGCGGATGGAAAGTGACCGCATGGTCAATCTGCAACTCAGCAAAGACGACATCGAGACCGAGCGCAACGTGATCATAGAAGAGCGCAACCAGCGCACTGAAAACTCCCCCTCGGCGCTATTTCGCGAGCAAAAAAGTGCGGCGCAATATCTCAATCACCGCTACGGCGTGCCGGTGATCGGCTGGCAGCAGGAAATGCAGCAACTCAGCCTTGAGGATGCCTTGGGATTTTACCGCATTTATTATTCCCCAAACAACGCCACATTGATTGTGGCCGGGGATGTCACCCCCGATGAGGTCCGCGCCTTGGCCGAAAAATATTACGGCGTGATCCCGGCCAATCCCGATCTGCCGCCGCGCGCCCGGCCCCAAGAACCCCGGCAAATGGCCGAGCGCCGCCTGATCTTCCGCGATCCGCGCGTGGCGCAGCCCTATGTCAGCCGCTCTTATCTGGCACCTGAGCGCGACAGCGGCGCACAGGAAACAGCGGCGGCGCTAAGCCTGCTGGCAGACATCCTTGGCGATGGCACCACCTCGGTTCTGGCTGAAAAGCTGCAATTTGACACCCAGCAGGCGGTGCAAACGGGGGCTTATTACTCTGGCATGTCGCTGGATGATACCACCTTCACCCTTGTGGTTGTCCCCTCCGCCGGGGTGAGCCTGCAACAGGCCGAAGACGCGATGGATCAGGTGCTGAAAGATTTCCTTGAAACCGGCGTTGATGAGGATCAACTGGCCCGGATCAAAATGCAAATCCATGCGGCGCAGATTTACGCCCGCGATGATGTCGGCTCGTTTGCCAACCGGTATGGCAGCGGCCTCAGCCAAGGCCTCACGGTTGAAGATATTCAGGCCTGGCCCGACATCCTGGCAAACGTCACCAGCGATCAGATCATGACCGCCGCCCGTGACGTCTTTAACCGTAATAACGCCGTCACAGGATGGCTGACCGCGCCGGAGGTGCCGCAATGATCCGCCTTATATCCATCCTTTTTCTGGGCCTCGCCACCACCCTGCCCGCCACCCTGCCCGCGCGCGCCGAGGTCAACATTCAAGAACTCACCACCCCCGGCGGCATCAATACATGGCTGGTGGAAGATCACTCCATTCCTTTCGTGGCCCTTGAGCTGCGCTTTCGCGGCGGCGCCTCGCTTGACGCGCCGGGCAAACGCGGTGCCACCAACCTGATGGCCGCCCTGCTTGAAGAAGGCGCTGGCGATATGGATTCGCGCGCCTTTAGCCGCGCCCGTGATGAGCTTGCCGCCTCGTTCAGCTATGACGCCGGTAATGATGCGGTGTCCGTCTCGGCGCATTTCCTCACCGAAAACCGCGATCAGGCGGTGGCGCTGTTGCGCGAAAGCCTGCTCAACCCGCGCTTTGATCAGGTCGCGATTGACCGGGTCCGGGCGCAGGTGGTTTCCATCATCCAATCCGATGAAAAAGACCCGCGCGCCCTTGCTGGCAAGGCCTTTCGCACGCTGGTTTACGGCGATCATCCCTACGGCAGCTCCCTCAACGGCACGGTTGAATCCGTCGCCGCCCTGACCCGCGAGGATATTCAGGCGGCGCACAAGGCCGTCATGACCCGCGACCGGATTTATGTCAGTGCGGTGGGCGATATTACCGCCGACGAACTGACAGAACTGCTTGATAATCTGCTGGGCGATCTGCCCGCCACAGGTGCTGCCATGCCGGTGAAGGCCGATGTCAATCTGCCCGGCGGCGTGATGGTGGTGGATTTTGACACCCCGCAATCGGTGGCGGTATTTGCCCAACCGGGTATTGACCGCGACGACCCTGATTTCTTTGCCGCCTATCTTCTCAACCACATCCTTGGCGGCGGCTCGTTCGAATCGCGATTGATGCAGGAAGTGCGCGAAAAGCGCGGCCTGACATACGGCGTCTATTCCTATCTGGTGGACCGCGATCAGGCGCAGGCATGGATGGGGTCGGTTGCCTCGGCCAATGACCGCATTGCCGACGCCATCAAAGTGATCCGCGATGAATGGGCGCGCATCGGTACGGGCGGCGTCACCGAGACCGAATTGCAAGACGCCAAAACCTATCTCACCGGGGCCTACCCCCTCAGGTTTGACGGCAACGGACCCATCGCCAACATCGCCGTCTCAATGCAGATGGAAGGGCTTGGCCCCGATTACATCGCCACCCGCAACGACCGGATTAACGCCGTCACCCTGGACGACATCAACCGCGTCGCCCGCGACTTGGTGAACCCCGACGCCCTGACATTTGTCGTGGTCGGCAAACCCGAGGGGCTTGCGGCCACGCTGAATTAATAGGGGGGCGGCTCATGGACCAAACCCCGGTTCGCCACAGCTCAACAGACCCGGCCCTTGGCGACATCCTTGCGCTGATCAAATCCAGCTATGCTTACATGCAAGACCGGATTGATCCGCCCTCTTCGATGCACCGGCTGACGCTTGCGGGTATCGCCCGGCATTGTGACACGGGCGAGGTCTGGTCAATCGGCACACCCCCGATGGCCTGCATGTTTCTCACCCCCCAACGCGACAGCCTCTATCTTGGCAAACTGGCCGTCTCTGTGGCCCACCGGCACCAAGGCCTGGCCCGCACCCTGATCACCCAAGCTGCGCGCCGCGCTCTGGCCCTTGGCAAACGCTTTCTTGAGTTAGAGGCCCGCATAGAGCTGACCGAAAATCACCGGGCCTTTACCCGTCTGGGATTTCAAAAAACCGCCGAGGCCGCCCATCCCGGCTATGACCACCCCACATTTATCGTGATGCGCAAACCCGTGGGTGGCCATATCTAGGGTCAGGACCCAAGCAGCACAGAGCACAATCCGCAAAATCACGCCCATACCGCTTGACCTCCGCCCCCGCCCATCGCAACAAGGACACGAACCCTAACCTGCCGGAGTCCGCACATGTCCGACCCTCGCCTGATCGTTGCCCTTGATGTGCCCAATGCGCTGGTGGGCCTGAAAACCGCCGAAACCCTCGGAGATGCCGTCTCGTTTTACAAAGTCGGTTTGGGAATGCTCACCGGCGGCGGCATGGCCTTGGCCAATGAACTCAAGCAAGAGCACGGCAAACGCATCTTTCTTGATCTCAAACTGTTTGACATCAGCGCCACGGTTGAACGCGCGGTGCGCGGGCTGGCGGCCTATGAGTTTGATTTTCTCACAGTGCACGGCGACCCGCATGTGGTGCGCGCCGCCCGTGAAGGCGCCGCTGGCAGCCCCACCAAAATCCTTGCCGTGACCATCCTCACCTCGCTTGACCGCGCCGATCTGGATGCTGGCCAAATCAAACCGGGAGACCTTCCCGATCTGGTGGCCGAGCGCGCGAGCCGCGCGTTTGAGGCCGGGGCTGACGGCGTCATCGCCTCACCGCAAGAGGCCGCAATGATCCGCGCCCTGCCGTCTGCCTCGGGCCGCCTGATCGTCACCCCCGGTGTGCGCCCCGCCGGGGCCGATTTGGACGATCAAAAACGTGTCACCACCCCCGCCCAAGCCATCACCGCCGGGGCTGATCACATCGTCATTGGCCGCCCCATTCTGGAGGCCGATCATCCGGCGGCCGCAGCGCGGCACATTACTGCCAGCCTGCCGGGTTAAAATCTTTCTGAATATTCCTGTTATGTTCCGCATCATTTGGCTAAACTCGCCCTCAAATCATCTCAAAACCTGCATCTTGTACAAAACACCCATAGATCTTGTACAAGTTGTACAACATTTTTTTGAGGCCCAAACCCGATGCCCACCCTGTGCCGTGATTGCCTGACACCCTTTGAAACCGGCCCCCGTTGCCCTGCCTGTCGCAGCCCTTTGGTGATCTCTAATGCTGAGCTGTTTGACCTCAAAATCGCCCATATGGATTGCGATGCGTTTTATGCTTCTGTGGAAAAACGCGACAATCCTGATCTGGTGGACAAGCCGGTGATTATCGGCGGCGGTCGTCGCGGCGTTGTCTCAACCGCTTGTTATATCGCAAGAATTCGCGGTGTGCGCTCGGCCATGCCGATGTTTCAGGCGCTCAAACTTTGCCCTGACGCAGTGGTCATCGCGCCGCGAATGCAGGCCTATACCGACGCCTCCCGCGCCATCCGTGCGATGATGCTGGAACTGACCCCGGCGATTGAGCCGCTGTCGCTTGACGAGGCCTTCCTCGATCTCACCGGCACCCAACGCCTGCACGGGCATCCCCCCGCCATAATGCTGGCAAAACTGATCCTAAAAATGCGATCCGAATTAGGCCTCACCGGGTCTATCGGCTTGTCACATAACAAATTTTTGGCCAAGGTCGCCTCGGACCTCGACAAGCCGCACGGGTTTTCCGTGATCAGTAAATCCGGGACAGATAGCTTCCTACGCAACAAACCCGTCAGCCTGATCTGGGGCGTCGGACAGGCCACCCGAACGGCGCTTGAGGCCGCCGGCATCCGCACTTTCGCCGATCTTCTGCGCTGGGATATTGCTGATCTCACGGCGCGCTTCGGCACCATGGGGACCCGCCTTTGGCATCTGGCGCGGGGGCAGGACCATCGCCGCATATCGGCAAATTCCCCTGTAAAATCAATATCTAAGGAAACCACGTTTTCCGAAGATACCGCCAATGCCGACATCCTAGATGGCCATATCTGGCGTTTATCAGTGCAGGTTTCAGACCGCGCCAAAGCCCGGCAACTTGCCGGGCGGGTTGTCACACTCAAGCTCAAACGCTCGGATCATAGCCAGATCACCCGCCGCCTTGCCCTGCGCGACGCCACCCAGTTGGCCGATACCATCTACCGCACCGCCAGCGGGTTGATGGCACAGGTCGGCCCCGGCACGCCCTACCGCCTGATCGGCGTTGGCATTTCTAATCTGATCGCGGAATCCGGTGCGGACCTCTCTGGTGATCTGCTTGACCCGGAGGCAAAGCAACGCACAAAAGCAGAAAAAGCCACCGATGACATCCGCCGCAAATTCGGCCCCGACGCCATCCGCAAAGGCCGCGCCTTGCGCTAAGCGCGCGGCTTTATTCCGCCGCCAAGGATTGATCCGAGGGGCGGCCAATTTTGGTAATCATCGGGATCACCTCATTCAGAACCCGTTGAAAGGCAAGGAAATTTCCGTTTGGCCGCACCAGCCGCTCATTCATATACAAAGCCCGGTCGATCTCAATCTGCACCGCATGACGGCCCTGGGTCGGGCGGCCATAATGCTGGGTAATATAGGCCCCGGCAAACGGCGTATTGCGCGACACCACCAGCCCGGCAGATTTAAAAGCGGCCTCAACCCGGTCAATGATCTCCTCGCCTGCGGTCGCGCCAAAACGATCCCCCAGAACAATTTCAGGGCGGCGCACACCGGTGCGCGCAATCGTATCCATCGCCTCATGCGGCATCGAATGGCAATCCACCAAAATCGACCGGCCAAACAGCATAAAGGCTTGATTTAACTGGGTTTGCAGCGCCTCATGATAGGGTTTCCAATAGGTATTTATGCGCTGCGCCGCCTCAGCCGCGCTGAGTTTTCCCGCGTAAATCGCCTGCCCATTGGCCACCACACGCGGGATCACCCCCAACCCCGACGACACACGCGGATTATGCCCGCCGCGCCGCACCCCTTCGATCAACGCCGGGTCAAGCTCTTCACATGACCGGTTCATATCCACATAGGCACGCGGCGCAAGTGCTGTGATAAAAGGCGCGCCGTATTTCGGGGCGTTTTCAAACAGCCTATCGACAAAAGCATCTTCCGAGCTGCGCACTGTATGCTGATTAAGCCGGCTCTGACGCAGAAACGCGCGCGGATATTCGCGCCCGCTATGGGGCGAGGCAAACACAACGCAGGTGCTGCGCGGCGCGGGTTTGGCAAGATGATAGGCAACCTCAGGCATCATTTCTCCGATCTTTCCTTACAATAGACAGAATTTGCCAATCTAAAAGCCCTTGATCCGCCTGCCGACTCCTTTTATAGAACGGCCAACCGGCGCGGAATTCCGCGCCCGCATTAATTTGGGGGCAAAGGCGCGTTGGCATTCATGGGCGATTAGCTCAGCGGTAGAGCACTTCGTTGACATCGAAGGGGTCACAAGTTCGATCCTTGTATCGCCCACCATGAATTCACGGCCTCGCTTTGGCGCGGCACCCGCAATATAAGGCGCAACACCCGCGCTTTGATCAAATGAGGAAGAGACCATGAAGGTTCGCAATTCGCTCCGTTCGCTTAAAGCCCGGCACCGGGATTGCCGTATCGTGCGCCGCAAAGGCCGCGTTTATGTGATCAACAAAACCAACCCCCGGTTCAAAGCCCGTCAGGGTTAAGCATCGCCATTCCCGGTTTATGAATTTGAAATGCCTCGCTTTTAAGCGGGGCTTTTTATGTTGTGAAAACTGTAAAATTTAGCTGTCAAACGGCCCAACAATGTGGAATCACCTAAGTGAGATAACGCAAGAGGCACGCCGTATGACTAACCCGCAAAAAATCATCGTCATAGGTGCCGGCATCTGTGGCGTTTCAACCGCCATCTGGCTGCGCCGGGCCGGGCATGACGTTTTATTGCTGGATAAGGATGGCCCCGGGGCGGGTGCGTCTTTTGGCAATGCCGGATTACTGGCGCAATGGGCGATTGTGCCGGTCAACAGGCCGGGGATCATGATGACCGGGCTGAAATACATGTTCAGCCCGAAATCGCCGCTGTTCATGCAGTGGAGCTATTTCCCCAAGCTTTTCCCATGGCTGATCAAATACATCTCCCGCGCCAATGATGCGGGGGCGCGCCGCACGGTTGAGGCGCTGATTCCGCTGCTTAGCGACAGCGTAGAACAGCACATTGCCCTGACACGCGGCACATGCGCCGAAAAATGGATTGCCCAAAGTGATCTTTCATTTGCCTATGACACCCGCGCCAAATTTGACGCCGACAGCTATGGCTGGGATCTGCGGCGCGAGGCCGGGTTTGAGGTTGAGCTGATCGAGGGCCGCGCCGTGCAGGAGGCCGAGCCGATTTTGAACGGCAATATCACCTGTCTGGCGGTTATGAAAAACCACGGGCATATCCTAAACCCCGGTGACTACCTGATTGATCTGGTGCAGGTGCTGACCGATGAGGGCGGTGAGTACCGGCAGGCCGAGGTGCGCGACATCACCCTGACGGATGGCCGCATTACAGCGGTGGAAACCGACCACGGCAGCCTGCCGTGTGACCGCGCGGTACTGACGGCGGGAATTTGGTCAAAGCCCCTGATGCGCAAGCTTGGGGTCAAGGTGATGCTTGAGGCCGAGCGCGGCTATCATTTGCATTACAAAAACGCCTCGCTTTTGCCCAATAACCCTTTGATGATGGCGTCGGGAAAATTTGCCGTCAATCCGATGGGGGCTGATCTGCGCTGCGCCGGAATTGTTGAGCTGGGGGGCATTGATAGACCGCCCTCACAGGCCCCGTTCAAGCTGTTGCGGGGGCAGGTTGCGAAATATTTTAACGATTTCACCTATGACAGCGTTGAGGAATGGATGGGCTTTCGCCCCTCGACCCCCGACAGCCTGCCGCTGATTGGTGAGATCGGCCAGACCGGCGTTATGGCCGGGTTTGGCCACCAGCATATCGGCCTGACAGCGGGGCCAAAAACCGGGCGTATTCTGGCCGATCTGATCAGCGGGAAGCGGTCAAACCTTGACCTCAGCGCGTATGACGCCAACCGGTTCAGCGGGCATTAAAGCCCCATCAGTTTTCCCATTGTGGCGCGTGACACATAGCCGGTCACCGGCAATCCCCGGCTGTTTTGGAATTTGCGCAGGGCCTGACGGGTTTTAGGGGTGAAATTGCCATCCACATTCCCGGGGTTAAAACCACTTCTTACCAGCCGTTGTTCAACAATCTTGCGGGCAAATTTGGCCCCGGCAACCCGTCGTTCCTGTGCCTTGGCCTCGGCCACGTCCTGCGCGTGTTTCTGCGCCTTTTGCAGGCTGTTGATGCGGTTTGTTGCATCGCCTCGGTATTGGCTGTTGGGATACCGGTTAATAAAGGTCTGATACTTGGGGATAGTATTCTGGGCGAGGGTCTCTTCCCAGGCCTGCTGCTCGACCCTTGGCGGCTCGCCGCGCGTTTCGGCATAGCCATCAAGCATCTCATTGGCCTGCGGCGCATAAATCCCATCTGGGTATTTCTCAAGATAATCCAGCAGATCATCCTCATTGCCGCTGCTGCCGGTCTGCCACCAGTAATTTTCATCCTGACGCTCGGCCTCTTGGCGTGTTATCCGCTCCTGCTGATCCAGTTCCGCCTTGCGGTCAAGCGCCTGCCCGCGCAGTTGCGGCACCTGATTGCCGGTCAAAAATCCGGTGCCGTCATAGCCCCGGTCAAGTTGCCAGGCTTTGATCGCAGACCGGCTACCGCGGCCAAACAACCCGTCAATGCCGTGTGGGTCAAAGCCCAGCAAGGCCAGATCCCCCTGGATTTGCCGCCGTTTATTACGCGACAAACGCAGATTTTGTTCAGCCAGACGCGCGGCCCGCCCCGGCTCGGATACGATCCGCTCAATTTCGGCACCTGCTTCGGCGCGGTGGGGACCATTTGGATAGCGCTCAAGATATATCTGATAGCCTTTTTTGCTGTCGATGGCCTTTACCGCTTGCCAAAATCCCTGCTCAACAGACCCAGTATTATCTGTCACATTATCGGCCACATTATCTGCCACGCCGCCCGTATCTGGCGCGCCCATCAGCCCGGTATCGCTCGACACAAAGCCGGAATATTCCACACCCGCCGGAGCCGCCTGCGCCAGCTTGGCATAGCTCATGCCCGGCTCAAGCAAGCCGTCCCGGGTGATTTTAACCAACTGATCCGCGCCGCCGGTGATATAGGTCACACCCTCGGCACGGGGGAAATCCCCCAGCCCGGATTGAAGCCCAAACCCAAGGCCCGACACCTCGGCACCCTGCGCCAGCATAATCACCGCCCGGCCCCCGGCCTGCGCCGCCAAATCCGAAAGTGCATTGATGGCAATGCCCTTACCCTGCACCGAAAAGCTGGTTGCCCCGGCGGCATCATTGCCCAGAACCCAGGTTTCGCGGTTGTTGCTGGCATATGGCCCCAGCACCACGATCACCAGACGATCCACCTGACCATCGGCCAGAAGTTGCACAACCTCCTGCGCCGCCTTGCGCATGTTTTCGACGCTACGGTTATCCGGCTCAATCACCCGAAACCCGGCGAGGCTGAGCGGTGAGGCGAAATTCAGAAACGTCGCCCCGGGTGGGTTGATCATTTCAAGGTTTTGCCCGGTGTCGCCATAAATCAGCGCAATATCCTCGGCGCTGGCAGGCTGTGTGAAAAGTATCAGTGCCGCTATAATTTTCAGAACGCGCATAAAATCCCCCAAAGTATCTAAAGCGTTTCCAGTCAACGTTGAATCACAGCGTGTACAGGAAACGCTTTACTCAGTCATAATTACGCTGATCTTCTATCACTTTGCCGTCATTTGGAAGACTGCCTTTGGCAACAATCTCAATCCGGCCACTTAATTTGAGGGTTTCCGTGACCGATCCGGCATAGCGCGCGATATCATCGCAATCGCTTTCGATCTGCACAAGCATCACATCGCGCGCCCCCTCGCGTGAGGCAATCACCCGCGCGCGGGCAATCTCATCATGGCGCGAAACAAGTGCTGCCACCTGCTCGGGGCGCACAAACATGCCCTTGATCTTGGTGGTCTGATCGGCCCGGCCCATCCAGCCTTTGATGCGAATATTCGTTCTGCCACAAGGGCTTAACCCCTCCATCATGGCGCTCAGATCGCCCGTGGCAAACCGAATGAGCGGATAATCCGGGTTCAGGGTGGTCACCACCACCTCGCCCACCTCACCAGGGACCACCGGATTGCCGGTGCCCGGTGTGACGATCTCAAGGATCACGCCCTCATCAACGATCATGCCCTCCTGTGCGGCACTTTCATAAGCAATATTGCCCAGATCAGCGGTGGCATAACATTGCAGGCAGGATATTCCACGATCAGCATATTCTTGCCGGAGTGCGGGAAATAAAGCGCCACCGCCAACGGCGGCTTTGGTAATGCCAAGGCCTAGGCCCATCGCATCGGCCTTGTCCAGAATCACCTTGAGAAAGTCCGGCGTGCCCGCATAAGACGTGACCCCAACATCAGCAGCGGCCCGCGCCTGAAGCTCAGTTTGGCCGGTGCCTGCGGGTAAAACAGTGGCCCCTACCGCCCGCGCGCCGTTCTCAAACATCATGCCCGCCGGGGTCAGGTGATAGCTGAAACAGTTTTGCACGATGTCAGTTTTACCAATGCCACAAGCGTGCAAAAACCGCCCCATGCGCCACCAATCAGGGGCATCGCCACCCGGCTCATAAATCGGGCCGGGGGATTGGAATATATGGGCGTATTGATTGGTTTCACATCCGCTCAGCCCGCCAAATGGCGCGGCTTTTTCCTGTGCCGCCACCAGATCGGATTTGCGCAACACCGGCAACGACGCCAGATCAGCCACCGAGGTGATTTTAGCCGCATCAATCCCTGCAAGCGAGCCATAGCCCGGCAAGGCCTGCGCCCGGGCAATTTGCGCCGGTAAGGCATCGGCAATCGCGCCGTCACGCGCGTCCTTGCTGCGACATTCCAGATCATCAAAAAACTCAGACATAAGCCATCCTTCGCCCGCCTGTTTTGGCGTGGGTTTGGGTCATAATTACATTGCTGCACACGCCGGTCATGCTGTTTAACTCAGCCATCTTTTACGGCGTCTGTAGCTGCGCACATCGCGAAAGGATTTGCGCCCCTCCTCGGACATGCCCAGATAAAATTCCTTCACATCGGGGTTTTCACGCAGCTCATCTGCGGGGCCATCCATCACCACCCGGCCGGATTCCAGAATATAGCCGTAATGGGCAAATCTAAGCGCCGCATTGGTGTTTTGCTCGGCCAATAAAAACGTCGCCCCCTCTTTTTCATTGAGGTCTTTGACGATGTTGAAAATCTCTTCCACCAGTTGCGGCGCCAGTCCCATGCTCGGCTCATCCAGCAGGATCGTCTCGGGGCGGCTCATCAGCGCGCGGCCGATTGCCACCATCTGTTGCTCACCCCCCGAGGTATAGCCAGCCTGCGATTTGCGCCGCTCTCTCAGGCGGGGAAAATAATTGTAAACCATCTCCAGATCAGCCTCGATCGCGCCCCGGCCATCTTTGCGGGTATAGGCCCCGGTCAGCAGGTTTTCTTCAACCGTCAGGTGCTCAAAACAATGGCGGCCTTCCATCACCTGAACCACGCCCTTCTTGACCAGATCAGAGGGCATCAGGTGCTGCACACCCTCGCCGCGATAGGTAATTGTGCCTTTGGTCACCTCGCCGCGCTCAGATTTGAGCAGGTTTGAGATCGCCTTCAGCGTGGTGGTTTTGCCCGCGCCATTGCCGCCCAGAAGGGCAGTGATCCCGCCTTTGGGCACGCTCAGGC
>CAZZKL010000061.1:0-17066 GCA_964655135.1 uncultured Roseovarius sp. | reverse complement strand
TGGCGCGGGAGTAAGGGCGTGGCCATCAGACGCTGCCTGCCATGGCCAAATAAGTGCCTGCGAACACCCGCCGAGCTGGTGGCTGAGATCACGGATGATGTCCGGGGTATCTGGCTTGATATGATCGACACGATGGAGGCGATGCCCGGCGTGGGCCTGGCGGCGCCGCAAATTGGGGTGATGCGGGCGCTGGCGGTGGTGGATGCCTCTGAGGGGCGCGGGCAGGTGGTGCGCATGGCCAACCCTAAGATATTGCACGCCAGCAGCCAGTTGCGCAGCCATGAAGAAGCCAGCCCAAACCTGCCCGGTGTCTCGGCCAGAGTTGGGCGGCCAAGGGCTGTGACGGTGCGGTTTCTGAATGCGGATGGCGTTGAGGAAACCCGCGATTTTGTCGGGCTGTGGGCCACGTCGGTGCAACACCAGATTGATCACCTTGCGGGCGGCATGTATTTTGACAGGCTTTCCAAGATGAAACGCGATATGCTATTGCGCAAAGCTCGCAAACTGGTGGGCTGAAGCCCGCCTTACCACATGGGGAAATGATGCGTATAATATTCATGGGAACGCCTGATTTTTCGGTGCCGGTGCTGGAGGTCTTGGTCGCGGATGGCCATGCGCTTGCGGCAGACTATTGCCAGCAGCCGAGCCGATAAGGGCGCGGTAAGAAAAACCGACAGACGACGGTTCATGCAAGGGCGGATGAACTGGGGATTGAGGTGCGCCACCCAGAAAGCCTGAAAGGGGCTGAGGAACAGACGGCGTTTGCCGACCTGAAGGCGGATGTGGCGGTGGTTGTGGCTTACGGCCTGATCCTGCCGCAGGTGATTTTGGATGCGCCGCATTATGGCTGCCTCAATATTCATGCGTCATTATTGCCGCGCTGGCGCGGGGCTGCGCCGATTCACCGGGCGATTATGGCGGGGGACACGCAGACCGGCATTTGCATCATGCAGATGCAGGCCGGGCTGGATACCGGGCCGGTGTTGATGCGCCGGGCCACGGATATTGGCCCGCAAGAAACCACCGGCGGGCTGCATGACCGACTGTCAGCGATGGGGGCCGAAATGATTGTGGATGCGCTGGGCCAGTTGGACCGCCTGACGCCCGAGCCACAGCCCGAGGCGGGCGTCACCTATGCCGCCAAGATCGACAAATCCGAGGCGCGGATAAACTGGGCGCTACCCGCGGATCAGGTGGATGCGCATATCCGGGGGCTTTCGCCATTTCCCGGGGCCTGGACTGAGGTGCAGGGGCAGCGGCTAAAACTGCTGGCATCGCGCATCGCAAAGGGGCAAGGCGCACCCGGTGAGGTGCTGGACGGGGCGCTTACCGTGGCTTGTGGCAACGGGGCCGTGCAACTTTTGCGCTTGCAACGGGCGGGCCGGGGCGCGCAGGATGCGGATGAGTTTTTGCGTGGGTTGCCGCTGCCCAAGGGGACGATGATTTAAGGGGATACCAATGTTTCTTGCACTATTCGGGACGGTTGTGATTGCCGGTATTGTTGGCTATGCGGCCGAGAAATCCGGCTTTACCAGCAATGGCTATATCCAATCCATCATCATCTGCATTGGCGGCGCGTTCTTGTTCTACTTTATCCGCATCATGTTTAACGTGGGCTTTGGCTCCGCCGGGATAGATGCGATACTGTCATCCATCGGCGCGCTGATCATTGTGCCCACCCATTGGCGAGGCCGCCGGTAAGGCGGATGAGCAACTGACAGGGAGACTATAATGCCAATTTTATGGTTGATTATCATCGGCGTAGCAGCGGGTTATCTTGCTACTCGGATGATGAAAATGGATACCAATGTGATTGTGACCATCGCCATCGGCATCGCCGGGGCGGTGCTTGGCGGGCTTGTTCTGGGCATTCTTTTGCGGGTGATGGGTATGATGTCGGGGCTGATTGGCGCGATACTTGGATCCTTGTTGTTGATCTGGCTTTGGCAAACCTATTTCAAAGGCCGCAAATAACGTCAGACCGGCTCGGCCTGTAACCAGACACCACCTTTGGGGCGCAAGGTGATGATCATCACCGGATCAGGGTCGCGGGTTTTCACCGGCGTGAAACGAAAATTTGCAAGCAATGTGGCCAGAATGATCACCACCTCCTGCAGGGCAAATGACGCCCCGATGCAGATACGCGGGCCATCACCAAACGGCAAATAGGCGTAACGCTGTATCGCTTTTCGGTCGGCAAAACGCTGGGGCTGGAAGGCATCGGCATCAGGCCATAACAGCCGGTTGCGGTGCAGCGCGTAGATCGGAATGATCACGGTATCACCGGCGCGTATCTCACGCTCACACAGTGTGTCATGCTTCAAAGCGGTGCGTGACAGCATCGCGGCGGGCGGGTAAAGCCGCAGGGCCTCATCGGCAATCATCCGGATAAAAGGCAGGTTGGCCACGTCCTTGCCACAGGCGGTGCGGGTTTTCAGAACCGATTGCACCTCGGCGCGGGCGCGGTCCTGCACGTCTTGATCAAAGGCACAAAGATAAAGCGCCCAGGCCATGGTCAGGGCGGTGGTTTCATGGCCCGCCACGATAAATGTCAGCAGGTTATCGCGCAGCTCGGCGGTGTTCATCCGGCGTTTGGTTTCCGGGTCAACGCCTGCGAGCAGAAGATCAAGCAGGTCGGGCACGCCCGGTTGCGCACCCCGCGCGCGCCGCGCCTCAACCGCCTCATCAGCCACCCGTTTCATTTGTTTCACCGCCGGGCCTGAAAACATCCGCCCCGGGCGTGGAATCCACCCGGGAAAACCCAGAATATCAAACAACGATATCTTGCCCGCGGCCTCAATATAGGCGTCGATGGATTTATGCACGGCGGCGGCGTCAAAGGCGCCATCGCCCGAGAATGTGACCTCGCTGATCACATCAAAGGTGGTGCGCACCATGTCGTCGGCCATATCAATGGCACCCACGCAAGCCGCAATTCTGGCGCAACTGCGTTCGGCGGCGGCCCCCATGATGGGGGCAAGGTTCATCACGTTGCGATGCGAAAACACCGGTGCCGCCGCCCGTCTTTGCCAGCGCCAATGTGCCCCTTCAGCAATAAAAAGAGAATCGCCAATCGCCGGGCGCAGCAGGTTTTTGGTGACAACGGATTTGGGATAACTCTCCAGATTTTCCAGCAATATCCGCCGGATGGAGGCCGGATCCATCACCATATGCCAGCGCTTGCCAGTGCGGCCCGAGACCATCGGCTGTGTCACGGCAATCTCGGGGATGATCGACAGCAGGTTTTTGCGCGCGGCAGACAGGCTTTGTAATATGCTCATCGGCGCGCGCACCAACGGGACATGGACCGGAATTTGTTGTGATGACATGCGGCACCCTCTTTGATCTGCATCAGATATAGGGGCAGGGGCCTCGGGGGGCAAATGGCCACAGGCCAGAAACCGATGCTGAGCCGCGATTGTCTGCTTGCGTCCCGGCCACAGGTGTCGTAATCCGGGCGCGGCCACACAGGGGTATAGCTCAGCTGGTAGAGCGACGGTCTCCAAAACCGTAGGTCGCGGGTTCGAACCCTGCTGCCCCTGCCAATTTCCTCACGACAATATGTGCCGTTGCCCCGGGCATTTTTGGCTGGGCCAGCCCCCGCTTTTCGCTCTATACATAGGCCAAGCAGCAAAATTCTGGGGGAAAAGCATGAAAACAGCCATTGTCACCGGCGCAGCACGCGGTATCGGGTTGGCCACCACAAAGCAATTTCTTGATCAGGGCTGGCGGGTGGTGATGATTGACCGCGATGCGCCAACTTTGACAGAGGCCGCTGCCGGATTGGACCAGGTTGATCCGGTGGTTTGCGATGTCTCACAGCCGGGTCAGGTGCGGGAGATGGCGGCGCATGTGGCCGATAGCTGTGACAGTATCGACGCGCTGATCAACAATGCGGGTGTGGCTGATTTCGGGCCGATTGGCGACACCGATTTCAGCCGCTGGCGCTGCGTGATGGAAACCAATCTTGATGGGGTGTTTTTGATGACGCAGGCGTTGCGCGATGGGCTATGTGCGGCGCGCGGCGCGATTGTTAACATCGCTTCAATCTCGGGCCTGCGCGCCAGCACGTTGCGGGTGGCTTATGGCACGTCCAAGGCTGCGGTGATGCATCTTACACAGCAATATGCGGCGGAATTGGGCGAATATGGCGTGCGTGCAAATTGTGTCTGTCCCGGCCCGGTGGATACCAAATTGGCGCTGGCGGTGCATACACCGGAAATTCGTGCGGCGTATCATGCGGCGATTCCGCTCAATCGTTATGGCTCGGAGGATGAGATTGCCGCGATGATCACGTTTTTATGCTCAAAGGCTGCCAGCTATGTCACCGGGCAGGTGATTGCGGTGGATGGCGGGTTTCAGTCCACCGGCATTGGCCTGCCGGCTTTGCGTCAGTAATCACTCTGTTTGCCGGGGGGTATGGTGAATGATCTGCGGCTCAGCAGCATATCCGCCTTACCGGGGCTGGATCAAAATCGCCCTGAAATCATTGACATTTGTCAGCGTCGGGCCGGTCAAAACCTGATCCCCAAGCGTGTCGAAAAACCCATGTGCGTCATTTCGCGACAGGGCCATGGCCGCATCGCACGACAATGCCTTGGCCTTGCTCAGCGTGTCCGGGCCAATCACGGCCCCGGCCACTTCTGCCGCGCCGTCCACCCCGTCTGTATCGCAGGCAATGGCGTAAATGCCGGGGGTGCTTTGCAGAGCCAATGCCAGCGCCAACGCAAATTCCGCATTGGGGCCACCGATGCCATCGCCGGTGCGGGTGACGGTCAATTCCCCACCTGAGAGCATCAAAACGGGGGCAGCGCCGGGGGCCATCCCCGCTTGAATTTTCACCGCCACCGCCGCCTGATGTCGGGCAATATCCTTTGCCTCGCCTTCAAGGGCGTCACCCAATATTTGCACATCCATCCCCGCGCGGCGCGCCATATTCGCGGCGGCCTCCAGTGATTGCAAGGGGGCGGCATAGATGACGTTCTCAACCGTGCTTAATCGTTGATCCCCCGGCGCAATCACATGTTGAGGCCCCGTCAGCACGTCACGGATCGATTGCGGTATATGGATGCCGTATTGCTGCAAGAAACGGCACGCCTGCTGTGGCGTGCTGGCATCCCCAACCGTTGGCCCCGACCCGATCATTGCCGGATCATCGCCGGGCACATCCGAGATCATCAAGGTCAGCATACGCGCCGGATAGGCCGCCGCTGCCAGTTGGCCGCCTTTTACAAGGCTGAGATGTTTGCGGATGATATTCATCGGCCCGATGGGCATACCCGAGGATAAAAGTGCCGCATTCATTGCTTGTATTTGTGTTAATGTGACCTCGCCTGCGGGTAAAATCAGCAACGCCGAGGCCCCACCGGATATGAGCGCAAGGACATGATCGTTTTCCCCCAGCCCGTGCAGCAGCTCCAGCATCCGGCGGGTGGCGGCTATGCCTGCGGCATCCGGCACCGGGTGCGCCGCCTCGACAACCTCAATGCCTTTGCAGGGGCGCGCATAGCCATAGCGCGTGATCACAAGCCCCTCGCAAGGGCCATATTGCGCCTCAACCGCCTCGGCCATCCGGGCCGAGGCCTTGCCTGCGCCAATCACCACCAACCGCCCATCTGGCCGTGGCGGCAGCGCGTGATGCAGGCTGCGCATCGGATCTGCGACTTCGACGGCTTTGTCAAAAAGCGATCTGAGAAAATTCTTGGGGCGGGACATAGTGGAAAACTCTCATGGGGCTGGAAGCATGAGAATACCTAAAAAACCTTTACTGACAACAATTACCCGCCAAATGCAAAAGAGGAGGGGTGATTGTCCACAGGCCCTAGCTTAGCCTCTGACCTGACCGATGACAGGCAGATCATCAAGCTTCAGTAAATAGTGGCTCATCCAATCGGCGGTTTTATCAAACGGCATCGGTCGGCCAATGCCAAATCCCTGAACATGGCCGCAACCAAGCTGCGCCAGCATGGCATGTTCCCCGGCGGTTTCCACCCCTTCGGCGAGGGTGTCCAACCCCAGTTTTTCCGCCATAAGCAAGATGGCGGAAATCATCCGCTGTTGTTCGGGGTCGCAATCCACTCTGGCAACAAAGGTTCTGTCAATCTTGATACGCTCGATAGAAAATCGCCGGATCAGCGAGATCGAGGCGTGGCCGGTGCCAAAATCATCCAGATCAATATGGCACCCCATCTCAGACAGACGTTTGATATTGCGCGAAATCATATCTTCCGGCGAACACGCAACCACCGTTTCCAGCACTTCAACGGTAAGCCTGTCGGGGGTCATGTCAAACCGGTCCAGCTCCCACCCGATTTTTTCGGGCAGTTTTGGATTGCGCAGCTCTTCGGAGGTGAAATTGACCCCCACATGCGGCACATTCAGCCCCTGTGCATCCCAGGATTTAAGCGCATTGAGCGCCTGAAACAGCATCACCTCGCCAAGGCGTTCAATCTTACCAGCCTGTTCCAGCCCCGGCAAAAAATCAGCGGGGGCCAGAAGGCCCAATTCGGGATGGGCCCATCGCGCCAGCGCCTCAAATCCGGTGATTTGCCCGGTATTGGTTGAGATTTGTGGCTGGAACCAGGGCCGGATCTGGCCATTTTCCAGCGCGTCCTGCAACCCGTCAGTAATGAAATGCGGACAGGAGGCAACATTTTGCATATTCGGGGAATAGGCCCGGATGGAGGAAGGCCCATGCCGCTGGGCTTCGCGCAAGGCAAGATGTGCCGCATCTGCAAGGTCCGCCCCGGTGCCAAGGCCAATCTCCGCATCCAGACTAAACCCAACGGAGGCCGAGATATATATCGTCGTGGCATCAATGATAATCGGGTCTTCCACAGCGGCCTGTAACCGGCCAGCAAGATGCAGGGCAATATCAAGATCAAGCCGCTGCACCGGGCCGACGACAATGCCAAAACTACAGTCCCCATGGCGATACACCACATCATTTGAACGCAAGGCAATCGCCAGACGGTTTTTCATCCGGGTCAGTACATTATCCACAGTGGCCTTGCCATGGCGCGCGGAAATGACATCAAAATCATCAAGAGCCACCAGCATACAGGCCATTTTCTGCGATGATTTGCGGGCGGTATTCAGGATAATATCCAGCCGGTCATCCAAGGCCCTGTGATCTTGGGCCCTGTGATCTTGGGCCCTGTGATCTGGTGTGCCGGATGCATAGCCCATCCTGCCAAGTGGCCCATGGCGCCTGGAATTGATCAGGCCAAGGCCGATGATACAAATCGGAATCCCCATTATCATGCCCAGGATCAGCTCTTTCCCGCCAAACCAGAAGCCAATGACAACTACGGCCGGCAGATAAATCAATATCTGCGGCCCGGTGATAATGCTGCGTAAATGTGCGCGGCTGATTGAGATGGTATGACGCAGGCGGGGGTGCATCCTATGGCTCCGAAAGGTAAATACCCCTCAAGACTATGCCCCCAAGGTCAACGCCTGCTTAATGCGGGTAATTCCCCAACCAATGATTTGCGTAAAATTTTATGTATCCCGCGTCAGCCCGGCAAAATCGAACAGTTTCGGATCCAGCAAATGTGAGGGCCGGGCGTTCATCAAGGCACGAAACATCACCTGACGGCGGCCGGGGCTGCGCGCCTCCCATCCGTTGAGGATTTGTTTGACCTGCTGGCGTTGCAACCCGTCTTGCGAGCCGCACAGATCGCAGGGAATAATCGGGTAATTCATCGCCTTGGCAAATTTTTCGCAATCGGCCTCGCTGACATGCGCCAGCGGGCGATAGACAAATAAATCCCCCTCTTCATTCACCAGCTTTGGTGGCATCGTGGCCAGTCGCCCGCCGTGAAACAGGTTCATGAAAAACGTCTCTAAAATATCATCGCGATGATGGCCCAGCACCACGGCGCTACAACCCTCTTCGCGCGCGATACGGTAAAGATTGCCGCGCCGGAGCCGCGAGCAAAGCGCGCAAAAGGTCCGCCCGGCGGGGATTTTATCCATCACAATCGAATAGGTATCCTGATATTCTATCCGGTGCGGCACCTGCATTTGGGTCAGGAATTCCGGCAGGACGGTGGCGGGAAATCCCGGCTGGCCCTGATCAAGATTGCAGGCTAGCAATTCAACCGGCAAAAGCCCGCGCCATTTCAGCTCATAGAGCACCGCCAATAGGGTATAACTGTCCTTGCCACCCGACAGACAGATCAGCCATTTTGGCGTGGGTCCATCGCGCGCGACCATGCCGTATTGCTCAACCGCCTCGCGGGTCTGGCGCACAATGCGTTTGCGCAGCTTGCGAAATTCAGTTGTCTTCGGCGCCCCGGCAAAAAGCGGGTGTATGTCGTCGGGTTGGTCCAGCATGGTGTGCCTTTGGGTTCAGAGGGATGGCTTTTGCGCCATAAGGCCGGCAAGTATATCCCATATCAGGAATTGTGGCGGTGTCGTCAACTCCTGCTCCCCCATGTCCCGGCCCCATTTATAAATCCCTGTGCCGGGACCTCTTGGTTAAGCTGCGGGTCGCTGATCAGGTCCGGGAGTTGAGTGCCTGCGGCAGCAATAGTGTGCAATTCACGGTTATCTGCGCCTGCGGGCTTTTAGGGTTGGATTAGCCATTGTCGGATCTTCCGGCCAGGGGTGTTTGGGGTATCGCCCGCGCATGTCTTTGCGTACATCGGCGTAGGATGAGGCCCAAAAACCGGGAATATCCATTGTGGTTTGCAGGGGCCGCCCGGCGGGGGAGAGGAGCGTCACCCGAAGTGGCGTGCGGCCAATGGTGGGGTGGCTTGTCTGGCCAAACATTTCTTGCAGGCGCAGGCTGATCTCGGGGTGCTCACCGCTGTAATCAATCGGGATTTTGCGCCCCAATGGCGTGGTGAATGAGGCGGGTGCCATGCGGTCAAGCGCCTGCATCTGTTGCCAGTCAAGCGTGGCGCGCAGGGCGTTTGTGATGTCAAAGCGTTTCCAGTCCTGTGCGGTTTTTACGCCTGTGAGATGTGGCAATAGCCAGTCTTCTAGCGTGTCCATCAACGCCGTGTCCGACATATCCGGCAAATCTTGCCCGCTTTCGCGGATCAGCGCCACCCGCGCCTGAAACCTGCGGGCGGGGTCGGACCAGGTGAGGCCAAGATCACGGATACCCTCAAGCATGGCACGGGCGACGGTATCCGCAGGCGCGTCTTTCCATTGGCGGTCGTCCAGTATCAAAGCGCCAAGGCGTTCATGGCGGCGGGGGGTGACGCGGCGGTCGCGGCGGCTCCAATCGCAGACTTCGGCCCATTTGATCTGATGTTTGAAAAGTCCGCGTACTTCCGATTCGCTGATGGCGATGGCCTGCCGGATGCGGGCCTCACGCGGGTTGCCGTCAAGATCGGTGGCCACAATCAGGCGGGTTGATGAGAGGGCATCGCCATCGGGCAGTACCGCCCCCTTGCCGCCAGACAACACATAACGCGGCGCATCGCCGTTGCGGCGCAGGCCGATGCGGTCGGGATAGGCCAGCGCGGCCATCTCGGCGTCGCTCATCGCGCTCGAACGTGCGCGCCTCGCTTTGGCGGCAAGCCGTTTGGCCTCGGATTTGATCCGCGCGATTGCGCTGCGATTGGCGGCATGGGGCGAGCGGTTTGAAAAGCTGCGCAAGTCACGCAGGGCCGCCAGCCGCAGCGACAGATCAACCGGCGCGCCCCGGCCCAAGGGATCGCGGTCTGCCAGCAGCGCCGCAAGCAGCGCGGCCTCCGGCCCGGCGATGGCCAGCATATGCGCCAGACGCGGATGCAAGGGCAAAGCGGCCAGCGTTTTACCGTGATCGGTGATGCGCCCGGCATTATCCAAAGCGCCCAGCATTCGCAGCAATTCCTGCGCCGCCCCATAGCCGCCGGGATTGGGCGGTGTGAGGAACGGCAAGGCCTCAGCCGCCGCACCCCACAGCGCCAGTTCCAGCGACAGCGCGCTAAGGTCCGCCACCTCGATTTCCGCCGGGGGGAAGGCCATCAAGGCCCCTTCCGCGCCTCGGGTCCAAAGACGGTAGCACACACCATCGGCCACCCGCCCGGCGCGGCCCGTCCGCTGGGTTGCCTCGGCGCGGGTCACCGGCTCGGTTATCAGCCGGGACATGCCACTGCCGGGATCAAACCGCGCGCGCCGGGCAAGGCCGCCATCCACCACCACGCGGATGTCCTGAATTGTCAGCGAGGTTTCGGCAATCGAGGTGGCAAGCACGATCTTGCGGCCCTGCACGCAGGGCGCAATCGCCGCCCGCTGGGCTTTGAACTCCATTGCCCCAAAAAGCGGTCTCAGGTGGCAGTCTTTTGGCACGCGCGCTTTGAGCAGGCTTTCAACCCGTCTTATTTCACCCTCGCCGGGGAGGAATACCAGAATGCCGCCTTCGGTGGCCTTAACCGCCTCGATTACCAGATCCGCCAGTGCGGTTTCAAACCGCACGGATTTGGCCGTGGGGCGCGCCAGCCAATGGGTTTCAACCGGAAACGCCCGCCCTTGGGAGGTGATCACCGGCGCGTTGTCCATCAAAGCGGCCACAGGTGCGGCGTCAAGCGTGGCCGACATCACCAGCAGCATCAGATCATCGCGCAGGGCACCTGCGATCTCAAGGCAAAACGCCAGACCCAGATCGGCATTCAGGGAGCGCTCGTGAAATTCATCAAAGATCACCGCGCTGATGCCGGAAAGACCGGGATCAGACTGGATCATCCGGGTCAGAATGCCCTCGGTGACCACCTCAATTCGGGTGGTTTTACTTGTTTTTGCCTCGCCACGAATGCGGTAGCCAACGGTTTCCCCGACAGGCTCACCAAGCGTTTGTGCCATGCGCTCCGCCGCCGCGCGGGCGGCAAGGCGGCGCGGTTCCAGCATTAGGATACGGCCCGCGCAAAGCCCCGCCTCAAGCATTGCCAAGGGCACTACGGTGGTTTTGCCCGCACCCGGCGGGGCCTGTAATACCGCGCGGCCCCGGCTGCGCAGGGCGGTGATCAGCGGCTCAAGTATGTCATGAATGGGCAATTTGGGCGTCATACCCACCTTATCGGGCATGTCGCCACGCATTGCCACTGGATGATCATCATATTTGCAAGTTTGGGCCAAGGCATGTAGGCCGATGAGGCACAAAAACAACAGGCCACAGCCGATGGATATTGCAGAGCTGAGCAAGAAAATCTTAGCCGCCGACCGGCGGGCGCTGGCGCGGGCGATAACCTTGATCGAAAGCAGCCGCGCCGATCACCGGGCGCAGGCGATGGAATTGATTGAGGCGCTGCGGGCTTCTGACCGGCAGGCCATCCGCATTGGCCTTTCCGGCACGCCGGGCGTGGGCAAATCCACATTTATTGAAAGCTTTGGCCTGATGCTCACGGGCATGGGCCTCAAGGTGGCGGTGCTGGCGGTTGACCCGTCATCGGCGCGCTCGGGCGGGTCTATTTTGGGTGATAAAACCCGGATGGAGCGGCTCAGCCGGGACAAAAACGCCTTTATCCGGCCCTCACCCGCGCAATTGCATCTGGGCGGTGTTGCCCGGCGCACGCGCGAGGCTGTGGCGCTATGTGAGGCGGCGGGCTTTGACGTGGTGCTGATTGAAACCGTGGGGGTCGGGCAATCGGAAACCGTGGTGGCCGAGATGGCGGACCTCTTTATCTTGCTGTTGGCCCCGGCCGGCGGAGACGAATTGCAAGGGGTGAAACGCGGCATCATGGAGATAGCGGATATTATTCTGGTCAACAAGGCGGATGGCGATCTCAAACCCGCCGCCACGCGCACCTGTGCCGATTATACCGGCGCTTTGCGGTTGTTGCGTAAACGCCCGCAGGACCCCAAGGATTTTCCCAAGGCGATGCTGGTGTCATCGTTGCAAGATGAGGGGCTTGCGGCGGCATGGGATGAGATGAAAACGCTGGTCGACTGGCGGCGTGCGCAGGGGCATTTTGACGCCCGACGTAAGAGCCAGGCAAAACATTGGTTTCAGGAGGAAGTCCGCCACGGGCTTTTGGCTGAACTTAAAACACCCGCGATGCGCGCGGCGATGAACACCTTTGCCGATCAGGTGGCGAATGGGGGGATGTCACCCAATTCCGCCGCACAAGAGCTTCTTAAACGGCTTAAATCCTAACAGGGGATTTCAAACCGGCCATCATATATTGGCGATCCCGGGAGGACTCGAACCCCCAACATCCTGCTTAGAAGGCAGGTGCTCTATCCAGTTGAGCTACGGGACCGCTTGAATGCGTTGTTTACCCCGCGTGCGGTCCAAGATCAAAGGCAAAACGCGGGGGGCGGGCGAAGAAATCTATGAACGCGGCCTCCTTGGGCTTATTTGCAAATTTCGCTGTTTATTACAGAGTGTCACCACCAACATTAATGCCACGCCCCGGCCTCTGGGTTAGGGCCTCTGGGTTGGCCGAGAGGTCCCGGCGCAGGGGCCGGGACGCGGGGCGTTTACCGCCTCCCATATTTTTTCGCACCCGCAACGCAGGCCACCACCACAAGGCTGACCCCGGTCATGGACGGGCTGACCCGCTCACCAAGCAACCCCGCCGCCAGAAGCAGCCCCATGAACGGCTGTAACAGTTGCAACTGCCCCACGGCGGCAATGCCCCCCTGAGCCAGCCCGCGATAGTAGAAAACAAACCCGATCAACATGCTGAACACTGAGACATAGCCCAAGGCAATCCACGCCTTCGCGCTGATCCCGGTGAAGGTTTCCGGGGCGGTATAAATCGCCAGCGGGGCCATGATTGGCAACGACATCACCAGCGCCCATGAGATCACCTGCCAACCGCCAATTTTGCGCGCCAGTTTTCCACCCTCGGCATAGCCAAGCCCGCAAATGATGATGGCGGCAAGCATCAGTAAATCCCCGGTCCAGTTTGCTGTGAGGTTCTGCATCAGGGCAAACCCGGCCACAAGCGCGCTACCCAACCCGGCAAATATCCAGAATGCCGGATGGGGAACATCCCCGGCGCGCAAGGCCCCGAATATGGCCGTGACGAGCGGCAAAAGCCCGATGAAAACGATGGAATGCGCCGAGGTGATATGCCCAAGCGCCAGTGCTGTTAGCAAGGGAAAGCCAAGCACAACCCCAAGCGCCACGATTGACAGCGATACCAGATCATCCCGGTCCGGGCGTTTTTGCGGCAGCAGCCCAAGCAGGGCCAGCGCCAGACCTCCGGCTATGGCCGCGCGGGTGAAAGTCAGGAAAAGCGGGTCAAACTCGGCAACGGCCACGCGCGTGGCGGGTAACGAGCCGCTGAAAATCACCACACCGATGAAGCCGTTAATCCAGCCGCTTTTACTGTTTGTCATCTGGGTCCCCTTTCGGGTGCACAATGGCCGGGATCGTTTGATTTTCCAGAGACACTCCAGTACAATATGGATAAACTGTATGGATAAAATGGGCGATACAGATGAAAGATTATAGCATTGACCGCATGGCACCCGGCACCCTTGTCGCGCAGGTGATGGGCGTGATCCGCAAACAAATCAGCAGCCGTCAGGCCACGCCCGGAACCCGCCTGCCGTCAATCCGCGCTCTTGCGCAAAAGATGCAGGTGTCAAAATCCACCATTGTTGATGCCTACGAGCGGCTCACAGCCGAGGGCGTGATCGAGCCACGGCGTGGCTCGGGTTTCTATGTTTCCGGTCATGTGCCGCCGTTTTCGCTTGCCGATGCGGCCCCCGCGCCGGACCGGCAGGTTGATCCGGTGTGGATGACGCGGCAATCGCTGGTGGATGACAGCCGCCTGATCAAACCCGGCTGTGGTTGGCTACCGCCCGCTTGGATGCCGCAAGACGACATTCGCCGCGCCTTGCGGGCGTTGGCGCGCGGCACTCAGGCCAACCTCACCGATTACAGCCCGCCCCACGGGTTGCCCGGCCTCAGACAGCTTCTGTCGCGGCGGCTGGCCGAGCGCGGGGTTGAGGCCCCCGCCGCGCAGATCATGCTGACGGATTCGGGTACGCAAGCGATTGATCTGTTGTGCCGGTTCTTGCTGGAACCCGGCGATACGGTGCTGGTGGACGATCCCTGTTATTTCAATTTCCACGCCCTGCTGCGGGCGCACCGCGCGCATGTCATCGCCGTGCCCTACACGCCCCACGGCCCGGATATGGCGCTGTTTGAACAGGCGTTGGCGCGGCATTCGCCCCGGCTCTATATTACCAATTCAGCGCTGCACAATCCCACCGGGGCCACGCTTTCGCCCGCCACCGCGCACCGGGTTCTGAAACTGGCCGAGCAGCACGACCTTTTGATCATCGAAGACGATATATTTGCCGATTTTGAGCATCACCCGGCGCCGCGTCTGGCGGCATTTGACGGGCTTGAGCGGGTGATCCATATCGGCAGTTTCTCCAAAACCCTGTCGGCCTCGGTGCGCTGCGGCTTTATCGCAACCCGGCCCGACTGGATTGAGGAACTGGTTGACCTCAGACTTGCCACCTCTTTTGGCGGCGGCGCGTTTTCGGCGGAACTGGTGCTGTCACTGCTCAAGGACGGGGCCTATCGCAGGCATATCAGCACCTTGCGCCGCCGCCTTGCCGAGGCCATGGGCAAGGTCGGTGAAAGACTTCAAACCATCGGTATTACCCCATGGATACAGCCCAACGCGGGCATGTTTCTCTGGTGTCACCTGCCGCCGGGGGTTAAGGCCGCCGCCATGGCCCGCGCCGCCCTTGAAGAGGGGGTTGTGCTGGCCCCCGGCGATGCCTTCAGCCGGGCCAAAAACGCCAGCGGGTTCATGCGGTTCAATGTGGCGCAAATGCTGGATCCGGGCCTTATGCCACTGCTGCAAAAGGCCATGCATAGCGCAGATCAGGCAAACGGATCCTCCTCATAAGCCACTCCGGCCAGATAAAGCCCCTGCGGCGGGCAAACCGGGCCGCAAGCCGCACGATCACAGGCCTCTAAGGCCGATTTCACATCCCCCGGTGCCCATGCCCCGGCCCCGACACGCTCTAACGTGCCAACAAAACTGCGCACCTGATTGTGCAGGAACGAGCGCGCCCGGATATGGAAATGCATCTCACGCCCCCAGCGGGTTTCAACCTGATCAATCTCCAGTGCACCCAAGGTTTTCACCGGGCTTGCCGCCTGACAGACCGACGAGCGGAAGGTGGTAAAATCATGGTTGCCCAGAAGATGCGCCGCCCCTTCGCGCATCGCCGTCAAATCCAAGCCATGCGGCACCTGCCAAACCAACCCACGCTGATGCGTGGTCGGCGCGCGTCGCATTAAAAGCCGAAAGAAATAGTGCCGCTCACGGGCGGAAAACCTTGCGTGCCAGTCGCCATCCACCTGCGCACAGGCCACAATCGCCACCGGATCAGGCTTGAGATGATAATTCAGTGCCTCCGAGAGGCGAAACGCCTGCCATTCCTTGGCCAGATCACAATGCGCCACCTGCGCCAGCGCATGAACCCCGGTATCCGTGCGCCCGGCGGCGGCAATGCTATGCGCGCCGGGTTCCAGCTTGGCCAAAGCCGCTTCAATCGCGCCCTGCACCGTGGGCAGATCAACCTGCCGCTGCCAGCCGCGAAACGGCGCGCCGTGGTATTCAACTTTGAGGGCATATCTGGGCATGACCCGGCAATAAAGCTTTGCAGGCGGGGGAACAATCCCCCAAAGCTCCCCTCTGGCAAGTCGGGCCTTGGGGGGCTATCTTGGGGACAGAGCATAAAGGGGCCGCAATGGCGATTACTGAACTGGCTGACAGTCTGACGCGCGGGGTTGAGATGGCAGGCAGTGCCGTGTCGCAGGCCTTGTTTGAGCCGGTGATCCGTCTGGGTGTTACCGGTCTGGCGCGCTCGGGCAAGACCGTGTTCATCACGTCTTTGGTGGCCAACCTGATCGACCGGGGCCGGATGCCGGGGCTTCTGGCGGCATCCCAAGGCCGGATTGAAGCCGCCTATCTGCAACCACAACCCAATGATACGGTGCCGCGATTTGACTATGAGGCGCATCTTGGCGCATTGATCAGCGCCACGCCGCATTGGCCGGTCAGCACCCGCGCGGTCTCACAATTACGGCTGTCGTTCCGGGTGCGGCCTGCGGGGCTGCTTGCGGGCCTGACCGGGCCGCGTACAGTGCATTTGGACATCACCGATTATCCCGGCGAATGGCTGCTTGATCTGGGGCTGTTGGACAAGACTTATGCGCAATGGTCATCCGAGGTTCTGGCCCGCATTGCCAAGCGCCCGCAGGCGGCGGACTATCTGGCGCAGGTCACCGAAACCGATGGGCAGGCCCGGCTGGATGAGCCAGCGGCCATTGCGCTGTCTGAGGGTTTTACCGCCTATCTGCACGCCGCCCGCGACGCCGGGTTTTACGATTGCACCCCGGGGCGGTTTTTGCTTCCCGGTGATCTGGCAGGCTCTCCGGTGCTGACATTCGCGCCGTTGCCGCCGGTTGAGAATGCACCCCGCCGGTCATTACAGCGCGAGATGCAGCGCCGGTTCGAGGCTTATAAATCCAAGGTGATCAAGCCGTTTTTCCGCGATCATTTTGCCCATATTGACCGGCAGATCGTGCTGGTGGATGTGCTTGACGCGCTGCATCAGGGGCCGCAGGCAATGTTTGATTTGCGCCTTGCCATGGGCGATATTCTTGCCGCCTTTCGCCCCGGTCGCAATGGCTATCTGGCGCGGCTGTTGCGCGGTCGCCGGGTGGATAAAATCCTGTTTGCCGCCACCAAGGCTGATCATTTGCACCATACACAGCACGACCGGCTTGCGGCGTTGATGACGGCCCTGACGCGGGATGCAAAAGAGCGCGCCAATTTTGCCGGGGCTGGCACCCACGCCATGGCCCTTGCCGCCCTGCGCACCACGGTTGAGGAAACCATGACCCATCAGGGGCAGGCGCTTGACTGCGTGCGCGGGCTGGTTCTGGAAACCGGCGCTCAGGCGGCGTTTTATGCCGGTGAGCTGCCGGAGGACCCGCAGGCCTTGCTGTCCGTCATCGGTGACGCCGGGCAAAATTGGCCGGATGCACAGTTTCAGGCCACGGCATTTGCCCCGGCTAAACTCACCCTGAAACCGGGTGATGGCCCGCCGCATATCCGACTGGATCAGGCGGCGCAGTTTCTGAT
>CAZZKL010000060.1:0-17278 GCA_964655135.1 uncultured Roseovarius sp. | reverse complement strand
GCATGGCAGCTTTGGGGTTGGGCATTTGCCTCTCCTTGAATGGGCCTCGGGATCGGTATAGGCCTCAAATCATGCGCTTTCAAACCCCTCTTATACCCGCCACCCTGATCCGTCGTTACAAACGCTTTTTGGCCGACATCACCCTTGAGGATGGCCGCGAAGTAACCGCCCATTGCGCCAATCCCGGCTCGATGATGGGGCTGGCAAATCCCGGCCTGCGGATATGGGTTGAGCCGAATGACGACCCGCGTAAAAAACTGAAATACGGCTGGCGTCTGGTCGACCATGAAAACGGCCATTTCACCGGCGTTGATACCTCCCTGCCCAACCGGGCAATGCGCGCGGCGCTGATAAACCGCGACATCCCCGAGCTGGCGCAATACACCACCGTGCGCCCCGAGCAGAAATATGGTAAGAACAGCCGGATCGATTTTCTGCTGCAAGGTGCAAATCTGCCCGATACCTATGTTGAGGTCAAATCCGTCACCCTGTCGCGTCAGTCTGGCCTCGCTGAGTTTCCCGACAGCGTCACCGCGCGCGGCACCAAACATCTGCATGAATTGACCGAGATGATCCACCAAGGCCACCGCGCCGTGATGCTCTATCTGATCCAGCGCACTGATTGCACTGAGATGGCCCTGGCCGCCGACATCGACCCCACCTATGCCGCTGCGTTCGCCAAGGCCCGCGCGGCGGGGGTTGAGGTGCTGGCCTATGACACCAAGATCAGCCCCCAAGCCATCACCATCGGCAAGGCACGGCCCATCAGCTAGCGACACGGGGATCAGATTGCGCTGATCTGATTGCCTCTCCTGCCAGCTCTGGCGAGAACCCTCACTTAGTGTACCGAATTATCGGTTGTATGCGGGTGCGTGCGGAAACAATTCGTTGATGCTAATATGGAGCAATGCCCGAAAGTTGGTGATGGTTTGATTGGGTGGCATATCATGGCGGTGTTGACACGCCACTTGCCTTCATTGAAACGCGGATGCGCCCCTATCTGTCCGCAAATCCACGTCCAGGCTTATATGGCGTGATATTAACCTTCATGGGCGCAATCCCATTTGTTTTGCGAATGACTGCGTTATCCGGTTTCCATAGCTTGAGCCTTTCGCCGCGCCTGCAAATAGGTATGTCAGCGCATCCGGTTGGGCGTGGCCGGGAAGGACGTGACCATGCCGCCTTTGCCTTGCCCGTATCACTTGCGGTGTTTGATGGCCTTGCGCAACAAACCGTCCAGCGGGCTTTCGTGTTCAGCGGTAAAATGACGGCCCAGATACTGGTGGCAATTAAGCGGATACAACACCGCGTATATGTGCCCACTGAAAACATGCTGGATTTGAAATCGCCCTTGCTCAAATAGCAGTTATTTCAATACCCCTCGCCCTCTTTGGGGGTCGTAATCTTGCCGCGAAATGAGCGATACATAATGATCGTGTAAAGCGTGGCAAAGCTGGCACCAACCGCAAACCAGCCCAGCCCGGTGCGCAGCGCATAGGGGGATGTGGCAGCGTTATAAATCGTGAGGTTATTCGCGCCGGTCGTGGCAATCAGTACATTGGGATAGATGGTGAAACCCGCCCCGAGCATCAAAAAGATAATGCTGGCCGCCGAAGCGGCAAAGGCCGCGCCATCGCGTTGGCGTTTGCAAAACCACAGCACCGCGCCGATGCTGGTGAATGACAGCACTGGCAGGGCTAACCCAAGCGGAAATTGCAGAAAATTCTGCAAAGAAGCCGGTCGCGCAATATAGGTTGCCACGGCCGTCACCACCGACAGCAACGCCACCTGCCACCCCATGGTACGGGCGATACGGCGGGCGCGGGCCTGCACATCACCTTCGGTCTTGAAGGCGATGAAATTGGCGCCATGCAAGGTGAATACCGCAACCACGAAAGCCGCCGTCAGCAGGGTATACCAGTCCAGCAGGCCAAGCGCCGGACCGATTAGGAAGTTGGTCCAGAGGGGCTCAAAGAAATAACCATCCGCCCCCAGAGGCACACCGCGCAGAAGATTGCCAAGCGCCGCCCCCAGCACCACCGAGATGCCGAGGCTGCCAATCACCAGCATCGTATCCCAGAAATTGCGCCACAGCGGGCTGCTCAGTTGCGAACGCAATTCCATTGATAAACCACGGAACATCAACAGCCACAAAAGCAGGATCAGCGCCAGATAGAAACCGCTGAAGGCCGAGGCATAGGCCACCGGGAAGGCAAAGAAAAGCGCGCCTCCAGCGATGATCAGCCACACTTCATTGCCGTCCCACACCGGCCCTATTGCGTTCAGCACCATGCGGCGCTCGGCGTCGGTCTTGGCCACCATGCGATAGATAATCCCGGCCCCGAAATCAAAGCCATCAAGGGTGACGAACAGCGTGAACAGCACGCCAATTATGGCAAACCAGATCGTTTCCATCACACGGCCTCCTTCGGGGTTGAAGTGGCGGCGGCGTCATTATCGGCCTCGTCAGGTTCTGGCCCTTCACCGATCACCCGGAACATCAGGATGACATAGAGGAACCCCATGCCCACATACATCGCCAGAAACCCCAGCAACGTCAGCATGACATTGCCCGAACTGACATTGGGAGAGGCCCCCTCACTGGTGCGCATCAACCCGTAGACCAGCCAGGGCTGACGCCCGGCCTCGGTCGTGATCCAGCCAGCGGCGGTCGCCAGATAAGGCAGCGGGGCACTTAGCATCAATGTCCAGAGCATCCAGTTCGCGCGATATAGTGTTCCGCGCCACAGCATGAACAGCGCCAGCGCCATCACGCCGGCAAAAGCCGTGCCCAGCAGGATCATCGTGTGATAGGCGTAAAACACCAGCGGCACACTGTCGGGCCATTCGTCTCTGGGAAAGGCCTCCAGACCCTTGATTTCGGCAAAGGGATCATTGGCCACAAGAAGGCTGTCAAGATAGGGGATGATGATCGCATTGTCCAAAGTCAGAGTTTCCATATTTGGCTGACCCAGCAACACCAGGCCCGCGCCTTTTTCGGTCTTGAACAATCCCTCCATCGCCGCGAACTGGGCGGGTTTATACTCAAACACCTGACGCGCGTTGCCATGGCCAAAGGGAAATATCTGCAACACCGTCACCACGGCGGCAATCACCACCCCGGTGCGCACATAAAGCCGGGCGGCAGTGGTATGCGTACCCGACAGCAGATAAAAAGACCCGATCGAGGCCATCACGAAAGACGCCGTGATCAGGGTGGCGTTCATGTTGTGCAGATATTGCCAGAACAGCCATGGGTTGGTCAAAAGCCCCCACAGGCTTTCCAACACGAATGTGCCATCATCGGCGATGCTGTAGGCCACCGGATGCTGCATCCAGGCATTGGTGGCCAGAATGAAAAAACCCGACAGCCAGGTCCCCAAAAACACCATCAGCGCGGCCCCCCAATGGGCCCATGGATGCAGGCGCTTTTCGCCAAACATCAAAATCCCCAGAAAGGCCGATTCCATAATGAAGGCAAACAGCCCCTCCATCGCCAGCGTGTTGCCAATGACGCCGCCCGCGCGGCGCGAAAACTCGGCCCAGTTGGTGCCAAAGAGAAACTCCATCGGGATGCCGGTGACCACACCAAATACAAAATTTATCCCGAAGATGTGCAGCCAGAAACGGAACGCACGATGATAGCGCGGATCATCGCGCGTGATCGCCATCGTCTTGAAGTAAAGCAGGATCGCCGCAAGGCCCATGGTCAATTGCGGGAACAGGTAGTGAAACAGGATATTCATCGCAAAATGTATGCGGTCCAGAAAAATAACGGCGTCGTTCATGATCTCTCCTGTCACATGGGCCTTCTTTTGACGTTGGGCAGGCTATCGGTGAACAGGTAATGTTAACCAGAAAGCGTTATATCAAATCATCAAGCCAGTCGGGCAGTAAGTGACCATGGGTATAGCCCACATAAGCATCGAAGGCCCACTTCATAAGGTGCGGATTGCAACATGCCGGTACGCAGTCGAGGTTGGCATTCGGGCCGGACCCTTGCTTCAAAACGCTCTTTGATCTGTGGTAAGGTAGACGCGCCAAACCATCCTGCCCCCTAAAATAATCAGCGACCAGCCTGTCAGCCTTGATTTGTGGTGTGAGCGATGGCTGCAAGCCGGGCGTCATAAACCACCGGGAAATCAACGCCCTCAAACGCCGCCCCCGGGGTGTATTCCAGATCGGGAAACGCGGGCGATGTGGCACCGGGGCGATCAGCAAATACCGCGTCATCCCCCACCCATCTGAGCGAGATCACCCGCCGCCGCGTGCCTGAGGCATTGGCCGGGGCACCGTGCAATGTCCGAAATGTAAACGCCACCGCGTCACCCGGCTCAACCGCCCAGCCCAGAATATCCAGCGCGTCACGCTTTGCCTCAACATCGGGCACCGCCTGCGATTCATCGCCTTCAAACAACGGCGTGCCATCAAACCGCATCGGCTTGAAATCTGTGCCCCAGCGGTGCGAGCCGCGCACATATTCAATCACCCGCTCACGCGGCACCGGATCAAGCGGCACCCAAAACGACACTGTTTGCGCGCCCTGCACCAGATAATAAGGCTGGTCCTGATGCCACGGCGTCACCACCGAATTGCCCGGCTCTTTGACCAAGATATGATCATGAAATATCCGCGCGGTGTTTGATTGCATCAAAGCCGCCGCCATCTCGGCCATCGGTGACACCCTGACCAAATCGCGGTAGCCGTCAAACTGATCCCAAACCACATAATCCTGAAAAAACGGCGCCGAGCCATCCTCGGGCCGATAGGTGCGTTCGCGCCACGAAGGGTTGGCCTGATTTTGCGCAATCGCCTCGCGCGCACCCTCAACATAATCCGCAAACGCGCCCTTGAGCAGGACAACACCATTGGCCTGAAACTCATCCACCTGCGCTTGTGTTACCATCATAATCCCCCCTCAGCCGGTTATCCCCGGCAAATTCAGCCCATGCTCCGCCGCACACTCAAGCGCCGCATCATAGCCCGCATCCGCATGGCGCATCACGCCCGTCGCCGGATCATTCCACAACACCCGGCCAATCCGCCGGTCGGCATCCTCAGAGCCATCACAACAAATCACCATCCCCGAATGCTGCGAAAATCCCATGCCCACACCGCCGCCATGATGCAGGCTCACCCAAGTCGCCCCGCTCGCGGTATTCAGCAAAGCATTCAACAACGGCCAGTCACTGACGGCATCCGAGCCATCCTTCATCGCCTCGGTCTCCCGATTAGGCGAGGCCACCGATCCACTATCCAGATGATCGCGGCCTATGACAACCGGCGCGCTCAACTCGCCACTCCGCACCATTTCATTAAACGCCAGCCCCAGCTTGTGCCTGACCCCAAGCCCAACCCAGCAAATCCTTGCGGGCAGCCCCTGAAACGCAATCCGCTCGCGCGCCATATCCAGCCAATTATGCAAATGCGCGTCATCCACCAGCTCTTTCACCTTGGCGTCAGTTTTATAAATATCCTCCGGATCACCCGATAAAGCACACCAGCGAAACGGGCCAATACCACGGCAAAACAGCGGCCTGATATAGGCCGGCACAAACCCCGGAAACGCAAACGCCTCCTCCAGCCCCTCGTCCAGCGCCACCTGCCGAATATTATTGCCATAATCAAACGTCGGCACGCCTGCGCGGTGAAAATCCACCATCGCCGCCACATGTTTGCGCATCGAGGCCCGCGCCGCCTTTTCCACCGCTTCCGGTGCGCTTTCCTGCTTGGCCCGCCATTCCGCCACGCTCCAACCTTGCGGCAAATAGCCATGAATAGGATCATGCGCGCTGGTCTGATCCGTCACCATATCAGGCCGCACACCGCGCTTTACCATCTCCGGCAAAACATCCGCCGCATTGCCAATCAACGCCACCGATTTGGTCTCACCGGCATCCGTCCAGCGCCTGATCATCTCAAGTGCTTCATCCAAATCATGCGTCTTTTCATCCACATAGCGGGTCCGCAGGCGAAAATCAGCGCGGGTCTCATCGCATTCCACAGCCAAGCAACACGCCCCTGCCATCACCGCCGCCAAAGGCTGCGCCCCGCCCATACCGCCCAGCCCCGCCGTCAAAACCCAACGGCCCGTCAGGTCACCGCCATAATGCTGCCGCCCGGCCTCAACAAAGGTCTCATAAGTGCCCTGCACAATCCCTTGCGTGCCAATATAAATCCAAGACCCCGCCGTCATCTGCCCGTACATCATCAGCCCCATCCGGTCGAGCTTGTTAAAATGCTCCCACGTCGCCCAATGCGGCACCAGATTTGAGTTGGCAATCAACACCCTCGGCGCATCCTTATGGGTCTGAAACACCCCCACCGGCTTGCCCGATTGCACCAACAAAGTCTCATCCTCTTCCAGCTCTTTCAACGCGCTAACAATCCGGTCAAAATCCTCCCACGTCCGCGCCGCCCGGCCAATGCCGCCGTAGACCACCAATTCATGCGGGTTCTCGGCCACATCCGGGTGCAGATTGTTCATCAGCATCCGCATCGGTGCCTCGGTAAGCCAGCTTTTAGCAGTAATCTCAGGCCCGGTGGGCGGGAAAATATCACGGGTATTATGGCGCGGATCATTCATCTCAATTCTCCTTCACGGGCGATTTGACGGGCGATTGCATCAATCCGCCCCAACAGCTTTTTCAAATGTATTTGCGTGGCCTCAGCGCGCGGCGCATCGTACTCCCAAGGCGGGGCCTCAGACATATAAGTCGACTGCGCCAGCTCCATCTGAATCGCATGAACCCCCGTCTCAGGCCGGCCATAATGCCGCGTCGTCCAACCGCCCTTGAAGCGGCCATTGGTGACCGAGCTATAGCCCTCAGCCGCGCCGCAAACCGCCTCCACCGCTCGGGTAATCCCCGGCGCGCAAGTCGTGCCGCCATTATCCCCGATATTGAAATCCGGCAGGGTGCCGTCGAATAAATACGGAATGTTTGAGCGGATCGAGTGGCAATCATACAAGACCACAATCCCATGCAAGGCCTTCACCCGCTCAAGCTCGGCCTCCAGCGCCGCATGATAGGGCGCGTGATACGCCCACCTGCGCGCTTCAATTTCGGCCTCATCGGGCGGCCTATCCCAGATATTCAGCCCGTCAAAATCCGTCAACGGCACCAACCCGGTGGTATTCTGCCCCGGATAAAGGCTTGCGCCCGTTGGATCGCGATTGGCATCAATCACATAGCGGTGAAACAATGCCCTCACCACAGTGGTGCCGGGCTGAAGCCCGGCATACATACGCTCAATATGCCAGTCCGTATCACTCAGCCCGCGCCCCCGGTCATTGAGCGCCGCGCGCACCCCCTCCGGCAGCCAAGTCCCGGTATGCGGCATTGCCAAAACCACCGGGCTGTTACCGCGAAGTACCTCAACCGGCGGCCTCACAGCGCCATCTCCAGCCCGGCGGCCTCCGTCAATGCACCGTCGCGCACCAGCCTTGCCGCCGCCTCAAGATCAGGCGCCAAATAGCGGTCCTCCTTCAGTTCAGGCACGTCCCGACGCAGCCGCGCCACCACCGCCCGCAACGCGGGGCTTGTGGCCAGAGGCGCGCGAAATCCAATGCCCTGCGCCGCGCAAATCGCCTCAACCCCTAAAATTGTATTCAGATTTTTGTTCATCCGCCCCAGCCGCCGCGCCGCATGGGCGCACATGCTGACATGATCCTCCTGATTGGCCGATGTTGGCGTGCTATCGGTAGTACATGGATTTGCCAAGTGCTTGTTTTCACTCATCAAAGCCGCCGTTGTCACCTCGGCAATCATCAGCCCCGAGTTCAGCCCCGGATCGGGCGTCAGAAACGGCGGCAGATCAAAGCTCAGCGTCGGATCAACCATCAACGCCACCCGCCTTTGCGCAATCGCGCCAATTTCCGAGACCGCCACGGCAATCTGATCGGCAGCAAAGCCCACCGGCTCCCCGTGGAAATTCCCGCCCGAGACAATCCGGCCTTCCCCCACCAGCACCAGCGGATTATCCGTCACCGCATTGGCCTCAATCTCCAGCACCTCCGCCGCCTGCCTGAGCAGCCCAATCGCCGCGCCACTGACCTGCGCCTGACAGCGGATGCAATACGGATCCTGCACGCGGGTATCCCCATCGCGGTGGCTTTCGCGGATCTCAGAGCCGTCCATTAACTCACGCTGCAAACGCGCCGCCTCAATCTGTCCTTTATGGCCCCTGAGCGCATGAATTTCCGCCACCAAGGGCGCGGTTGAGCCCATGATCGCATCGGTGGAAAGCGCCGCCGTCACGATGCAATTTTGCGCATTCCGCCATGCCCCCCACAGCCCCGTGAGCGCGCAAGCAGTGGAAAACTGCGTGCCATTGATCAGCGCAAGGCCTTCTTTTGGCCCCAGCACAACCGATACCAATCCCGCGCGCTTTAACGCCGCACCGCCCGCCAGCCGCACACCCTGATAAACCGCCTCGCCTTCGCCAATCATCACCGCCGCCATATGCGCCAGCGGCGCCAGATCGCCCGACGCCCCCACCGATCCCTGATCCGGCACCACCGGCATCACGCCCTTGGCCAGCATCCCTTCAATCAGCGCCACGGTCTGCCATTTTACCCCCGACGCGCCGCGCCCCAGTGACAGCAGTTTCAGCACCATCATCAGCCGGGTGGTGGCCACATCCAGCGCCTCGCCAACGCCGCAGCAATGCGACAGGATCAGATTGCGCTGCAACGCCTCGGTTTCACCTGCGGGAATTTTCACACTCGCCAATTTACCAAACCCGGTATTGACCCCATAAACCGCCACCTCGCCCGCCGCCGCCTGCTGCACCAGCCGCTCCGCCGCCTCAACTCCGGGCCGTGCCGCCGGGTCCAACGTCGCCGCCAACCCCTCGCGCCAGATCGCTTCCAATGTTGCCAACCCGGTCTTGCCCGGCTCTAACACGCGGCTCATGCCTCACCCCCAAATATCCGCCGATGCAATGGATTAAACCCGATGCGATAGGCCAATTCCGCCGGATGCCCCACATCCCAAACCGCCAGATCAGCCCGCTTTCCCGCCGCAATCACGCCGGTATCCGTCAATCCCAACGCCCGCGCCGCGTGGCATGTCACCCCCGCCAGCGCCTCCTCGGGCGTCAGACGAAACAGCGTACAGCCCATGTTCATCACCAACAGCAATGACGCCAGCGGCGACGACCCCGGATTGCAATCGGTGGCCAAAGCCATCGCCACGCCATGATCCCGAAACGCCTGCACCGGCGGCGCCTGCGTCTCATGCAACGTATAAAACGCGCCGGGCAAAAGCACCGCCACGCTGCCCGCCTGCGCCAGCGCTTTGGCATCCTCCACACCCGCATATTCCACATGATCCGCCGACAACGCGCCATATTTCGCCGCCAGCTTTGTGCCGCCAATATTCGACAACTGCTCGGCATGTAATTTCACCGGCAATCCCAGCTCTTTAGCCCGCTGAAAAACCCGGCTGATCTGCGCCACATCAAACGCGATCCCCTCGCAAAACCCGTCCACCGCATCGACCAGCCCCTGCGCCACGGCGGCCTCCAACGCAGGCAGGCACACCTCATCAATATAGGTATCCGCCCGCCCCTGATACTCGCCCGGCACCGCATGTGCCCCCAAAAACGAGGTCCGCACCCGCACCGGGCGCTTGCCCTCAATCGCGCGCGCCACCCGCAGCATTTTCAACTCGGTCTCATGATCCAGCCCATAGCCCGATTTCACCTCAATCACCGACACACCCTCGGCGATCAACGCATCCACCCGGCTGAGCGCCTCCGCCAACAGCACCTCTTCCGACGCCGCCCGCGTTGCCGTCACGGTCGAGACAATCCCGCCCCCCGCGCGCGCCACCTCGGCGTAACTCGCCCCCTTCAGGCGCATCTCAAACTCCGCCGCGCGGTTGCCGCCAAACACCACATGGGTATGGCAATCAATCAGCGCGGGCGTGATCAGCCGCCCCGCCATATCCTCGCCGCCCTCGGGTGCATCCGCATCCGGCCCAACCCACTTGATCAGACCATCTTCAATCAACACAGCGCCACGGATCAGCCCATAAGGGCCATCCGGGAGCATCGTGGCAATCGTGGCATTTCGCAGCAACATCATCAGATCAGCCTTGATTTTGAGGATTCGATTGCGCTATTATGTATAGACATAATATATCCGTCAAGACAGGGCACCGCGATGACAAAACTCTGGGCCGCTCAGGCTTTGCTCCCCACCGGCTGGGCCAGCGATGTGCTAGTGAACATCGGCGCGGATGGCCGCATTGCCGCCGTTACCCCCGATCAACCGGCCACCGATACGCAAATTGGCATCCTCCTGCCCGCCCCGGTCAACGCCCACAGCCACGCCTTTCAACGCGCCATGGCGGGCCTGACCGAGGCGCGCGGCCCGAACCCATCCGATAGCTTCTGGACATGGCGCAAACTGATGTTTCGCTTCCTTGACCAACTGACCCCTGAGCAGGTCGAGGCCATCGCCGCACTGGTGCAAATGGAGATGCTTGAGGCCGGATATGCCACCAATGTTGAATTCCACTACCTGCATCACCAACCCGGCGGCGCGCCCTATGACACCCTCGCGGAAATGGCCGCCCGCATCATCGCCGCCGCTGAAACCACCGGCATCGGCCTCACCCTTTTGCCGGTGCAATACCAATATGGCGGCTGTGATAAACGCGCGCTGACGGCGGGCCAAATCCGTTTCGGCAACGATCCCGACCGCTTTGCGCGTCTTGCTCAGGACGCCCGTACCGCGCTCAATTCCCTGCCCGCCGACGCCGGTTTCGGCATCGCCCCCCACAGCCTGCGCGCGGTCGACCGCCAAGCGATTGCCCTTGCGCCAACTCTGGCCCAAGGCGGCCCGGTTCACCTGCATCTGGCCGAGCAGATTGCTGAGGTCGAGGAAATTCAGGCGGCTTACGGCCAGCGCCCGGTGGAATGGCTTTTGCAAAACGCTGATCTCAACCCAAACTGGTGCCTCATCCACTGCACCCAAATGCAGCCCCATGAAACCACCGCCCTGGCCCAGACCGGCGCCATCGCAGGCCTCTGCCCAATCACCGAATCCAGCCTTGGCGACGGCATTTTTGACGGTGTCCGCTGGATGAATAATGCCGGGCGCATCGCGCTTGGCTCTGATTCCAACATCCGCATATCGCTCTCTGAAGAGCTGCGCACGCTGGATTATTCCCAACGCCTGCGCGACCATTCCCGCGCGGCCTTGGCCACGCCCGATCATGCCACCGGGCGACGGCTTTATGACGCCATCTGCGAAGGTGGAGCCTTTGCCGCCGGGCGCGATACCGGTCAGATTGCACCGGGTAAATGGGCCGATCTCACAGCACTTGATGCGGATCACATCGACCTTGGTGGGCAATCCGGCGATACCCTGCTCGATTGCTTCATTTTCGCCGGCGATGATCACATGATCCGCGATGTCTGGTCTGCCGGTCGCCACATGGTGCAACAGGGCAAACACATTCACCGCGACCAAATCACCAAGGCCTACAGAACCGCCCTCAAACCGCTCCGCGACAGCCTATGACCCAACCACAAATTAACAGCTGGCAAGCCATCCAAAACGAGGTCCTGCGCCGCATCCACGCCCGCGAATGGACCCCCGGTCAGGTGATCCCTAATGAGGTCGATCTCGCCGCCGAATTCGGCTGCGCCCGTGCCACCATGAACCGCGCCCTGCGTGCCCTTGCTGATGCCGGAATGCTGGAACGCCGCCGTAAGGCCGGCACCCGCGTGGCCTTGCACCCGGTTAGCCGCGCCACCGTCGACATCCCCGTTATCCGGCAGGAAATCGAAGCGCGCGGGCTGGCCTATTCATACAAGTTAATTACCCGCGCAACCGCCAAACCTCCGGTCCTTCTCGGCCCCACGCAAAACGCCCTGCATGTCACCGCACTTCACTACGCGGGTGACGCGCCCTATGCGTTTGAAGACCGCTGGATCAATCTTGATACATTGCCCGACGCATCGGCGCAGCCCTTCACCAAACTCAACGCCAATGAGTGGCTGTTGCGGCACGCCCCCTTCACCCATGGCGACATCCGTTTCAGCGCCCTTGCCGCCCCCGCGCGCCATGCCAAACGGTTGGGCGCTGATCCCGGCGCGCCGGTTTTTGTCATCGACCGGACCACATGGGATCACGATCAGACAATCACCTCCGTCCGGCTGATTTTCGCCCCCGGATATTCGATTCACACCACCATCGGCCGCCCGCCAATGGCCGACTAGCCGGATTTTGGCTATAAATCACCGATGTTGTACAAAACACCGGGGTATGTTGTACAACTTGTACAACATTTCCGGCGCTGATCAGGTCTCGTTCTGCAGCAGCGCAGTCAGCCCATCGTGGTAGGTGGGATAGCGCAGCGTTATGCCCAATTCTCGTATCATCTTCGCGTTACACACCCGCTTGGATTCCGCATAAAAGCTCCGCGCCATTGGCGTTAAGCCCGCGTTTTCAAAGGGAATTTCCGGCGGAACTTCCATACCTAAAAGTTTCGCCGCAGTGCCAATCACATCCTGAGGCGGTGCCGGATCATTGTCACAGACATTGTAAACTGCGCCCGGATTGGGATTTGCCATCGACGCCTTCAAAACCTGCGCAATATCTTCTACATGAATTCGGCTAAACACCTGATTTTCTTTAACAATCCTGCGCGCCGTGCCGTTTCGCAATTTCTCAAACGGTCCCCGCCCGGGGCCATAAATCCCCGCCAGCCGGAAAATGTGCAACGGCAGCGAAGCCATTGATTTCCATTGATTTTCCGCTTTTACCCGCAACTTCCCTCGTTTCGTCGCCGGAGTCAGGGCCGTGGTTTCATCCACCCACCCGCCTTGATGATCGCCATAAACCCCCGTGGTTGACAGATACCCGACCCAGCTTAAATCCCCTGCTATCACATTGATTTTATTTTTATATTCCTGCAACACCGGGTCGCCATCCATGCCCGGCGCGGTCGAAATCAAGATATGTGAGGCCTGTGCAAAAGCGGTCGACGGCATCCCCTCTGGCCACAGAACCGGGGTGACGCCACTTTCCTCTAAACCTATGAAATCATTTGAATTTCGTACAGTTCCATAGATCACCCACCCCTCCGGCACCAGCAATTTCGCCAGCGCCTTTGCGGTATAGCCATGACCAAAGGATAAAAGGGTTTTACTCATGATCCCTTAATAACACACAAGCCATTGTAACGACACAATAATTCACGTCGCATAGTCGGATTTTTCATCCTCCAAAATCGCCTTAAGCTCGTTCAAATGCCGTTCCGCCTGACCGGGGTACTCCTCAATTTCCCGCGCAGTTTTCTCAGCAATCTCATCAGAAATCACCCGCAATTCCCGCCCCGTCCACAACACTTTGATATAAGTTTCGCAGGCGCGTTCAAAATAATACAGCCGGTTAAAGGCCTCGGCCACGGTGCTACCGATCACCATAACCCCATGATTCCCCATAACTAATACGGTTTTCTTTGGGTCGCTCAAATTGGCACAACAGCGCTCAGCCTCCTCCTCAAACGCCAGCCCGCCAAAGTGATCATCCACCGCCACCCGATTAAAAAACGTCGCGGTATTTTGATCAATCGGCGGCAATGTCGAGTCCGCAAGACTTGCCAAAACCGTGGCATAAATTGAATGCACATGCAGCGCACAGCGGGCATGAGGGCACATCCGGTGCAACGCGCCGTGCAGGCCCCAAGCCGTCGGATCGGGCGCGTTTGGACCCTCTAACGTGCTGGGATCATTGGCATTAATCAGCAATAAATCCGACGCTTTGATGCGCTTGAAATGCACCTGATTGGGGTTCATCAGAAATTCCGTGCCCGCGTCATTCACCGCCACTGAGAAATGATTGGCCACCGCCTCATGCATATTCAGCCGCTCAGCCCAGCGAAACGCAGCCGCCAGATCAACACGTTCCTGCCAGTGATCCATATTGGGGCGAAGTTCGGTAACGGACATGGTGTATCTCCCTTTTAGGTGTTCAAAAACATCAGGTTACAACGGCAACGACGCCACCCAGGCATAGCCGTTTTCGCATAAAATATAGGTTTCGCGCAGGCCATGAGGCTTATCAGACGGCTCTTGCAGCACATGCGCACCATAGGCTTTGGCCTTTGCCGCCGCCTCATCCGGGTCGGTTTGATAGAGCCGCAATTCGGCCCCGCCGCCGCGCGCGCCGACCTCAGGCAGAAGGCTCAGCAACGGGTTGGAATGATAGGTGCCATCGGCATGGAGCTGCATCACCTGATCGTGGTAGGTCAAAATCGCAAAATCAGCGGTGACCTGATGGCCTTTCATCGCAAACACCGCTTCAAGAAACGCCACCTCGGCGGGCACATCGCGGACCAGAATATTCAATCCGATGCCGCGTAGCGAGGCGCCAAATTCGACAGCTTTTACAGTTTCATAATCCATTCCCGCCCCCTTGACCCTTCCATAGCTTGATCCTGCCCCGGAGCCGTGTCAACCTGCGCCATGACCGATGCATTTTCCAAGGATCACAGATGACCCTGAACACCCACGCCAAAGGGGTGATGACACCCGACGCACCTGCGCCTGAAAACTTCACCGATGCAAGCGCGGCGGTGGACCGGTTGGAGCAGATTTACAGCCAGGCGTCAGCGTTTCTGTGCTGCGAATTTGGCAAGGCTCTGAGCGGCGATATTCCGCAAAAACGCATCCGCGCGTTTTACCCCGAGATCAGGATCACCACCTCAACATTTGCCAAGGTTGATAGCCGCCTCAGCTTTGGCCATGTGTCCGAGCCGGGCACCCATGCGACGACAATCACACGTCCGGATTTATTCCGTAACTATCTGGAACAACAGATAAATCTTTTGTTGCAAAACCACAATGTGCCGGTGTGTATCGGGGTCTCGGACACGCCTATTCCGGTGCATTTTGCCGTGGCGAATGACGCCTCATTGAGCGTGCCGCAAAGTGGTGCTGCGGATTTTACTCTGCGTGATCTCTTCGATGTGCCGGATCTCAGCACCACCAATGATCTTATCGTCAACGGCACCCATAAACCCGCCCCCGACGGGGCCGAGCCTTTGGCCCCCTTTACCGCGCAACGGGTGGATTATTCACTGGCGCGGTTGTCGCATTATACTGCCACGGATCCAGCGCATTTTCAGAATTTTGTTTTGTTCACCAACTATCAGTTTTATGTCTCGGAATTTGAGGCCTATGCGCGTAAAATGCTGGGTGATCCCAACAGCGGTTACAGCGCGTTTGTCAGCACGGACAACCATGAGATCACCACAGCGGATGGCCAAATCGACAAGCCCGAGAAGATGCCGCAGATGCCCGCCTATCACCTTAAACGCGCGGATGGCTCGGGTATTTCTTTGGTCAATATCGGTGTCGGGCCGTCAAATGCCAAAACCGCCACCGATCATATCGCGGTGCTCAGGCCGCACGCCTGGATCATGGTCGGGCACTGTGCGGGCCTGCGCAATTCGCAATCGCTGGGGGATTTTGTGCTGGCCCATGCGTACCTGCGTGAAGACGGGGTTTTAGACCACGATCTGCCCGCTTGGGTGCCGGTGCCGGCGCTGGCGGAAATTCAGATCGCGCTTGAGCAAGCGGTGGCCGAGGTGACGCAATTAAAAGGGTTTGACCTCAAACGCATCATGCGCACCGGCACCGTGGCCAGCTTTGATGACCGTAACTGGGAGCTGCGCGACCAATCCGGCCCGGTGCAGCGGCTCAGCCAATCGCGGGCTATCGCGCTGGATATGGAAAGCGCCACCATTGCCGCCAACGGGTTTCGGTTTCGGGTGCCTTATGGCACTTTGCTTTGTGTTTCAGACAAGCCCCTGCATGGTGAGCTGAAACTGCCCGGCATGGCCTCGAATTTCTATAAAAAACAGGTCTCGCGTCATTTGATGGTGGGAATCAGGGCAATGGAAACCCTGCGGGAAATGCCGCTGGAACGCATCCACAGCCGGAAATTACGCAGTTTTGCCGAGACGGCCTTCCTCTGAACCCGTTGAGAACGGGCGGAAATCAGCATATAATCCCCAAAAATCGCTTATTTTCATATACTATTCGTTGTGTTTACCCACTATATAGCGTTAGATTACGCCAATGAGGCCCAATATCCGGGCAGATAAAGGAGACCATGTAATGGCAAAACCAATGACCAAAACCCAGCTTGTGGCCGCTCTGGCCGAAGAAATGGGCAGTGACAAGAAATCCGCCAGCGATTGCCTGGATGCGGTGATTGCGATCATCACCCGCGAAGTTTCCGGCGGTGGGGCCGTGACATTGCCCGGCGTCGGCAAAATCTATTGCCGCGAGCGCCCCGAGCGCATGGTGCGCAACCCGGCCACCGGCGAGCAGATTCACAAGGACGCGGATAAGGTTGTGAAAATGACCATCGCCAAAGCGCTAAAAGACAGCGTGAACGCCTGATCACGGGAATTACCCCGATAAAGAGTTTTTAACCCCGCCAGCATCGCTGTTGGCGGGGTTTTATATTTAGGCTAAGGTGTTTCAATAAGCACCCCAAACAGCCCCTGTTAATGGTCACTTCAAAGAGGCGCGCAAGGCAAGCACCTGTTCCGGGTCCATCGCCTTTTCGCGCAGGGTTGCCACGCTGTTGGCGGTAACCTCGGAAATGTCCGGATGCGCTTTGGCATCGTTGCCAAAGTTGCTGCGTAAATAATTTATCACTGCGGCAATCTCGATATCCGGTAAATGGCCGAATGATGGCATCTCACCCTCGAATGGCATGTCGTTCACGGAAATACTGCCAGACATACCGTTGAGCAGCACTTTTACCGGGAAATCTGTCGCAAGAAAGAGATCGTTGTTTTTTGCCAGCGGTGGGAAGGTTTCCTCGATCCCTGTTGCATCTTCTTGATGGCATGATGTGCAATTATCGGCAAAAACCATTGCCCCATCGGCCTGTTCGGGCGCGCTTTCGTCATCGCTGGGTGCCGGTGCCGGTTGGTCGCTCATATAAGTGCTCAGATAGGTCAGGACGCGCGTATATTCATCATCGGTCAACTGCACCCCGAACCCTTCCATGTCATACAGTAAGCCGTCCCAGGCATCAGCGGTCAGCCCTTTGCTTTCGATCACATATTGCAGGTCGTGGCAGGTGCGGCATTTGGCATAGATCAAGGCTTGACCCGGACCGTTGGGCAGATCGAATTCGCCTGCCATGGCTGGCCGCGATAGAGGGGCGAGCATCAATGTGGCCGCCGCCAGCAAGGTGGCACAGGAAAGGCGGGCGATAGGGAGGGCATTGCTTAAAGCG
>CAZZKL010000059.1:0-17302 GCA_964655135.1 uncultured Roseovarius sp. | reverse complement strand
CGCCCCGAAGCCTCAACAAATTGTTCCAGATCCGTAACTGACATCGTGTTCTCCCCCTCATCTGCCAGAAATGGGCAGCATAAAATTCCGGTCAGTAGGCCCATTTGCAAATGCCGCCCAAGCCCCGGATGAAAATCTCATATAAACGATACTTCCAAATAAATGCCAAATGTCAACCATATTTGATCCAATAAAATCTATTTATCACCATTTATTCATTTTCGGTATATTATTGGTTTATTTTTTGATCGCCCGGCATCTAATCCCGGATTATAAACAGGCAAAGGGAAATGCTGATTGTTCCTGTGAGTTTACCCATTGGGGCTTTCCATATATATGGTTGACTGTATATGCATTAAGACATATATAAGGCATATGAACCAGATCGAAACCTTCCGCCTTTTAGGCGATGAAACAAGAGTGCGGGCTTTGGCGCTGATGGCCCGTGAGGGCGAGCTTTGCGTGTGCGAGCTGGTGGCGGCGCTGGCGCTGTCACAGCCCAAAATATCGCGGCATCTTGCGGCGCTGCGCGAGGGCGACCTGATTGAGGCGCGCCGCGATGCGCAGTGGATTTTTTATCGGGTCAGCCCCTCCCTGCCCGACTGGCAAAAACAGGCCCTCAATGCGGCCCTGACCGGCATCGCGGCAGAGCCTATTTTAAAGCAGGATAAAACCAGACTGGACACCATGAAAGACCGCCCGCAACGCGACGCGGCGGCTTAGACAAAAGGACGAAAACGATGTTTGCCATTTTCACCCGGCTGGCCGATTGGGCAGCCTATGACATCCTGCGCCTTGCCCCCGACAGCAGGCTGGGCGGCGCGGTGCATTTCTTCATCGAAGACGTCACCAAAATCTTCTTTCTGCTGACACTGATCGTCTTTGCCATCGGCTTTTTCCGCTCGATGCTCACGCCTGAGCGGGTGCGCAAAGTGGTCGCCGGGCGCTCGCGCTTTGTCTCTTATCCGATGGCCGTCAGCCTTGGCGCGGTCACACCGTTTTGCTCGTGCTCGTCGGTGCCGCTTTTTATCGGCTTTCTTGAGGCGGGTATCCCGCTTGGCGTGACCATGGCCTTTCTCATAGCCTCGCCGATGATCAATGAAGTGGCGGTGGTGGTGCTGGCCGCGACAGTGGGTTGGAAAGTGGCGGTGTTTTATGTGATCGCGGGCCTTAGCGTTGGCATTCTCGGCGGCCTGATGATTGAGTTTTTGAAGCTGGAGAAATGGGTCGAGGATTATGTCTGGAAAATCCGCATGGGCGAGACCGCCATTCAAAAAGCGCAATCTGGATTTAAGGCGCGGCTGGAATACGCCTGGGAGCAGGTCAAGGAAATCGTCGGCCGCATCTGGATTTATGTGCTGGTGGGGATTGCCATTGGGGCCGCTCTGCACGGCTTTATCCCGCAGGAATTCTTTGTGAAATATGCCTCGGTCGATAACATTCTGGCGGTGCCAAGTGCGGTACTGATCGGCATTCCGCTTTATTCCAACGCCACCGGGGTGATCCCGATTGTCGACGCGCTTTTGGGCAAAGGCGTACCGATTGGCACCGTGCTGGCGCTGATGATGTCAGTCGCGGCAATATCCCTGCCCGAGATGATCATCCTGCGCAAGGTGCTCAAGCCACAACTGATTGCCACCTTCACAGGCATCTTATTTGTTGCCTTCATCGGGGTTGGGTTTTTATTCAACGCCGTGCTGGCATAAGGATCGCATGATGGAATATAATGTGGCCACTCATGCCCTATTGCTGAAAATGTCCGACACCAAACCCAAGGGCCATGAACACCCGATTGAAAGAGCAACAAAATGACCTCTCCACGCCATGCCATGGCCGATGAAATGCGCCGGGAAAAACACTATGTAACCCGTATCGGCTGGTTGCGCGCCGCTGTGATGGGGGCCAATGACGGGATTGTGTCCACCGCCAGCCTGATCATCGGGGTGGCGGCGGCGGGCAGCTCGCAAACCCAGATTTTGCTGGCGGGGGTGGCCGGGCTGATTGCCGGGGCGATGTCGATGGCGGCGGGGGAATATGTGTCGGTTTCCTCGCAATCCGATAGCGAAAACGCCGATCTTGCCCGCGAAAAGAACGAGTTGGAAACCGACCCGGAAGGTGAGCTGCACGAGCTGGCAGGAATTTATCAGGCGCGCGGTATATCCCCAAAACTGTCGATGGAGGTGGCCAAAGAGCTAACCGCCCATGATGCGCTACAGGCCCATGCCCGCGATGAGCTGGGGATAACCGACCTGTCCAAGGCCCGCCCGGTGCAGGCGGCGCTGGCGTCGGCGGCCACCTTTTCTACCGGGGCGGCGCTACCGCTGGCGGCGGTGATCTTTGTGCCGCTCAACAGCATCATCCCCGCCACCACCGCCGCCTCGGTTCTGGTGCTGGGATTGCTTGGATATGTCTCGGCCAAAACCGGCGGCGCGCCGGTGGGCAGGGCCATCGCCCGCGTCACCATCTGGGGGGCCGCCGCCATGGCCGCCACCGCCGCTGTGGGCTGGATGTTTGAGGTGGCCATGGGCTGAGGCAGGGGCTGAGGCAGGGGCTGAGGCAGGGGCTGAGGCAGGGGCTGAGGCAGGGGAAAAAACATGGCATATGATCACATCACCGCCAAAACCAACGGGCACTCACCCGATGATTAAAGCGTTTCGAGTTTTAGTTGAGACACGACTTAAATTCGAAACGCGCGCAACATCTCAATGTCGTGGGCGTTTCGACATATTGTCTTGCGTCAACAATATGTCGAAACGCTTTAATCCACGCAATCCAAAAAGGAGATACCACCGTGAAAACATTCAAAATTCTCGGTTCGGGCTGCAAAAAATGCGCCACCACCGCTGATCTGATCGAAAGCAGGGCCAAGGCGGCCGGCATTGACATAAAACTTGAAAAAGTCACCGACATGGCTGCGATCATGGGCTACGGCGTTATGTCCACCCCCGGCGTGGTGATTGATGAAACCGTGGTGCACGCGGGCGGCATCCCAACACCGGCGCAGATCGAGGAATGGATTAAGCCCTGAAGAGGGTTTGCCATTGGCGGTTAATGCCTCTAAAGCTATGGCCTTGAACAAGGCGGGCTAGGCCCAAGGACTCAAGGCAATATCTATGCGCATAGGCGTGATCCTCAATCATTACGAGCCGCATCAGGTGCCGCATGTCACCCCTTTTGCCTTTGCGCTGTCGCGGCTGCGGCCCGATTGGACGGTTGATATTTTGTGCTCAACCCGCGCCGAGATGGATTTTGCCCGCGAAATTGCCACCCGGTTTAAAGATCATCAGGTCAGCATCACCCGCCTCAAGGTGCCGCTGTTGTTTCGTCTGCTTGATCCACTTTTGCGTCAGTTTACATTTGCCCGCAAAGTTGCGGTGCTCAGGGCCAATCTGCGCCGCCTGTCGCATTATGACGCGCTGATCATGCCCGAGATGACCTCGCTTGCCCTGCGCCGCTCGGCGCGCATGGCGGGCGTCAAGATGATCTTTACCGGCCACGGCGCGGGTGATCTTTATGACAACCCCATCGGCATGTTTGATCAGCGGGTTGAGAGTTTTGATCTGGTGCTATTACAAGGCCGCCGCATTGCCAGCGCCATGGCCGCCGAGGGGCGCCTGAAACAGACCTGTCATGCGGTGATCGGCTATCCCAAATATGAGGCGGTGCAACAAACGCCGCTGCGGCTTTTTGAAGATGACAAGCCGGTTGTGGTCTATAACCCGACGCAAAACCCGCGCGGCACGTCTTGGCATAAATTCGGCTGCGAAATCCTTGATCGTCTGGACGCGCGCGATGATCTTAATGTGATTTTCGCCCCCCACGCTTTGTTGTTCAAACGCAGTTGGAGCCGGGGCGCGCGCCTGCCCAAACGCTTTCATAATCACCCCCGGATTTTGGTTGATCTTAATGGGCGCGCGTCCTCGGATATGACTTATCTGCGCGCCGCCGATCTTTATCTTGGTGATCAGTCCAGCCAGATTTATGAGTTCATCAACCGCCCCCGCCCTTGCGTGTTTCTCAACCCGGACGGGGCCAACTGGCAGGGCAACCCGTCGTTTCGCTCCTGGACGTTTGGCCCGGTTGTCGATGATCTGAAGGACCTTGATCAGGCGGTTGATACGGCACTGAGGGAGTTTGACCGCTGGCAGCCGGCGCAACAGGCGGCATTGGATGCGGACGCCATTGACCGGGAGGCACCCTTTGCCAGCGCCCCCGCCTCGGAACGCGGCGCGCGGGCGATTGTGGAATTCCTCGAACAGGGCAGCCTGCCGGATAGCTGGAGATGACATCCACCCCTCCCCTCAACACCAAACCGCCCGAGGATGCCGTGGTGATCATTGCGGCGCCTGAGGCCCTGAATCCAGAAATATCGGCTTTGATCGAGGCGCTTTGCGCCTCCCCCCGGCGGCTTTGCGTGGTGCTGGTGGCCTTCGGGCCTGAAAACGTGGCAACGCTGGCCGGGCAATATCCGCGCGCCTATGTTCATCAATCCGGTCCGGGGCTGTTGGCCTCGCGCCTGCGGGCGCGGGTGATCGTGCGGCTTGATCCGGGGGGTGGCCTGCCGCTGCGTGTGCGCCGGTTAATCTCTTGCGCCATGCGCCGCGATATGCCGGTTTTTGCGTTATCCGCCAACAACGGGCTGTCGCTCAAGGCGCTCTCGCCCTCGGCGGCCGAGGACCTGCCCAAGACCGGCAAGACGGCGGTATTGGCCGATCATCTGATCTCGGCCATGGGGTTTGAGCGCGGCGATGGGCCTATCTTGGGGGCAATCTCGCGCGCGGGACAACGGCTGATGCATGGGCGCGGGCGCGCCCTGATGGGGCCGCTGCTGTGCCGCATCCCCGACCGCGACGCACTTGCCGCCCGCCTTGGCCATCCACAAAGCATTCTGTGCCTTGGCAACGGTCCCACATCCGCTGATCCCCGGCTTGAAACCATCGAACATGACGCGCTTTTCCGGGTCAACCATCAATGGATGCATGATGGCTATATGACCGGGGCCGATGTGATTTTCGCCGGGGTCAAACGCTCAATGCGCGCGGCGGGGTCGACGTTGATTGCGGTGGCCTCGGGGCGCAAGGAACAGGCCCTGCTTGGCGCGCGCTTGCTGGCCCCATGGAGCGGGCGGCTGCGCTATGTGGTGGTGGAAGAGATCGCCGGTATGGGCCGCAGCCTGCAAGGCCACCCCCGCCCCACCACCGGCGCTGTGATGCTGGCCGCCGCCATTGCCCTTGCGCCGCAACGGTTGATTGTCGCCGGGATGGATATGTTCTCGGACAAGGCCGGGGCTTATCCCGGTCGCCCCAACGTGATGAACGCCTATAGCGCGGCCCATGACCCGCAAACCGATGCCGATTTTATCTGTAGCCATCTGGCGCGGTATGAGGGCGAAATCATGACTTTCAGCCCCGCCTTTTCGGCGCTGGCGCAAAGTGTCGCGGGCGCGCAGTTTACACTTGTTTTCCCGGCCCAGACTTGACTTTGTAACATTCCTCACGGATGTCGTGGCCAATCCCGCATCCGATGAGACAGCGAAAGGGCACTCAAGATGAAAAACCCGTATAAAACTCATTGGTATCACCGTCAGATTTCATATTGGTTAAACAAGGATCTTGAACGTGCGCCCGGCGATATGCAGGAAATGGAGGTCATCCACCTTGCGCCACAGCCCGGCACCACGCCCTCGCCAAAACCCCCGGTGCGGATATATCTGGGCACCGAGCCGGGCCAATACCGCGCCACGCGGATTTTTGTCTGGTCGGTGATGCAGGTCCGCGATCCGGCGCGGGCCTATGAAATTCATCTGATGTCGAATGCGGCGGGCATTCCGCGCGAGGGCTGGAAAACCGGCTTTACCAATTACCGCTATGCCATCCCCCATTGGGCCGGAAATACCGGCCGCGCGATTTATAATGATGTGGATCAGATTTACCTGCAAGACCCCGCCGGATTGTTTGATATGGACATGATGGGCAAGGGTGTTCTGGCGATTTCGGTCAAGGAAAATTCGGTCATGCTGATTGAGTGTGAAAAGATGGCCAGGCTCTGGACGCTTCAAGATGTCTGTGCGGGCCAAAAACACGACCATTTCAAAGGCGCGATGGTTGACGCAGACATGTACGGCGAAATGCCCGGCACCTGGAATTCCCGCGATGGGGAGCACCCGCAATCCAACATCAACTGCCTGCATTACACCACCCTGCACTCGCAACCATGGAGGCCCTTTCCCGGCTATCTGCGCTACCGCAAAGGGCCGCTTTACAGCCTCTGGCATGACATGGAAAAAGCCGCCGACAAGGCCGGGTTTTTGTTGTTCACCAAAGACCATCCCAGCAATGAATATGGCCGCCTGATTGCGCAATATAAGCAAATGCACGACAGCCCGGAAATTTTTGCCGGCTACCAGATCAAAAAGCATTTCAAAACCGTGGCCAAGCTGGCAAAAGCCACCGGTGTCAGCGAAATCCTTGATTATGGCTCGGGCAAGGCGATCAATTATCAGCCCATTCCTGACGCGCCCGATGACAGCCCCTATCGCCAGTCCGATAAACTGCCGGGCCTGCGCATCCGCTGCTATGATCCCGGCCACGCGCCGTTTGCGGATATTGGTGACGGCCCTTACGGCGGGGTGATCTCAACCGATGTGGTCGAGCATCTTTCGCCCTCGGATGTGCCTTGGGTGATTGATGAAATGTTTTCCCACGCCAGCGGTTTCGTGATGATCGTCGCCGCCTGTTACCCGGCGATTAAAAACCTGCCCGACGGGCGCAATGCCCATACCACATTGCAACCGCCCTATTGGTGGCATGTGCAAATGGCGCTGGCGGCGCGGCGTTATCCCAATCTGCGCTGGACCCTGATCTGCGAGGAAAAAGACAAATTGGGGATGCGGCGGCGGGTGTTTAACGAAAAATCGGCGTCGCCTCTGGATTGACGGCAAGCGCCGCATGATCCATCCCTAGCCACCATGAGCCATCAAAATATTCATCGACGCTTTTTGCACAATGCCGGCCTGATCGTGGGCGGGCGGATGACATTTGGCCTGATGAACCTTGGCACCAATGCCATCATCCTGCGCGCCTTTGGGGCGGCTGATCTTGGCATGGTGATGCTGTTGATTGCCTATATCCGGCTGTTCGGCGAAGTGGTGAAATTCGAATCCTGGCAGGCGGTGTTGCGCTTTGGCGTCATCGCGCAGGACCGGGGCGAGCAGACTCAACTGCGTCGTCTGATCGGGCTGGCCCTGAGTGTGGATGCCCTTACCATGCTGCTGGCGATTATCGCCTCAATCCTGCTGATCCCGCAGGCGGCGCTCTGGTTTGGCTGGAATGATCAGATCACCCGCCTTGCGCCGTGGTTCATGATCCTGATCGTGTTTGTCACCAATGCCACCCCCAACGGCGTGCTGCGCCTGTTCGACCGGGTTGAGATCATCGCCCTGCAACACGGCATAAACGCGGTTGTACGGTTTGTGTTGGTGCTGCTTGCGGTGCTGCTGGGTGGCTCGGTGCTGCATCTTGCATGGGCGTGGTTTGCGGCCTTCGTGATCAGCGGCTCGGTCACCATGGCGGTTTGCGCTTATGAGCTGGTCAAACGCGATATGAAGCCGGTCATATCGCTGAACTGGCGCAAAACCGGGCGGATTTTTCCCGGTATCTGGCATTTTCTGTTGATGTCCAACCTGATCAGCTCGGGCCCGATGCTGGTGACCCATGTGACCACGCTGATTGTGGGTGCCGAGCTGGGCGCGGCACAGGCGGCGGTGCTTAACCTTGCACGCCAGATTGCCACCGGCATTTCCGCCCCGGCGCGGCTGCTTGGGCCGCTGATGCTGCCGGATTATTCGCGCCTTTCGGGCCGGGGCGACTGGACCGGGCTGCGCGATCTTTTGGTGCAACAGATCAAGATCACCGCGATCACGGTTTTGGGCGGAGGGGCGATCCTCTATGCGGTGCTGCCGCTTTTGGTGGAACAGCTATTCGGGGCCGGGATGCTGGCGCATATCTGGCTGTTTCGGCTGCTGCTGTTGACCGCGCTGATCAACATGCTGGGCTTTTCGCTAAGCCACGCGATGTTTTCGGCCAATAAAGGCGGCACCGCCCTGTTGATCCAGCTTGCCGCGATGACAGTTTACTTCGGCATCATGTTCAGCGGCATTTGGGGGATCGGGCTGAACGCGGTAGGCTTTGCGGCAATCGGCTTTGCCATCACATCGCGCGGGCTGTCGCTGTGGATCGGCCGCCGCCTGCTGAAAAAGCGCATCAAACGCGCGGGCCAAACGAACGATCCCCTCTGACCCTATCGAAACGCCCCCGCGCGCCACAGCCGCCACGCCAGCTTGGGCGCGTGCAGCACCGGATGGCGGCGCTCAGAAGCGCTGACCTCAATTTCCACCCCTGAATGGCTCCCGACCTTTTCAAGGATGTAATCCAGCCCGGCGTCAAACGTGGTTGCCGCCTTAAGCACCCGTAGCACCCCAAGCGGCTTGCCAATAATCCGGCGCAGCGCCCATTTTGCCCGGCAAAGGCCCCGGCGCAGACGCCCCATATCGGGCAATTCCCCTTGCGGGGCTATAATCTGCGACAGCCGGGCATAACGCTTGGGAAACCGCGCTACAATCTGCGCCGCGCGCGGTCCGGGGCTTTCGGGGCGCAGCTCGGTGCGGTAGCTTTCACACAGGCCCCGCTGCCAGATGTCCCCCGGCGCAATCGGGCCACTCAGAAGCGGCCCCACCTGTGCCGCAAAATGACGGCAGGCTTTGGCCAGCGTCTCAATCAGCCGCGCTTGCAATACGGGATCTTCGGTGACAATCACCACCGGCTGTGAAAACCGCGCCCAAAGCATTGATTCAAGCGATCCCCCCCCGGCCCGGCGCATAAACGCCGCCTCCGAGATCACCGCGTATTTACTGCGCAGCTTGTTGCCCCCGGCATCGGTAAGCGCCATAAAATGCACATTCGGCGGCAACAGCCATGCGCCAAGGCTTTTCAGCCCCCAGCCATAAACCGCGCGGTAATTCTTCACGATCACATAGAAATCCAGCATCTTCTCCGCCGCCTCGCCCTCGCGCAGGGCCGAGCCGTAGAAAATCAACCCCCGAACCGCCCGGCCATGTTTGGCGCGTATCGCCTCGGCCATGGCCTGCGCCGGGGCGGGAAGCGGCCCCTGATCCGCCTCGATCACCTGCCGCAGCTCGGCCAATATGCCCGCCTCTTTCATCGCAAAAACACCAGCGGTTCGGTGATTGAAACGCTCAACCGGCCATCCTCAGCGCGCGGCATCGCCTCGCCGTCCACCACAATCGGATCGGCGTGGGTTATTTCAAACCCATCGCCGCGATAGCTGGTCATGCCATGGGCGGCAAGGCGCGGGCCTGAGAGATGCAGCATCACCTTGGCCATCGCCCGGCGAAAGCCTTTGATCGGCCAGGCCGCATGGGTCAGGGCAATGCCGCCCGGCCCCGCGCCCCAAAACGGATTAAGCCCAAGGCTCAGTTGCGGCAACGACGACATCAGCATCAGCGCGTGCGGCCCCTCAAGGGCCACGCCCGCACCCTTGACCGACAAATCCGAGGCCCGCAACAGCGGCGCGCCATCGGTATCGTGATACTTCTGCGGTGCAATCAGAAACTGCCAGATTGCCTTGAGGATAGTACGCGATCCGCGCGCGCCCTCGCCGTGAAATTCGCGCTGCGCATAAAGCATCGCCCGCGCCAGCGTGCCGGTTGACAGCACAAACCCAATCGCCGGGCTGGGCAGGGCAGCACTTTCAATCCGCAAGGCCCGGTGGGTTTCACGCTTCGGCGGATCAACCTCATGGGCGATGGCAGCAATCCGGCGGGTCACCTCGCCTGCGGTTTTGCCGCCAAAGCCAAAACTGCGCGCCGCAAGATTGGTGCTGCCACCGGGCAGGATGGCAAATTCCGGCAAGGCGTCAAACCCCGCCTCAGGGTCAAGACAGGCCGACAGCACCGCCAACAGCGTGCCATCGCCGCCTTCGATGAAAATTTTCTCAACGCCATTTTTGGCCATTTTCCGGATGTGCCCCGTCAGGCCGGCAAAATCATCCAGCATGAGAAAGCGGGCCTCGGGCAGCTCCAGCGCCGCCGCCTCAAGCATGGCACCGCGCTTGGCTACCGCATGACTGCGGTGGTTCACGATCAGACCGATGCGCCTCATGCCGCTGATGTCCGGTTATAGCAAAGCCACAAACCAATCAGCATCAACGTGCCGGTGGGCACCACCACCGCAATGCTGGCACTCAGGCTGCCGTTTTCCGACAGGGTCTTGAACACCCCGTCGATCACCATAAACACGAAACCCGCACCAATGCCGATGGCCAGTTGAAATTCCCCACTGTCCCGGCGACCAAACCGCTGCATGATCGGCACCGTCATCAGCAAAAACCCCAGCGCAATGAACGGCAGCGACAGCCGGTTGAGGAACCACACCAGATAGGCCGCCGACGGCAGGCTACCCGACCCGGTCATATGCGACAGATGATAGAGATCAAACAGCGCCAGATTGCGCGGCACGGACAGCAAAAGCCTAAGCGTATGCGGCGTCTGCTCGGTGCGCCAGACGCTTGGCGGATCGGCCTCCTTGCCATCATAGCGGATTTGCCGCGCCTGCTGCAGCGCCCAGCCCCCGGGCACCGCTTGGGCCGTATCGGCTTGCGAAATGGCCGCGATCTTGCCGTTCTCACCGCGCTCAAACAGCGTTATATCATTCAGTTGCTCCCCCTTGAGGCCGCCCACCTCAACCAGCAGGTTGTTATCCGCCAGCCACAGCGTCTTTGGCGCCTGCCAGTCATCGCGCACCGCCTCGGACCCCAGCCAGTTTTCAAGCGCGCGGGTGGCCCTCGGGGTCAGTTGATCCACCAGCGCCGCTGATACAATCGTGGCAATCATCACCGCCGGGATCAGCGCCCGCACCTGTCCGAAAATCGAAATGCCCGCGCCAACAATCGCCACCAGCTCATTGCGCCGGATCAGGCTGGCATAAGTCAGCAAAAGCGCCATCAGCAGGGCAAAAATCATGATCCGGTCAAACAACACCGGCATCCTCAGCACCATATAGCGAAACTGATCCATCAATCCGCCATCCTCGGGCAAGAGATCAGCATTGCTCAGGGCATCAAGCACCCCAAGAAGTGCCACCAGCCCAAAAATGGTGATAACAAACCGTTGAAGAAACATCACGGCAAGATAGCGTTTAAGATGGCTCATTTTGGCATCGATATGTTTGTGTCATTTGCGGGGGCGGGGGCCGCTGTGGGGGCGGGGGCCGCTGTGGGGGCGGGGGCCGCTGTGGAGGCAGGTGCGGGTTCTGGATATTTCGCCGGTCGCAACATTGGCCATATCGCCGGAAGCGCCGAGCGCCCCTTGGCCCTGCGCCGAAAGGTATAAAGCCCCAAAATGGCCACCAGCGCCACAACCGGCCATGTGCCTGCCCAAGGCGGCACCAGCCCGCGCTGCGCCAGCGACAGCCCGTATTCAAGCAGCTTCTGCACCACCACCAACAGCAATATCCCAACCGCCAGCCCGCCCGAGCGGCCAACCCGGCCCAGTTGCAGCCCCAGCACCACGGCAATCAACGGCAGCACAATCAGCAACGCCGCCCGGCTCAGCCGGTCATGCATATCCGCTTGGGCGGCGGCGGGATTGATGTCTTGCCCGCTGCTTAGATAGGATTTCGTCAGCAACTCGGTCAGGGTCAGTTCGCGCTGATCATCGCCCCGGTCGCGGTAGCCGCTGATCGGGCTGGGCATTTTCCACGTCACCCGCGCGGTATTCAGCCGATTACCCTGCGTCGAGGTGATCCGCGCCGGCAGATCGCCGATCATCGCATCTTGCAGTTTGATCACCCAAGTCCCATCGTCTTCTTCCTGCAAAACCCCGGTATGGCCGGTGATAAACTGCCGGTCGCCGTTGCTTTTGGTCTCAACGATAAAGGTCTCGCCCAGATTTCGACCGGCAAAGTTTACCTGACTTGTCCACACCACCCGGTTGTCAAACTGAACAAACTTGCGCTCCTGAAACGCGGTCACGATCGAGCTTTGCTTCAACTCATGAATAATCACGTTGTAATTATAGCGCGACACCGGCTGTAAAAACCCTGAAATGATGATTGAGGCCAGCGCCAGCACAAATCCCAGGCCCAAAAATGGCCGCGCAATCCGGTTCAGCGACACCCCGGTTGACATCAGCGCCACAATCTCCCCCGAGCGGCTCAGCCGTTCAACACAGATAATCGTGGCAATCAACATCGCCCCCGGCAGCGCCATGCCAAGGTAATGCGGTAACAGATTGGCAATCATCCGCGCAGCCGATTGCAGCGCATCATCCGACCCGGCAATAAGATCGGTGATCCGGATCAGCCGCTCTAACATCAAAATCGCCAGTGCCAGCGCGATGAACGCCGCCAGCAGGCCAAGGTTGTTGCGCAGTAAATATCGGTCTAGTTTGAACAACATATGCAGTGGTTTCTCTTACAGATGGGGGCACATACGGGGGGGGGAGGGGCCGCTACAACAGACAGTGACACATTTCGCAACCACTTGTGATGATGGTGATCCTTGTGGTCAGTTACAATTTTCCCGTCTGTTACTATATAATGCTCTGCACCGCCAGCAAGTGATTGTCACTGGATTATTCTTGGCATGTTAAATTGAGGAGAGAGTAAATGTTAAACAAACGTAACCTGTTTATCCTTGGCGCACTCGGGGCGCTTGCCATGTCCGGCACCGCCCAGAGCGTTACCGCAAGCCCGCTTGACATCCGCCCCTATGAAGCGGCGGCCACCTGTGGTGCGCAAACATTGCAAGTCAAGGTTATTGTTGAAAATGTTACCGCTCAGGGCATTCTGACGGTCGAGCTTTACCGCCCCAGCACACGCAGCTTTCTGAAAAAGGCCTCGCGGATACACCGCATCCGGGTTCCGGCCCAAAATGGCGAGCAGACAGTTTGTTTTGATATTGAGCGGCCCGGCGCCTATGCGGTCGCCGTCTATCAGGATATTAACGCCGACCGGCACCTCAACAAGAAATGGAATCGGATGCCGGCCGAGCCTTTTGCGCTGTCAAACAAGAAAAAGCTGGCCTTTGCGATGCCAAAATTCGATGATGCGGCATTTCAGGTGCCCGCCACGGGCACAGTCATACGGATAGAACTGCAAAGATGAGCCAAACTCCCCCGGTCGCCGCAACACATGCGGCAGATATTCCCCCGCAACCGCAACCTGATATTGCGGTCAGCGAGGCCACCTCAAAACAAGACCGGGGGGCGTTCATCGACCTGCCCTACCGGGCCTACCGCGATTTGCCGGGCTGGCGCGCGCCGCTCAGATTTGAACGCAAAGCGCAAATATCCACCAAACATAATCCCGGTCTGGCCGGGGTGGATCACGCTTTGATGTTGGCGCGGCGCAATGGCCAAGTCGTCGGGCGCATTGCCGCCATCATCAACAGCAAACACCTTGATACTTACAATGACGCCACCGGGCATTTTGGCTTTCTTGATACCCTCACCCCTGATGCCGAGGTGGTTACCTCCCTGATCACTGCCGCCGAAGATTGGCTGCGGGCGCGTGGCATGAAACGCATATGCGGCCCGTTCAGCTTTTCCATCAACGAGGAATCCGGCCTGCTGATCGACGGTTTTGATACGCCTCCGATGCTGATGATGCCCCATGGCCGCCCTGAATACGCCCCGGCGCTGGAAAGCCTTGGCTATAGCAAAGCGATGGATCTTTACGCCTTCTTGCATGAGTTCGATGAAGAATATCACATCCCGCCAACGGTGAAACGTTGGAAAGACGCCTTTGAGCGTGACCCGGCGCTCAGCATCCGGCCGCTGAACATGAAAAACTTCAAGGCGGATATTGAACTGGTGATGGATATGTTCAACGACGCTTGGTCGCAAAACTGGGGTTTCATCCCCTTTAGCACCGAACAAATCACCATGATGGCGAAGGAACTCAAGCCCCTTATCCGCTCTGATGCCCTGTCGATTGCGCTGATTGATAATGAGCCTGCGGGCTTTACCTTCTTCCTGCCCGACATCAATGAAATTACCGATGGCCTCAACGGCCACATCCTGCCATTTGGCTGGGCGCAGTTGCTTTACCGGCTCAAAATACGTGGCCCCAAACGGGCGCGTCTGCCGCTGGCCGGATTGCGCCGCAAATTCCACAAAACCCGGCGCGGCATGGTGGCGATGACCGGCAGTTTTGAGGCCGCCCTTGCCGCGCAACACGCCCAAGGCGTGCGCGAGGTTGAGGCCTCCTGGATATTGGAAACCAACCGCGATCTGCTTAATCTGGTCGATCTCTACAAGATGGACCGCTACAAAACCTACCGCGTTTTTGAGAAACCCCTATGAGCGCAAAACCCGCGCCGCCGGTTCAAACACTGGTCCTTGCAGGCGCCCGCGCCACCGGCGATCCCTTGTGTGAGGCCGAAGGCGTGGCCAGCAAGGCCGTCATCGACATCGCCGGAAAGCCGATGCTGTCATGTGTCCTGCGCGCCCTCGCCGCCAGTCAGGCAAACGGCCCCACTACTGGCCCTGTCTGGGTGCTTGGGATTGAGGGCGACACGCTTGATACCGCCGCTGACGGCCTGAAATGTCAGTCGATCATCGCCCAAGGGCGCGGCCCGGCGTCCAGCCTTTTGCAGGCCCTCAAAGGCCCGGTAAAGACGCCGCTTTTGGTCACAACCTGCGATCACGCGCTGCTGACGCCGGACATGATCAACAGCTTTCTGGAACAATCCACCGCCAGCGGGGCCGACCTCACCGTGGGCCTGGCCGAGCGCGCCGTGATCAGCGCCGCCTACCCCGAAACCAAGCGCACATATTTACGCCTTGGCGGGGCCGAATTATCGGGCTGCAACCTGTTCTATCTGGCCACCCCTGCGGCACTCAAAGTGCTGGAATTCTGGCAAAGCGCCGAGCAGGACCGCAAAAAACCCTGGCGCATCGCCTGGCGTTTCGGGCCGTTAACAGCCCTGCGCATATTCCTGTCACGCTCCGGCCCCAACGCAGTGTTTGCCATGCTGTCAAAACGCCTTGGCGCGCGGGTTAGCCCGATCATCCTGCCCTTTGCCGAGGCCGCGATCGACGTCGATAAACCCGCCGATCTGGTGCTTGTGCGTGGCATTTTGGCGGCGCGAGCGCAATAAACGCCTGTAAATTCACCCCATAGAATCAGGCCAAACCCCGCGCAATTCCGCCGCAACCCGCGCCGCCGCGTCTTCTGCCTCAGGCGCATGGCCCAAATTCGGCAGCCCCGGCCAGCCGGGATCAGCAAAAGTAATGCCCTCAAACACCACCTCCCGGTCATAACGCGGCAGCACATGAAAATGCACATGCGGATCAACCATCATCAACATCATATAGTTGATCTTTTGGTTGCCAAATCGCCCCACCACGACCTCAATATCACGGGTAATCTGGCCAAGTTCGCCGTGCGCACCCAGCGCCAAATCGCCAAACGCCTGCGCCGGGCCATGCGCCAAAAGGATCAGCGCGCCCAATGTCGCCTGCTGCGGCCGCACCTGCACGCTCCACCAGCGATAATCGGCAATCAGCGTCTCCTCGCCGCCGAAACGGGAAAAAGTGGCGTTTCGTTCTGGTATTTCCGGGCTTTCCATGGTTATTCCCCTATCTAAAATAAGCCGCTCAGAGAGGCCCCAGCGCCGCCCTTGCCCGCCGCATGATAAATGGAATGACCCGATGACAAAAGACCCAAGCGTGCGCCTTCTGGGCGAGGTGCCCACAAAACTTTGGGGGTTAGAGCTGCGCGAATGGCAGCACCGCGCTTGGCAAAAGGCCGGAGCAGCGGCGGTTGATGATCCAAACGCGCGCCTTTTGGTGGGCACTGAATGGGTGCTGTCCCCCGCCCTGCAACGCGCCCTTCTGGCCACACCGGGGGCGGCGCTAATCGTCACCGATAAATCCGGCAGCGCGCCGCGTCTGGCCGCTCTACACCTGCCTGAAGGGGCCATGCCCGACACATTTGAATACCTCATCAACCAAGATAACCCCGACATTGACGCGCTCAGTGCCGCCGGGTTCACCCCCGGCGATGCAGAATTTTTCGCCGGCTCCTACGACGAGGTGCTGCGCAAACGTGAGGCCCCATACGCGCTCTCAATCGAGGATGAGACCCCGCGCCGGATTGAAAAGCGCCTGTTCAAAGGCTCCTACAAAGGTGTCACGGATTTGGTGACCAAATACGCCTGGCCCCTGCCCGCCTTTCACGTCACCCGCTGGGCCGCCCGGCGGCATATCTCGCCCAATACGGTGACCACCGTCAGCCTTCTATTGGTGTTCGCCGCCCTTTGGCTGTTTTGGGAGGGCTACTGGACCCTTGGCATCATCTCAGCCTGGGTCATGACCTTCCTTGATACGGTTGATGGCAAACTCGCCCGCACCACCATGAGCTATTCCAAATGGGGCAATATTTATGACCACCTGATTGATCTCATCCACCCGCCGTTCTGGTACTGGGCGATGTGGCATGGGCTCACCCTTGTCCCCACCGGAATCAGCACCTTCTGGCTGGACGCCTCACTGTGGGTTCTGGTGGTTGGTTATGTGCTCAACCGGGTGCAGGAGGGCATATTCATCGGCCTATTCGGCTTTCACATCCACGTCTGGGAGCGGCTTGATTCCTTCGCCCGCGAAATCACCGCAAGGCGCAACCCCAACATGCTGATCTTCATGATTTTTGTGATCTTCGGCGCCCCCGGCTGGGGTTTTGTCGCCATGGCGGGTTGGACGCTTTTCTGGCTGATCTTCCACCAAGTGCGGCTTATTCAGGCGTGGCGGTTGCCGGTTAAACCCACCTCATGGATGGCGGGCTGATCCGCCATGGCAGGCACCGCGATCTTTGACCTTGACCGCACCATCACCCGCGCCCCCACATGGACGTGGTTTTTGCTGCATGTGAACGGCAAAAAACCGCTGTTTTGGGGGCAGTTAACGCTGATCATCCTGCGCATGGTCGCCTATAAACTGCGCCTTGTGCCACGCACGTCAATCAAAGAGGCTGGCATAAAAACCCTCAAAACCCATGACCGCGCACAGTTGCAAACCAAGGCCGACGCTTTTGTGGCTGGTGTTCTGGCCAATGGCCTGCGCCCCGGTGCGCAAGCGGCGATCAACAGCCACAAAACGCGCGGCGACCGGCTTATTCTGGTCACCGCTGCCGTGGATGTGGTGGCGGATCCTCTGGCCCGCGCTCTGGGCTTTGATCAGGTAATCTCAACCCGCCTGACATGGCCCACCAAGGCCCCCGGCCCG
>CAZZKL010000058.1:0-17711 GCA_964655135.1 uncultured Roseovarius sp. | reverse complement strand
CCTTTGGCGCGCTCACCCAGCCGGTTTATTGCACCAAGATCGCCAGCAAACTGGTGCGCACCTATACCGACCGGCACGGGTTGAAAAACCTGTTGCAGGAATTGCTGAATGTGGATGTCTCAAAACAGCAGCAATCCTCGGATTGGGGGGCTGGGGCACTTACCGAGGCACAGCTCAGCTATGCCGCATCGGATGTATTGTATCTGCATCAGTTGCGCGATGTGCTAAATGAAATGCTCAAGCGTGAAGGCCGCATGGCTTTGGCGCAATCGTGTTTTGATTTCCTGCCCGTCCGGGCGCAGCTTGATTTGTCGGGCTGGCCCGAGATCGATATATTCGCCCATTAGGCGGTTACTGGAAGCGCTTTAGATGGCCCGCCATGATAACCTCTACTCAAAGTTCATTGCCTGGATGAAGATCATCCTGCCGCTGGGGGCGTTGGCGCTGTTATCGACGATGTTTTTGATCTCACGCCGGTTTGACCCATCCACGGCCATCCCGTTTGCCCGAATTGACCTTGAACAGCGGGCGCAGGATTTGGGCGTGACCAACCCCACTTTTGCCGGGGTAACGGAAAACGGCACCGAAATTACCTTCAAAGCCCGGCGCGCGCGGCCCGACCCCAAGGATATGGCGCATTTTCTTGCCGATGACGTCAGCCTGAAAATGCGGCTGAATTCCGGGATGATCATTGATATTACCGCAGACAATGCCGATATGCATCAAACCAATCTGACGGCAAATCTGGATGGAAATGTGCGTATGATCACCAGTAATGGGTATGATATTACTACCGAAGTGCTGTTATCGCGGTTTGACCGGTTTTATGCCGAGGCACCCGGCCCGGTCACCGGCACCGGCCCAACGGGCAATTTTGAGGCCGGGGGGATGCTCTTGACCCGGGATAAGGCATCCGGACAGATAGATTTGCTTTTCACGGGTGGCGTCCGGCTGTTATACAAGCCTTATGTAATCAAGGAATGATCCAAGTGCTTCGATTATCTGGCCTGATTTTATCTGTGTTTTTCGTGTTGGCTCCGGCATTTGTTGCCGCGCAGGGCGGGCAATTTGCCTTTGGTGGCCTCAAACAAGACAGCAACCAACCGGTTGAGATCACCGCCGACAGTCTGGCGGTGGATCAAAATACAAACACCGCCACCTTTGCCGGTAATGTGTTAATCGGTCAGGGGGATATGCGGCTTGCCGCGTCCAAGGTTCTGGTGATTTACCGGGGCGACAGAAGCGGCATTAAAATGCTGAAGGCTTACGGCGGGGTGACGCTGGCCAGCGGTGAAGACGCCGCCGAATCTAACCGCGCGGTTTATAATGTGGATACCGGACAGATCGAAATGCTGGGTAATGTGCTTGTTCTTCAGGGGCTTACGGTGATAACCGGCGATAGAATGTATGTGAATACGGTTGCCAATACTGCCCGCATGGCCGGGCGGGTGAAAACCGTGCTTAATCAGGAACCGTCGCAATGAGCAAACCAAACCTTCATATCGCCCATGAAAACACCGGCCCCGATACCGCCGGCCTTCAGGTTACTAACCTGCGCAAGAGCTATAAAAAGAAGGTTGTGATCCGCGATGTATCGCTCAGCCTGAAACAGGGTCAGGTGGTGGCGCTTTTGGGGCCAAATGGCTCGGGCAAGACCACTTGTTTTTATGCCATTGCCGGGCTGATCAACCCTGAGGGCGGGCATGTTTTGATTGATGGCCGCGATGTGACCAACCTGCCGATGTACCGCCGGGCGCGCCTTGGTATTGGCTATCTGCCGCAAGAGATGTCGATATTCAGGGGCATGTCGGTCGAAGATAACATCATGGCGATTCTCGATATATCCATCAAAGACCGCCACAAACGCCGCGAACGTCTGGAAGAATTGCTGTCGGATTTCTCGGTTGAGCATCTGCGCCGCGCCCCTGCTTTGGCCCTGTCAGGCGGTGAGCGGCGGCGGGTTGAGATTGCCCGCTCATTGGCCGCAGACCCAAAATATCTGTTGCTGGATGAGCCGTTTGCCGGGGTTGATCCCATATCCGTCGATGACATAAGGCATCTGGTGGCCGACCTGAAAAAGCGCGGCATTGGCGTGCTGATCACCGATCACAACGTGCGCGAAACACTTGAGATTGTTGATCACGCCTATATTTTGCATGATGGCAAGGTGCTGATGTCGGGCACGCCGGATGATGTGGTGGAAAATGAAAACGTGCGCCGGGTCTATCTGGGGGACAGTTTCAAAATTTAGTAAAAACCCCCTGCGTTAATTCACAAAACTTTCGTGTTACGACATCAAACCGCATTGACATTGGCCCCCGGAATCACCTCATTATAGGGTATGACGATTGCAAATCTCGTGCTGCCCCTGAAATGGGCCCCGCATTATGGGCCGGGTTTTGGACAAGCTGAACAAACGTCAATTTTCCTTATCCGGTTCTGAAGCAGGCGTGGCACAGTCGCGCCCAAACACATCGCCGGATTGTAATTAACAGGAGACAAAATGCGCTATCAAATCACCGGAAAACAGATCGATATTGGCAATGCCCTGCAACAGCATGTCAAAGATGAGCTTGGCTCGACCATAGCAAAATACGCCGAGCGCCCGACGAACGCACAGGTCATTTTTTCAAAAAGCGCAAGTGAATTTGTCTGTGAAACCATTGTGCATCTGTCGACCGGCCTAACCGCACAGGCGCGCGGCCACGCCCATGAGATTTACGCCGCTTTTGATCAGTGCTGCGAGAAGATGGATAAGCAATTACGCCGCTACAAACGCCGCCTCAAGGATCATCACCGTGACCGCAAGGAACCGGTTGAACATCTTGGCGCATCCTCCTATATCCTCGCCTCGGATAGCAAGGAAACCGAATCAGAGCCGGAAAGCCTGCAACCTATTATTATTGCTGAGATGGAAACGAAAATACCGTCGCTGTCAGTTGGTGAAGCCGTAATGCAAATGGAATTGGCGGGCGCTCCGGTGCTTGTCTTTCGCAATGAGGGAAAAGAGGGATTGAACGTGGTGTATCGCCGGGATGACGGCAACATCGGTTGGATTGATCCCTGAAATCCCGGAGCTTTGACGCCTCTGCGTTAGCCCGGTTGGAGTGATGCAAAACAAATGGAAATGTCTATGATCCTCAAGCCCGAGGCGGTGCGTGTTTTATCCGCCGCATCCAGCAAAAAACGCCTGTTTCATGAGCTGGGCGGCATTGCCGAGCTGGCTTATGGCGTCAAGCAATCGCTGGCGGTGGATGCCCTGCAGGAACGCGAAAGCCTTGGGCCGACGGGGGTGGGCAACGGTGTGGCGCTGCCGCACGCGCGGATTGAGGGGCTTGATCAGGTTGTTGGCGCATTGGTGCTGCTTGAAAAGCCGATTGATTTTGATGCGGTTGACCGACAGCCTGTTGATCTGGCCTTTGCGCTCTTTGCCCCAAGCGACGCGGGGGTTGAGCACCTTAAGGCGCTGGCGCTGGTGTCGCGTACCCTGCGCAACCCGGCGATTTGCGCCAAGCTGCGCGCCAACACTGATCCGGCCACGCTTTATACCATTGTGACCGAAACGCAGGCGGTTCAGGCGGCTTAAAGCGTTTCGACTTATTGTTGAGACAAACAATGTGTCGAAACGCGGTGCAACGCTTTGATGTTGTATGCGTTTCGCAATTAACTTGTGACCCAACTTAATTGCGAAACGCTTTAACCCCAGTTTTGAAAGCCAAACATCAGGTAGTCGCGCTGGTAAATAGCCTTTGCCAGCGCCTCAATCGTGTCATTGTAAATGTCTTTCAACGCAAATGGCTCATCATCAGGGGTCGCTGGTGGCAAGGCCGCATTTTCAATGCCAACTTTGCGCGCAAGCGCGGTTAGCTCCTCTGGCATGTCAGCCTCGCGGATGATCATATCCGGCAGGCAAAACTGCGCCATTCCCTGCAAAACGGCGGCCTGTGACGCCCAATGTGCATCAACCCGCACGCTGGTCTGACCCGCAAGATTGGCCTGCAAAAACTCCAAAAACGCGATAAAAGCCTGTTGGTGCGCGTTCAAATCATAGCCATCATCAGGCAGTTTTCCCGGCAACGGCAGTTTATAAAAATTGCGCAGTTTTTTGCGGATGGCGGGATAGGTGCCCGGCCCGCCATGCAGAATTTTATTGCAAAACGCCTGATGTGCCCGCGCCACCGGATGGCGCAGAACCGTGAAACTCCGGTGCTTGGGGGTGTTTCGCATCCATTGCCGCAATACCTGTTGATTGAGGTCCGTGCGCAGGTCATTTTGATCCGCCTTATCAAGTGCCGCCAGCCACGCGCCAACCTGATGATCCGGCCCCGAGCGGACAGGCATATACAACAGCGGCGCCCGGGCCGCCAAAACAAACCCCGGAACCGCAGGCCCGCGCCGAGGCTCAAGATTTGGGGTGCGCGATAAATCAAAACGATCAAACCCCATCAGCGCGCTTTGCATATCCGCGTAATTTGAAACCTTATCCTTCACCCCGCCCGGATTTTGCTTTTTGAGTTTGGTTTCCAGCGATTTCAGCACCTCATCCAAGCCAAGATAGCGCGCCAGGCCGTTGATCATCTCAAGGCTGTGAAGGTCTTCATAAGTCAGATAAAACGCGGTTTGCCCGGCGGTCTGAAGCCCAGTCTTCAACACCTGTTGAAACGCCTGCAACTGCCCGAAATAGCGCTCAAATTCTTCCGCGTCAAAACTGATCTTGCTGTCTTTGCGGCGCTTGACGTTGGTCAGCTTCCACTGTCCGGTTTCGCGGGCGATCTTCAGGGATACATAGCTGTCAACCGGGTTGCGGGTCAGGATGATCTTGGCACAGCGCGGATCATTCAGGCAGGTCTCAAATACCCTTGGATCATGGTCATGAAAATACCGGAACCCGCCCAGTGCTGGGGTGTTTTGTTTAATTTTATCAATAAGTTGCAGCGGCTTTGCCTCACGCATTTTAAGGGTGATGCCCAGCATCTCATCGTGATTGGGCTGGCCGATAAAATTTGGATTAAACGCCTCGCCGAAACACTCAAGCCCGGCAAAATTATTGATATTGCTCTCAAGCAGGTTTGAGCCGGTACGCATATCGGCAAACACCACGAAATAATCAAAGGGGGCTGACATAAGGGGGTTATTTCACCTGATAATGTTTGCGTTTGGGCGGTGTCTTATCTTGCGGATCACCCGGCATTGGAAAATCCCCCATCAGATAGGGGTGCATCCCCTGATTTTGCAGTTTTTGCAGGAACTCAGCAAAACCCGTAAGATCGGCCATTTTTGGCACCTCGGCCAGATTGGTCCCGTCTTTAAGGCTGATCTCATCAATAATGGCCTGAAGCGGCTCCATCGGGGCCTTGATGAATTCGGCCAATGTCCAGACCTGCAGATTTGCCTTGGCCCATTTGGATTTCAAAATATCCATATGTTTGATCTCGGCCTGCTGTAAAAGCGCCGCCATGCTGCGAATATCGCTGCATTCCCGCTTTGACAGATAAAGCGGCACCGCCCAGGCCCCGGTTATCACCGAGATATGCGCATTGGGATCCTTGGCCATTGACCAGCTAATATGCTGCCGGTCACGCGGCCCAAACTGAAAACACTGGCGTTCGCCCCTTGTGTTCCAGATCAGATTGGCCAGAAACGCGGAGGGGTTATAATCGCGCAGTTTGGCGCTATCGCTCAGGGCGCCGCTGACAACCGTCATATCATCGGCAAATTCCGCCCGCTTGGGGGCAAACAGATGGCCATGAATTTTTGCGCCGGTGGTTTTGCTCAGCCAGCCGTCAAAATCCTCAAACAAATCGCCAAAGCCTTCAAACACCGAATATGGCGCGCATGTCAGTCCGCCGGCGCGGTCCTCGGTGGGAAAGCGGCTTTGCATATAAAGCCCGGGGCGGCCGTGGGTGCGGCGGTCGGCGGCGGTGGCGAATATGTGATCAATCTTGCCGGGGTTCGGCTCGGTCCGGCCCATAGCGTGGGCCTGATCGGTTAAAAACGCCTGATAAAGCGCATCCGCCCGAGGCCAGATTTTGCGCGCCACAAAGCAATCCGAGCGCCGCAGTAATTGCAGGTGATCATCATAAAACACATGCGGCTTACCCTGATTGTCAAATTTCGACAGGGTAAGCGGGCGGCTTTCGATCTGGCGGGTATAATTCCGCGCCAGGGTTTGAAAATAGCTTTCATCAGGGATCCAGACCTTGCTGAAATATGTATCATATACCTCACGCTGCGGGTCGTTCAGGATGGCCGATAAGGTTTCCCTTGTCAGGCACCACCATTGCGAGCCCATATGCGGATCAATCCCCTTGGGGATTTTACGCTTGAAGCCTAAACGCCGCTGCAGGGCGACGTATTTATCAAACAATTTGCGCCGCTTACGCCATGAAAACGGAAACCGCATGGTAAAGCGTTCGCGGTCCAGCCCGCCTATGGTCCAGGGCACATCGGCGGTGGTGGCGGATTCGATAAAATCCGTCTGGGGCCGCGCCGCAAGATACTCCAGCAATTCCTGCACCGGCCGCAGCGGCATACATGCGCCCGACGCCAGATAGACATGGCGCACATCCTCATAGCTATCCAGCATCACCTGTGCTGCGTTTTGTGTGGCGGCCACCAGCCCCCAGGTGCCCCATTCACAACAGTGGCGTTTGCTAAACTGAACCTCCGGCAGATCAGACAGCGCAGAAACAAACGCTTTGTATTCTCCATCCGCCACCTGACAATCAACATGGATCACCAGCGGGCACCCCGACGCCGCCCAATGCCGCGCCAACTGCTCAGCGCGGTCAAAGGCCGTATGGACCAACATGACAATCCCCGTGCGCATGGGTTTGCTATCCTTTTTCACACCCAGTTTCCCTTTGACATCAGCCCAAGGATTTCAAGTTGTCGCCAGTTTATATACTTTTCCGAGCATTTGCACCAAAGCCCTGAAGTATCACATCCGGGCGCAGCATAGGCCTTATATTCCATACTGGCGGCATAATGTTGCTTGCGGCTTAATTCTTCTTGCGCCTTGGCCGAAAACATATCCAGAAACTTGGTATGGAGCAGCACGCCGCTGGCGCGTTCTCCGCCCCATTCGTCATAAACCAGATTAAGCCCGCGCGGCAGTAAGGTGTGGGTTGAGCTGACATAGGTGTAATTCCTGTCCCACTTCACCAAGGGTATCTTGTTCAACGCCGGGGCCTGTTTTGGCGTGTCATGGAAAAACACCCGCGCCCGTGGCCCGCCCTGTATCCAAAGATTTCCCAACAACTTGTTTTTCTTAATGCTGTAATTGCCGGAATCAAACCATTGGGCAATCTCAATCGGGTCTTGCCCGCGCTGATAGGGTTGCGCGTCAAATTCGCCTCTTGGGTACATATCCAACAGCATCGCCCCGAATGAGCGCACCTTTTTCGCATCCAGCCAATCGGTCAGCGCCTGTATCGGCCTGCTGTCGCAAAACGGATAGATAAACTGCTCATCGGGATCAACCACAAGGGTCCAGTGATCATGGCCGTATTTCCCCTGCAGCCAGTTCAGCCAATCAATGCCATACCCGGCTTTTTTATAGCTCGCCTTTGTTGACCACAAAGATACATCCGGCTGTTCAGCCAGATACTCAGCCCCGCCATCGTTGCTGTTATTATCAACCATCAGGAAATGTGAGACGCCCATCGCGCGGTAATATTTCAGGAAATACGGCAAGCGGATATTTTCATTGCGCAGCGTGGAAAACAGCAAAATATCACCGGGCCGGATATTTGCGGTTCTGTCCGCAATCGGCTGTAGCGTAAAATGCTTGCGCCAGGCGCGGATTTTCATCCGCTTGCGGCGCAGACGCATCCGATATGATTGCCGCAAACTCATGCCGGGCACCTGTTGGAAAATGCGCCCTCAGTCATACCCAATTTCCTTTTGACATCAGGCCCATGGTTTCCAACTGCCGCCAGTTGATCAATTTGGTTGAGGTCTCACACCACAGATCAGGATTGCCTGCCAGAGCCTCATAATAGCCATCATAAAGCGCGCTATTGGCAAAATGTTCACCGCGCTGTTTTTCCTCAGTGGATTTTTCAATCACAATCGGCAGGAATTTGGTGTGCAAGATAACGCCCGACATCTTTTCACCGCCCTGATCATCATAGACATGATTGAGCCGCGCCGGCAAAATCGAATGGGTTGAGCTGATATAGGCATAGCGCCGGTGCCATTTTACCAGTGGCGTCTTGCCCATGGTCGGCGCCCGGCGTGGATTATCGGCAAAGAAATGCCGCGCCCGCACACCGCCTTGTATCCACAGGTTTCCCAGCTTGGGCTGGCGTTGGATCATATAATTGCCGCCATCAAACCAATTCAGGGTTTTTATCGGATCATCACCGGGTCTGTAGGTTTGATTCCTGAGCGGCCCTTTGGGATACATATCCAGCATCAACGCGCCAAAGGATTTATCGCAGCTCTGCTCAAGCCAACTGACCAGCGCGGGCAGGGGGCGGGTATCGTGATAGGGGTACACAAACAGCTCATCAGCATCCAGCGTCAGGCACCAGTGACCATGGGCATAGCGGATTTGCAGCCATGTCAGCCAATCCACCCCAAAGCGCGACAAACGATAGCTGTGGGCGGTTGACCACAACGAGACATCCGGCTGCTGCGCCAGATACTCGCGCGTGCCGTCGGTGCTGCCATTCTCAACAATCAGAAAATGCCCCACCCCCAGCTTGCGATGATGCGCCAGAAAATGCGGCAGGCGGGTGATTTCGTTGCGCATGGTCGAGGCCAGCAAAATATCCTCGGGGGCAATCTGCGCCGTGCGGTCATGCACCGCTTGCAACTGTCGCCGCTTGCGCAGGGCACGCCACAGCAGACGCCGCCGCATCCACCGCAGCCGATAGGCAAGTGCCAGTTTTTTTAACCTAGCCATATATCATAACGCCTGCTCGCTATCGCCATATCCAGAAGTTCGGTGTTATTTGCTGTAATGTCCAGTTTGGTGCCAGCGCCAAGCATCGGCAATCATGGTTCGCATCTCTGACCGCGTGGGTTTCCAGCCCAACTCAGCCTGCGCCCGGGTTGAGCCGGAGACCAGTTTGGTGCAATCCCCGGCGCGGCGCGGCCCCTCAATCACGGGCACCTTGCGGCCGGTCACGGTGCAGGCCTGATCAATCACCTCGCGCACGGAAAATCCGCTGCCGGTGCCCAGATTGAACACATCCGTGCCCTTGCCCGCCTCCAGCCATTTCAGACCCAGAACATGCGCCTCAACCAGATCCAACACATGCACATAATCGCGAATGCAAGTGCCGTCAGGGGTATCATAATCACTGCCGTTAATTGTTAGCGCCGCGCGTTTGCCCGCAACCGCGTCCAGCACCAGCGGCACCAGATGGGTCTCGGGCTGATGAAATTCGCCCACTTCTGCCTCGGGGTCGGCACCCGCCACGTTGAAATAGCGGAAAATCACATGCCGTAGGCCATGCGCGGTTTCAAAATCCCGCAGCATGTTTTCGATGGCGCGTTTGCTGGCGCCATAGGCGTTGATCGGATTTTGCGCGCAGGCCTCATCCAGCACAACATTATCTTGATCACCATAAGTGGCGCAGGTTGAGGAAAACACAAAATTCAGACACCCGGCATCCACCGCCGCATCCAGCAATGTCAGCGATCCCGCCACGTTATTGCGCCAGTATAGCCCCGGCTGTTGGATGCTTTCGCCGACCTGACTGAGGGCTGCAAAATGCATCACCGCTGCGGGCTGATATTTGGCAAAGACCTGATCGAGACGGGCGCGGTCATTCAAATCGCCGCGCTCAAACGGGCCAAACTTCACCGCCTCTTCCCAGCCGGTGCAAAGATTGTCATAGGTCACCGGCGTATAGCCTGCCGCCTTCAGCACCTTACAGGCATGAGAGCCAATATAGCCCGCGCCGCCGGTGACAAGAATATTGCTCAAACCCCGGCCCCCGGCACTTTATTGCGCTGCTTTATGGGCATGCACAGTGTCATTCAGGTAGGCCCAAAGATCATCGCGCAAATCATCGCGCGCCAGGGCAAAGGCCACCGTCGCCCGCAGGAACCCGGCCTTTGATCCGCAATCAAACCGCTCTCCCTTGAAGCGGTATCCGTATACCTCTTCGCCATCGGCAATCGCATCGGCAATCGCATCGGTTAGCTGAATTTCCCCACCCGCGCCGGGTTTCTTTGCATTCAGCTTTTGCAGCACTGTCGGCGTCAGAATATACCGGCCTATAACGGCCAGATTAGAGGGCGCTTCCCCCGGTCCCGGCTTTTCAACCATGCCATTGGTGGAAATGATCGAGCCTTTATCCTCTTTCACATCCAAAATCCCATAAGATGAGGTCATATGATCCGGCACATCCATTGCCGCCACGATATTGCCTTGGGTTTCTTCAAATGCCTCAACCATCTGCGCCAGACAGGATTTTTCGGCGGCGATCACATCATCGGGCAGGATCACGGCAAACGGCTCATTCGCGATCAGACGCCGGGCACACCACACCGCATGACCAAGGCCAAGGGGTTTGTGTTGGCGCATATAGGCAATCTCACCGCTTTCCATATTGGTGGATTTGAGGATCTCCAACAGCTCATCCTTGCCGCGTTTGCGCAATTCCTGTTCAAGCGCCGGCGCATGATCAAAATAATCCTCAAGCGCGCCCTTGCCGCGTGAGGTGATAAAGATAAATTCCTTGATCCCCGCCTCGCGCGCCTCATCAATGGCGTATTGCACCAAGGGGCGATCAACCAACGTCATAATCTCTTTGGGCACGGATTTGGTCGCGGGCAAAAAGCGCGTGCCCATCCCGGCCACCGGAAATATCGCCTTGGTTACCTTCTTACGCATCAACCGCTCCTTGAAGTATCTTCATATTATCATCGGATTATAGACCAAGAGGATGTCTATTCAGTATACGCACAACTATTGTAATTACAGGTTAAATTCTGCCTGACGCCGGAAAACTGCGGCAATCAGCTTACGCCATGCCCATTTCGGCCATCATCGCCTCAATCCGGGCCACGTCCTGAGGGTTGTTCAGCTCCCAAAACTGCCGGTCGTTGGCCAAAACCTCAACACATAGAATTTTGCGGCCATTTTCCAGGAATCGCAACTGCTCAAGCCCTTCGAGCATCTCAAGCGCGCCGGGTTGCCAGCCAATATAGGCCGATAACCCCGATGGGCGGTAAGCATATACCCCAACATGGTGAAACACCGGGGTGTCATCGGCGTCATCATAATATTTTTCCGTAAACGGCAGGACCTCCTTAGAGAAATACAGCGCGTGCCGGTCATTGGTAAACACCGCCGTGGTGCCACCAACCCGGCCATGGGCGCGATCCTCCAGAAATCCATTCAACGCCCGGCCATTGCAGCGCAAAACCGGGGTGGCCACATCGGATGTCGGATCATTTTGCAGGCCCTTGATCAGGTCTTCGACAAACCAATGCGGCGTCAGCGGCGCGTCGCCTTGCAGATTGACCACAATATCAAAGCCCCCGCCCAGATTTTCCAGCGCCTCGGCACAGCGCTCGGTGCCATTGCCGCAGTCGGAGGATGTCATCACCACCTCGGCCCCAAATGCGTCACAAGCCTCACGGATACGCGCATCATCGGTGGCCACCACCACACGGTCTGCGCCTGAGACCTGCATCGCCGCCTCCCATGACCTTTGGATCAGGCTTTTTGTCTCGCCTGTGGCGCCGGTCAATGTGGCCAGCGGTTTGCCGGGATAGCGGGCTGAGGCATAGCGCGCGGGGATCACGATCAATACAGACATTTCAGGCGTCCTTTAGCGTAACATCAGGCGAATAAGCGATAAAAAACGGGTTGGCATAGCCGGGTTTGCCGTAAATCAGCGGCGTGTGATCGTCAAACCGCACCACCTTGCCCCCCGCGCCATTCAACACCGCGTGGCCCGCAGCGGTATCCCATTCCATCGTCCGGCCCACACGCGGGTAAATATCGGCCTCGCCGGTGGCAATCAGGCAAAATTTCAGGGACGAGCCTGCGCTTTTCATATCCCGCACGCTATATTTGCCGATATAGTCATCGGTGGCCTGATCGCGGTGCGATTTGCTGGCCACCACCATCAACGCGGTATTATCAGGGTTTGACACGGATATAGGGCTTAGGGGGCCAACGGTATCGGGTGTGAATGGCCCGGCCTCCTCCACCGCCTGCCCGTCTGCGCGGGTGAAAAACATCCGGGCCTTGGCCGGGGCATAAACAACACCCCGGGTGGGCGTGCCGTCCTCAACCAAAGCAATATTAACGGTAAAATCCCCCCGGCGGTGGATGAATTCCTTGGTGCCATCAAGCGGATCAACAATCAAAAAGCTATCAGCGCTTTGGCTATGGGTGCCGGCCTGTTCTTCAGTGATCAGCAAGGTATCGGGGAAGGCTTTGCGCAGGCCCGCCGAAATAATCGCATCTGCGGCCTCATCGGCCTCGGTCACGGGGCTATTGTCAGACTTGGTTTTGACCTCAAAATCATCGGCCTGATAGATCTGCATGATCTTATCCCCGGCGGCCAGCGCCAGCTTTCGCATTACTGTTTCAAGCTTGGTATAGTCCAAATTAAAGCTCCTGATACTTGGCACGTTGATAGATCGCCTGACGTCCCTTATGCTGCGCTGGTAACGAGACAGCAAGATTTCTGTGCGAAACTCTTTGCAAAGGCAATTCGGGTTTATGGGTTCATGTTTCATCAGGTAAAACGCAAGTCATTATTTCAATCAGCCCTTGGAATGGCTGAGTTGACCTATCACTCGGTTGTTCGCGATATTCGCAAGGGCCACAGCAATGCCATCTTCGCGTTGGTCAACAACATGCTGCAGGCGGCGATTTTCGTTATGGCATTTTATCTGATGTTCATGATCCTGGGCTTGAAAAGCGCGAATATACGCGGGGATTTTCTGCTTTACATCATATCGGGCGTTTTTTTGTTTTTGATACATATCAGAACCATTGGCGCGATTGCCGGGGCCGATGGGCCATCTTCGCAAATGATGCAACATGCGCCAATGAATACGATCATTGCGATTGCCGCTGCAGCGATTGGTGTGCTTTATATTCAACTGCTGACATTGTTTGTAATCTTGTTCGTCTATTATGTGGCCGTTACCCCGTTTGAAATTGATAATCCCGCCGGAGCCTTTGCTATGCTTATGGTCGCCTGGCTTTCCGGATTGGCAATCGGGCTGGTCCTGATGTCTATGAAACCGTGGTCACCTGCCTTTGTTAAAGTCTTCACAACCGTCTTTCAAAGGATCAATATGATTGCATCGGGAAAGATGTTTGTTGCCAATACTTTGCCCTCCTTCATGCTGCCGATATTTGATTGGAACCCGCTTTTTCATTTGATTGATCAGGCCCGGGGCTTCATGTTTGTTAATTATGTGCCGCGTAATACATCGATTGAATACCCGATTATCGTTTCGGTGTGCCTGCTTGTAATCGGATTGATGGCTGAGTTTTACACCCGTCAACATGCCTCAAGCAGTTGGAATGCCCGCAGATGATACGCCTGCTTATATTTTGCCTGCTCATGCTGCCTTTGCAGGTGGCGGCACAATCATGGCCATCGCTTTACAAGGTGGTGGGTGTCGTCGCTAACGATACCCTGAATGTTCGGGCCGGACCCTCAGCAGGTTCTGACATCATTGGCACCCTTGCCCCCGACGCGACAGGGGTTGAAGTCGTCGGTATTTCACCAGATGGCAAATGGGCAAAGGTAAACAGCCAAGACTCATCCGGCTGGGCGTCGATACGGTTTTTATCGCAAGAACAGGAATTCGACTGGCCTCCGCCCTCACTCTCATGCTTCGGGACCGAGCCTTTTTGGTCGGCCTCCTTCATACACTCACGCGACGAAAACACTGTTAAATTCCATATGATGGGCGCGGATGCGCAAGAGTTTCAGTTTCCCCGCGTGCGGCGCTCGGCCAATGATCCGGGTCGCTACAGTGAAACGGCATGGCCACCCCAAGGCAACGATCCGCTTAATGCAATCTTTTCGGCTCAAAGCTGCAACGATGGCATGTCAGACCGGCAGTACGGTATTTCCATTGACGTTCTTCTGCCCTCTGGCCAGGACTGGGCGCATTATTCAGGGTGCTGTTCCATATCGCCCTGATCAACCACCCGTAGCGTCAGATTGATCCGCCCGCCCTTTGGCATCAGCTTTGACGCGCCAAAGCGGATGCGGTCCACCCCGTGATAGGCCAGCCGCGCAGCACCCCCCATCACCACCACGTCGCCCGAGTTCAACCAGATTGATTCTGTCTTGCCGCCGCGCGTGGTGCTGCCAATGCGAAATAAGCCGTCATTGCCCAACGACACCGACAGCACCGGCCAATTAAAATCAGCCTCATCGCGGTCGCGGTGCAGCCCCATGCGCGCGCCCTCACCATAGTAGTTGATCAAACAGCAATCGGGATCGCGGGTCTTACTCACCAACTTTCGCCAAACCGCCAGCACTTGCGCGGGGATGGCGGGCCACGGCGCACCATTGGGATGCAAGGGCTCGTAGCGGTAACCCGAGCGGTCAGAATACCAGCCATATTTGCCCGCCGATGTCATCCGCACCGACATCGGCCTGCCATAAGGCGTGTCCGGCGAAAACAGAGGCGCGCGGGCCACAACACCGCGCACCGCCTCCAACATTTCCACCTGTGCCGGGAGATCAAGCAGCCCCTTAAAAATGTGACACCCCCGCAGGATAATTGTCGGAATATTCGCTGATTCTGGCATTTTTCCTCCGTTCAGACCTCATTCGTGCATAATTTACAGAAAAATTGCAAAATCCACCCCCCCGTTATGGTTGCAGGGGCAGACAGGCCTGCCTATATACGCCGGGAAGCGCGGCTAATCGATGACCGGTAGCCGACAAAGCATCAGAAGCCAGACGCCATAACGGGTTTGGTTTCTGTATCATCGCCTAAAGCAGAAGGGATAAAACATGGCCAAAGTAATTGGTATTGACCTCGGAACTACAAATAGCTGCGTCGCCATCATGGATGGCTCTCAGGCCCGCGTTATCGAAAACGCCGAGGGCGCGCGCACCACGCCTTCAATCGTTGCCTTTACGGAAAACGAACGCCTTGTCGGCCAACCGGCCAAACGGCAGGCTGTCACCAACCCCGAAAACACCGTTTTTGGCGTCAAGCGCCTGATCGGTCGCCGGGTGGATGACAAATTCCTTGCCAAAGACAAAAAGAACATGCCGTTCAACGTGGTTGATGGCGGCAATGGCGATGCCTGGATCGAAGCCCGGGGTGAGAAATACTCGCCCAGCCAAATCTCGGCCTTTATCCTTGGCAAAATGAAAGAAACCGCCGAAAGCTATCTTGGCGAAGAGGTGACCCAAGCGGTGATCACCGTGCCCGCCTATTTCAACGACGCTCAGCGTCAGGCCACCAAAGACGCGGGTAAAATCGCCGGTCTGGAAGTGCTGCGGATCATCAACGAGCCGACAGCGGCGGCGCTGGCTTACGGCCTTGATAAGGAAAACACCCATACAATTGCGGTTTATGACCTTGGCGGCGGCACCTTTGACGTGACCATTCTTGAGATCGACGATGGGTTGTTTGAGGTAAAAGCCACCAATGGCGATACCTTCCTTGGCGGTGAAGATTTTGACATGCGCATCGTCAATTATCTGGCCGATGAGTTCAAAAAGGAACACGGCGTTGACCTGACCAAAGACAAGATGGCGTTGCAGCGCCTCAAAGAAGCTGCCGAGAAAGCCAAGATTGAATTGTCCAGCTCGGCCCAGACCGAGATCAACCAGCCGTTCATCTCAATGGGTACGGATGGCTCGCCGCTGCACATGGTGATGAAACTGACCCGCGCCAAGCTTGAAAGCCTGGTCAATGACCTGATCAAAGCCTCGATGAAGCCCTGCGCCGCCGCGTTGAAAGACGCCGGTATGAAAGCCTCGGAGATTGATGAGATCGTTCTGGTTGGTGGTATGACCCGGATGCCAAAAGTGGTTGAGGAAGTCACCAAATTCTTTGGCAAAGAGCCGCATAAAGGCGTGAACCCGGATGAGGTTGTCGCCATGGGCGCCGCCATTCAGGCCGGTGTTCTGCAAGGCGATGTCAAGGATGTGGTGCTGTTGGATGTGACACCTCTGTCGCTTGGGATTGAAACATTGGGCGGCGTATTCACCCGCCTGATTGATCGCAACACCACGATCCCGACCAACAAAAGTCAGGTCTTCTCGACCGCTGAGGATAACCAGAACGCCGTGACCATCCGGGTGTTCCAGGGCGAGCGGGAAATGGCACAGGACAACAAACTCTTGGGTCAGTTCAACCTTGAAAACATCCCGCCCGCGCCGCGCGGCCTGCCTCAGATTGAGGTGGCGTTTGATATTGATGCCAATGGTATCGTGTCGGTTCACGCCAAGGATAAAGGCACCGGCAAAGAGCAGAAGATCACCATTCAGGCCTCGGGTGGGCTTAGCGACGAGGACATCGAACAAATGGTCCGCGACGCCGAGGAAAACGCCGAATCCGATAAGGAACGCCGTGAGTTGGTTGAATCACGCAATCAGGCCGAAAGCCTGATCAATTCAACCGAGAAGGCGATGGAAGAGCACGCCGACAAGGTTGATCCGACCACCATCGAGGCGATTGAACTGGCGATTGTGGCGCTCAAGGATGAGCTGGAAAATGACAATACCGACAAGATCAAATCCGGCATTCAGAACGTCACTGAGGCGGCAATGAAACTTGGCGAGGCGATCTACAAATCCAGCCAGGACGAAGCCGATGATGAGCCGATGGCAGCGGACGAAGCCGGACCGGATGATATCGTCGACGCCGATTTTGAGGACCTTGACGACGACAAGCGCGCCTGACGCGCCTGACGGGACTTGCGGGGCTGGTTCAGTTTTGGATCGGCCCCGGTTCCGATTAAGGGAGATCCTCGATGGCCAAACGTGATTATTACGAAGTTCTGGGTATCGCCAGAGGTGCGTCGTCTGACGAGATAAAAAAGGCATACCGCACCAAAGCCAAAGAGCTGCACCCCGACCGCAATGCCGATAACCCCAAATCCGAGGCGGCGTTCAAAGAAGCAGGCGAGGCTTATGATGTCCTGAAAGATGCCGAAAAGAAGGCGGCATATGACCGCTTTGGCCATGCGGCATTCGAAGGCGGTATGGGTGGTGGTGGCCGACATGGCGGCGGGCATGGCGATTTTTCCAGCGCGTTTTCCGATGTTTTCGACGATCTTTTCGGCGATTTCATGGGCGGGCGCGGTGGTGGCGGTGGCGGCGCACGCAATCGCGCTGCGCGCGGATCAGACCTGCGCTATAACCTGCGGGTGTCGTTGGAAGAAGCGTTTTCCGGTCTGCAAAAAACCATCAATGTACCGACGGCGGTTGGCTGTGATAAATGCGATGGCTCAGGCGCCGATGGCGGTGGTGAACCGGCCACTTGCCCCACCTGTTCGGGCATGGGAAAAGTGCGGGCGCAACAGGGGTTTTTCACCGTTGAGCGCACCTGCCCGACATGCTCGGGCATCGGCCAGATCATCAAAAACCCCTGCAAAGCCTGCCACGGTCAGGGCCGGGTGGAAAAAGAGCGCTCGTTGAGTGTGAACATCCCCGCAGGCGTTGAAACCGGCACCCGCATCCGCCTTGCCGGCGAAGGCGAGGCCGGGATGCGCGGTGGCCCGCCCGGCGATCTTTATATCT